>JBBSPC010000008.1:0-58079 GCA_038259125.1 Chroococcales cyanobacterium | reverse complement strand
CCGTAGTTAACTTAGTCAGATCAAAAGATAAATGATAATAACCAACATAATGCTCATCATTAAAAGCATCAGGAGCAGGTTTTGGTTCAGGAATTTGGATTAGTTCAATTCTGCCTCCTAGCCCAGTCATCCAGCAAGCCAAGGTATATCCAGTGGTAAAACGTTCTTGGACAGTGAAGCCTAAATGTTCATAAAAAGCGATCGCCTTATGAATGTTTGCTGTACGAATCGAGGCATGGTGCAGCATGGCAAAGTAACAGAAGATGATTTAGTTTAATTTACTCAAACAAAAAACGATAAGGGTAATGACGGGGAACTCCTGGCTCTTTTTCTAAAGTAAAGTTGATTATCTCCCAGCAAGGTTCGGCATTCTCTTGGGGACTAAAGCTAATAGGTAATCCATAGAGCTTGGGAGATCTAAACTCAGGATCTTCTCGCCAGGGATGAGCGCGTCCTAAATAAGTACTAACCAAGTCTCGATAACGATTGGCAATAATGACTCTCGTAGCTCGATAACCCTCGGTATAAAGCAGGTCTAAAGCTTCGTGAATTTCAAACCGAATACCGTCAGGATGAGTATATTGACGATACCACTGATCTTCCCATCTTCGCCAACATCTACCCGAAGATAAATGAACCAGTTCTTCTATTTTAGGCTCTGCTTCAAAAGCACCATGACGGTTACAGAGATAGGTATCTGTAAGGGTAAGCGCAGGAATTGTCTGTCGGCAATAAGGACAAGAAATCTCAGGACCAAAAACAGGGTATTGTAAAGCTAAATCCATATATTAAAAATTCTGTTTTATACCTTATAGCATGGCTAAATAAGATTAAGCTGAATTATTTTGATATCGTTAGATAGTTTATTTTAGATCATGACCCAATCTCAAAGCTCTTATTGGTCTGCTCCCGATGTATCTTCAGCAGCCTTTATTGCCTCTAACGCTACGGTAATGGGCAATGTATCTTTAGCTAAAGGAGCTAGCATTTGGTATGGCGCAGTGGTTAGGGGCGATGTAGAACAAATTATCATCGGCGAGTATACAAATATTCAAGATGGAGCAGTTTTGCATGGCGATCCTGGTAAGCCGACTATCTTAGAAAATTATGTTACCGTTGGTCATCGGGCGGTAATTCACTCGGCTTATATAGAAACAGGTTGTTTGATTGGTATTGGGGCAATTATTCTGGATGGAGTTAGAGTGGGTGCGGGAAGTATTGTGGGCGCAGGAAGCGTTGTAACTAAGAATATACCATCGCGATCGCTTTTTGTCGGTGTCCCCGCCCGCAAAATTAAAGATATTAGCGATACTCAAGCAGCAGAACTGATTGAACACGCTCGTAACTATGAAAAACTAGCTCAAGTTCATGCAGGGACAGGAACAGATATAGGATTTGAATGATTGTAAGCTATAAATAATTCAAACGTACTAAGAAGGACTAGAAACTAGCAGATTAAAATATACACAGTTAAGTTTAATATCAAAAGTAAATCAAGGTTTTTTTAGCTATGAAAACGGTAGAAGTTTCTCAACCTTCAATTAAAAAATTGATAGGTAATAAACTCGGCAGAAATCTGATTTGGGGGTTAGAAAAGTTTATTGCTCGTTATTCGTTGGTAGACAACACTCCTTTTCTTAAACCTGAGCAATTTAGCTGGGTGTCTATATTAGAAGACAACTGGCAAAAGATTAAGCAAGAGTTAGAGGTAATTTTGCAATACACTGATGACTTACCTCGTTTTCAAGATATTTCCACCGAACAAGGTCGCCATATCAGCAAAGATAATCTTTGGAAAACTTTTTTCTTATATGGTTATGGGGTCAAAATGGCACAAAATTGTGGTTATTGTCCGCAAACAACTCGGATCATCGAACAAATTCCTGGACTAAAAACTGCCTTTTTTTCAATTTTACTGCCAGGAAAACATATTCCTGAGCATAGAGGTCCTTATAAAGGAGTTTTACGTTGTCATTTAGCTCTTAAAGTTCCACAAAACCAAGAGCGATGCGGTATTAAAGTAGATAACGAGATACGCCACTGGGAACTAGGAAAAACTCTCATCTTTGATGATTCTTATCCCCATGAAGCTTGGAATCAAACGGATGAAGTTAGAGTAGTTTTATTCTTAGATATAGTTCGACCGATGAGGTCTCCTGCCTCTATACTCAACCACCTGCTAATTAATTTGATTCGTTGGTCGCCTTATATTCGTGATGCCCACAAAAATCAGCAACAATGGGATAAAGCTTTTGCTCAAGTATTCAAGCGTTAAGCGATCGCAATTTTGAGTATCTTAATTACTGACATTATGCAGTTAAACTATATTTCAAATGGATTCTATAAATTTAACTTGCTTCTTTGATGTTGATATATTTGTATTGCTACTGACATTTTCTAATTCTATGCCAGGATGGATTTTAAAAATCGTATTAGTCAAAATATCACCAGGTCCTATTTCAATTATTTTCTTGACATCATTTTGAGCTAGGCTATTTACAATTTCTCGCCAGCGTACTCGACCAGTCATTTGTTGCATCAAACGGGTTTTTAAAACTGATGCTTCGCTAGATGGAGATGGTTCGACATTAGATATTACAGGCACTTTAGCTGGTTGAAAAGCTACGGTTTGCAAAGTTCGATTAAATTCTAAGGATATATCTGCCATTAACGGTGAATGAAAAGCTCCGCTGACATTAAGAGGTACAATGCGTCTATATTTAATTTTTGTTAATAGTGTTTCAACTCCAGCCGACGTACCAGAAATAACGATCTGACTATTGTGATTATCATTAGCTATTACTACGTCTGGAGTTAGAGCAATCTGTTCTTCAAGGCGATCGCGATCGAATCCAATTAGAGCAGTCATCACCCCTGGAGGAGTATTAGTCATTAATTCGGCTCTAAGCTTAACTAATTGCAACCCAGCCTCAAAACTAATAACTTCTGCTGCATAAAGAGCAGCATATTCACCCAAACTATGACCTGCAACTATAGAAGGTTTCAAACCTGCATCTTTCATCAGATCGGTCAAAATAGCTGAGATCACATAAAGGCATGGTTGTGTATAAAGTGTTTGAGATAACTCTAAATTTTCATTGAGACATACTTTAGTTACGTCCCAATCTAAAATATTTTGAGCCTGTTCAAACCTGGCTTTAGCAAAGGGTATACTAACTAAATCCGTTCCCATGCCCGATTCTTGAGAACCTTGTCCTGGAAACACCCACGCTGTCTTCGTCATAGTTAAATTCTTTGGATGTAATGTGTTAACTCGATACAAAAAAATTATTGACGTTAATATCTACTCGTGCATTAGCTGAGAATCAACATTATTCATTAGGTCAATGGTTTCGCTAATCAGCATGACCAAACGTTGATAGTCTTGAACATTTTGACGATTTAAGGTAGTTCCTTCTCTCAGCTTGAGCCATTTTTGACATATACAATAATTACCTACGCAAAAGTTCCAAACACTAGGCGGTACATTTTCAAAATATTGTGCTGAATTAATCCAAACTAAACCTTTGTCACTATCTTGAAGAGGTTCTACATAAGATATTTGTTCGACGGCGTTTTTTCCTGGAACTGGATAAGTAACGATTGTTGATGCCAAACACTTAGAGAATTTTTTGATGGCTGAACTTGCATCTAAAACATTCGGTCTGACTACTCTATTTCTTTGAAGTGTGGCAATTTGTCTAGGTGATTTAACGATCTCTGTCGAACGTTTATAATGTTTTCTAATTTCTATTTTGGATTTAAATAATATTCTCATAATAGTAACGAAGTGTTACAAATTGCTGAATAAAAAAAGTAACAGCTATTGGAAGAACGATAGGATTGCAGCTAAGTTGTTGAACAACCAATTATTACAGCTATTTACCTCCAAGCTGAATTTTTAATTTAACACTATAAAATATATCTCTCGTTGATAAAAAGAGTGGAATATAACTTTTTTATGCTTATTTTAAGCTTGATTTTCGTTTTATTTAATTCAATCTAAATAATCCTGGTTGAAATATCTTTTGAGTGACGAAAAGATTTTTTAGACGCAGCAGAATAACACAGACAAAAAATAAACATAGATTCAACAAAGTTCGTACTTTATTTCTACCCACGTCTTAAAAGAACAAACTAATCTAACTAGTAAGCAAAAGCAAATAATAGCTTACAAGAAGAAATGAAGACTCAATATTTAGATTTAGGTATCGAATTATTGCAACCATTCAACTAATAGATTTCTAGATTTCTCTCATGACTGTCTTTATGTCTTCTACAAACCTTGTTGGCGGTTAATTATTCAATTTTATCTGCTGAACTAACGTGTCCCCGTCATTGTAATTCGCTGCTTGAGATAGCTTAATCGATCCTAAGTAAATTTGCTTTTTAACTTTAATCTAGTTATTTTTATCGCCAAAAAATATGAAACGAGTTGTAATTACAGGCATTGGAACGATCGCTCCATTAGGAATTGGCAAAGAACAGTTTTGGAAAAACGCCATTAGGGGAGAGTCCTTTCTGACCGCCGATTCTGAAATGGAGGCGATGGGCATTAAAAGTAATGTTTTGTGCCGAGTTTTAGATTTTGACCTATCGAACCATTGTTCGGGGACTGAATTTGAACACCTTTTAGAACAGGATCGAGTGGTTCAGTTTGGCGTGTGTGCGGGAACGATGGCTTGGGAAGATTCAGGTATCGATCTCAACCAAGAAGACCCAGAAATGTTGGGAACGATATTTTCTTCGGCAATTGGTGGAACTCCCTATATTCAGAAGATTTACGAGCAGTGTACCAATAGAGGCACAGAAGAAATTAGCTACGTGGAAACGGGAGAAAATTTCTATAACGCAGGTATGTTTAATTATTCTGCTGCTTTACTAGCACGCAAGTATAATTTACAGGGTCACTGTACCTCTCTCTCTACTGGCTGCACTGCGGGTTTAGATGCTTTGGGGTTGAGTTTTGAACTAATTCAATCGGGCGAAATGAACATAATGATGGCAGGAGCAACCGAAGCACCTTTAACTAGCCTCACCTATGCTACTTTAGACGTAATCGGCTCTCTGTCCGTAGCCGACTGCGAACCCGAAAAAGCCTCTCGTCCTTTTGATGTCAAGCGAGCTGGCTTTGTAATTGGCGAGGCTGCTGCGGTTTTGGTATTAGAAGAATTAGATCATGCTAAGAAACGAGGAGCGCATATATATGCCGAGGTAGTTAGCTACTCTAGCGTCAGTAACGCTTTTCACATGACCGACCTACCCGATCACGGTATTCCGATGGCTGCTGTGGTGAGGAAGGTTTTGGAGTCGGGTAAAGTTGCCCCAGAAGAACTCGACTACATCAACGCCCACGGTAGTTCTACCCCACAGAATGATGTTTTTGAAACCAATGCCTATAAGACAGTATTGGGAGACAAAGCGTACCGAGTGCCGATTAGTTCTACTAAATCGATGATCGGACATTCTCTTTCATCGGCTAGTTTAGTTGGCGTAGTTGCCACCTTGGGCGCGATCGAGCTTTCGACAATTCATCCTACTGCCAATTATGAATTTCCCGATCCTGTATGTGATTTGGATTATGTTCCCAACGTTGCTAGAGAGAAGGAGGTAAACACCGCTATGTTAACAGCCTCTGGTTTTGGCGGTATTCATTCGGCTGCAATTTTGCGAAAAGTCAAACCAGCAGAAGCAACGGCTGCAATCTAAAAAAGTTTTTAGTTCTTAGTTTTTAGTCAGAGATTACTCGATTGATACTAGTAACTAACGACTAATAACTTACTAAAGGTAATTAAATTAATAGTTTATTAGTGCAAAGATGACGGATAAAAAACGAGTAGTCGTGACGGGAATTGGAATTGTTAATCCATCGGGCATTGGCAAAGAGCAATTCTGGCAAAATATGACCGAGGGGAAGTCGGCAATTGGCGAAATAGATCGCTTCGATCCGACTAACTTCCCGACCAAAGTGGCAGGAACAATTCAAGATTTTAAGCCTGATGATTTTATTCCTCGCCGTCTGGTGGTCAAAACCGATCGCTTTACTCATTATGCCCTAGCAGCTAGCGATCTGGCTTTAACAGATGCCAATCTAGATCTAGAAACAGAAGATTCTTATCGGGTTGGGGTTTGGTTTGGCAACAACGCTGGTGGTTGGGATATCTGCGAACGGGGTTTTAAGGAGCTATACAACGATGGCGCAACCATGGTTAATCCCTGGCAGGCTACGGCTTGGTTTCCGACTGCTGCCCAAGGTTACGTCACCATTCGCTATGGTATTCGAGGCTATAGTAAAAGCTTTGTTTGCGATCGCGCTAGCGGTGCTAGTGGTCTGTACTTCGGCGTTAGGTCAATCCAACAGGGACATAACGATGTTGTGCTGACAGGAGGCTCAGAAGCCCCTATTACCCGTTTTGGCATGGTTTGCTACTACGAAACAGGGGAAATTAGTGGTGCAGCAGATCCCCGTACCGCCTATCAGCCCTTTGACAAAGACCGATCGGGCATTGTTTTAGGGGAAGGCAGTACGGTTTTGGTTTTAGAGTCAGAAGAACACGCCCTAGCACGGGGGGCAAAAATTTATGGCGAGGTAACTTCGGGTAGCATGACTACCGATACTAATCCTACAGAAGGAATTCAATTCAAACGGGCAATGAATAAAGCCCTCAAAGATGCCAATTTATCTGCTCAAGATATTGATGTCGTGTTTGCTGAAGGTTGCGGAACTCAAACAGGCGATCGCCTAGAAGCAGAAGCCATTAAAGAAGTTTTTGCCGATGCTCCAGATGTCCCTCTTACTGTACCCAAATCTCTGTTTGGTCATCTTTACGGTGCTAGCTGTAATACTGAGGTCGCCTGTAGCCTGATGGCGATGGAAACGCGGCAACTACCCGTTATGCAGTCAGTCAATGCCGAGACCGATTGCCAGCTAAATTTTGTCACCCAAGCCCAATCGCTCTCAGTTAACCGAACTCTGGTTAACTCCCGCGCCCGCGAAGGGGTTAATGCTTCCTTTGTAATTAGTAAGTAGCCAATCCTAACTAAAACAATATAAATAACATTTGTAAAGTCAATCAATGATAAATCCCGCACTCAAAAAGGTTCTGATCGATTTAGGTTTTGAAGAAGCAGAACTTAGTGATACAGCTTCGATTCGTCAAGACCTACAGCTAGATTCTACTGAAACCGTTGATATTTCTTTAGGACTCAAACGGCGTTTGGGAATCAACATCAAGCTAGAATCTCGCCAGGATATGACTCTGGCACAGATCAGTGAAAAAATAGTTCAAGCCGTTGACCAGTCTAGTTCTCCAGACAGTAATTATGATGAAAATACAGTGCCAGCCATGCCTCAAACCGCGCACCCTGTTCAACCGAAATAGTTCCCTCAAATTTGCGAGCAACCGAGTAGTTAAGTTATCGACTCGTTGTCAAACTTCCTCGACAACTTCCATCAAAAATATGAGTATGGGAATTGGCGTTGACATTGCTTCTGTTGAAAGAATTAAACAGTTAATCGATCGCTATGACCGAGAAACTTTAAATTTGCTATTTACCCTAGACGAAATCGATCGCTGTCAGTCAGCTAAACAACCCTATCAAAACTTCGCTGTCTGTTTTGCTACTAAAGAGGCAGTAGGCAAGGCTTTAGGAACTGGATTAGCAGGTATTGATTGGCACGAAATAGAAGCGATCGTCTCCGACTTTGGGTTAAGCATCAAGCTTTATGGTAAAGCCAAATTGCAGGCAGCAAAACTAGGTTACACCCATTGGATTGCTAGCTGGTCGAGCTGTAATGATTATGTACTAGTTCACGTCCTGGCTAACTGAACATTTATTTATAGAGAATAAGCAATGAATCTATCCTATAAACAACTGCCTGAGGTTTTTAATATTGCGGCTTACTTTCTCAAAAGCAACCTTAATCGAGAAAATGGTGAAAGAATTGCTTTTTACTATCAAGATGAAGTTTATAGCTATCGCAAAGTTAATGAGGAAGTCTGTCACGCAGCAGCATTATTATCCAACCTGGGTTTAGAACGCGAAAACCGCATTGCTGTTTTACTACCTGATAGTCCTGAGTTTGTTTTTGCTTTTTGGGGAGCAATCTGGATGGGTGCAATTCCCGTTCCCATTAACACTGCTTGTGAAATTGAAGATATTCAATATATTTTGCAAGATTGTCGAGCTAAGTTTTTAATTACCAACCAAGAATGGCAGCAACAGCTTTTTCCTGCTGGTATTCCCACAAGCAAGCTTGAGTTTTTGCGTCAGGTTATTCTTACTGATGGTGAAAATTCCTTGAGCGAACAACTAAGTCAGATAGATTCTGTACCTACCCCAGCCCCCACATCTAGAGACGAACCAGCATTTTGGCTCTATACTTCTGGCAGTACAGGGAAACCAAAAGGGGTAGTTCACCTGCATCGCAGTATGGCAATGTGTGCCGAAGAGTATGCACGGGCAACTATCGGACTAAATCGAGACGATATTGTCTATTCGGTAGCTAAAATGCCCTTTGCCTATGGTTTAGGCAACACTCTATATATGCCAATGGCGGTTGGGGCTGCTGCGGTATTGACTGATGCCAATAATGTTTTTGATATCATTGCCGATATTAATCGCTATCGACCGACGGTTTTATTTGCCATTCCTGCAATTTATTCAGGGATTTGGGCGGTGCAAGAAATTGCTTCTTTAGATGCTAGTTCCTTGAGGCTATGTCTTTCAGCAGCAGAACAGCTACCCAGAAGTATTTGGCATAGATGGCGCGATCGCTTTAATCTGGAGATCTGCGAAGGTATTGGCACGAGTGAATTTCTGCACATCTTTTTGTCTAATCGTGTAGGAGAATGTCGTCCTGGTAGCTGCGGTAAGCCAGTTCCTGGTTATGATGTGCGGATTGTAGACGATCGCGGTTTTGACCTATCTAAAGGCGAAATTGGCAATCTCCAAGTCGGGGGAGCAAGTCTGATGCTGCAATACTGGAACCGCCACCAGGAAACGCGAGAGGTTATCTACGGTAATACGATGCGGACTGGAGATAAATATATCTGCGATGAAGATGGTTATTTTTTCTTCATGGGACGCAAGGATGATTTGTTTAAGGTCAGCGGTAAGTGGGTATCTCCCTTTGAAATTGAAGATATCTTACTTCAGCACGAAGCGGTTTTAGATGCAGCTGTCGTTCCTGAATCTGATGGCGGACAGAATTTAACTCAGGCAGTGGCATATATCAGTCTCAAATCTAATTTTGAAGAGTCTGAGCGATTAAAAGACAGTTTGCGTAAATTGGTTCGTGCTAATTTACCTAGCTTTAAAGCTCCAAAAGCAATTCACTTTTTAGAGAGGCTACCTCGCACCTCAACGGGAAAGATTCATCGTCAAGCTTTGCTCAAAGCCCGTCAGCTAGTGCAGAAAAATTGATTACAAATTATTTATGTACGGGCGATTTGCGAATTGCCCCTAACAACAAATTATGACTACAGTTCAAAATCAAAAGCTGGCAATGGGTCCAGAAGACGTTGCTACTATCGAAGACCGAGGCGGTCAGATTCATGTTCTGATTTCTCCTACCAGTGTTGGCTCAACCAAAATGATTATGGGGACAGCAACCGTCCCAGTTGGGGGGAAAGTTTTAAACCATGCCCATCCTCATAGTGAAGAATGCTTTTATGTCTTGCAAGGTCAAGGAAAAATTGTCGTTGAAGGCGTGGGAGACGTGAGTTTTCAGGCGGGTCAGGCAGTGCTGACTCCCCAAGGAAAGGCTCACTCTATTTACAACGTTGGCGATGAAGAAATTGTGGTGGTTTTTGCCTCTGGCCCTTTAGCACCATCACCCAAAGAAGGACACATTATTTTAGAACAAGGAGAAAATTAAATGAAAAACATGATGAAAGAAGCCCCCGAAGTGGCTCAAAGCTTTTTTGACCTAGCTAAATCTGCAAGAGAATATTCTCCCCTGGGAATGAAAACCAATGAATTAATTATCTTAGGCATTTTTGCTGCTCATCGTGGTCTGCGAGGCATTAATACTCACGTCCAACGAGCGATGGAAGAAGGGGCGACTAAAGAAGAAATCATTGCAGCTATCTTACTTGCATTACCAATCGTCGGCATTACCGATACTAACTTGGCTCTCGATGAAGCAATGATCCACATTGATGCTTATATGCAAAAACAGGAGCAAACCAAAAGTGCAGCTAGTCGATCTTAGTGTCTTAGTCGAAAATTCTGTTTCTGAACCTTTAAAAATAAAGGTAGAACGACTCGATCATTATCGAGGGGCAAAGGAGTTTTGTGGCAAGGTAGAGGCTCGCAACCGAGCCAAATCCGATCCTCGTCGCCTAGAGGTAGAAGATTTTCCTAATCGCGCTTTTATTACTCTCGATACGGTAACCTTGCCCACCCACATGGGAACTCATATTGATGCACCAATTCACTATGGTGTGGAGAGTGAAGGTCAACCCGCCCGCAGCGTAGACCTGCTACCTCTAGATTGGTTTTATCGTCCTGGAGTCCGTTTGGATCTGACCTATAAACAAGCGGGAGAATTTATCACCGTTGAGGATATTCAAAACGCTCTCCAGCAAGCCCAACACGAACTAAAACCCTTAGATATAGTTTTACTTTGGACGGGAACAGATAAGCTGTGGGGCAAACGAGAATATTTTAGCGACGCTCCTGGGATGAGCCGAGAGGCTACCGAGTGGCTGGTAAAACAAGGCATCAAAGTAATCGGCATCGACACCTATGGATTCGATCGCCCCTTTGTAACCATGCTCGAAGACTTCTGGACAACAGGCGATCGCTCTAACCTTTGGCCCGCCCACTTTTACGGACGAGAACGGGAATACATCCAGATCGAACGCTTGGCAAATTTAGATAGTCTGCCCTCTACGGGCTTTCAAGTATCCTGTTTTCCCTTGAAGATTAAAGACCTAGACGCTAGCTGGGTTCGGGCAGTAGGAATAGTCCCTTAAAGCGATGAGGGATGAGGAGAAAAGTAATCTGTTTTTTTCAATTAATAAATTTAAATAGGAGCAACAAATAAATGTCAGAATTACCTGGATACACCCATAATACTATTGTCATCCTCAAAGACTTTGATACCGTTTTTGATTTGACTAACGACATCGAACTATGGCCTCAGCTATTTACTGAGTATAAAGAAGCTAAAGTTTTAGAAAGAGACGGCAACAAAGTAACATTTCAGCTCACTACTTTTCCAGAAGAAGATCATCCTTCTCGCACGTGGGTTTCGACTCGCATCATCGATAAACCAGGCAAAAAAGCCGAAGCTCAAAGAGTCAAGCAGGCTTTTCCATTTGAGATGATGAAGATTTACTGGACTTATGAAGAGCTACCGCAAAACGTCGGTACAGTTATGACCTGGGAGCAGAAATTCGCACCAGCAGAAGGCGCATGGTCAGTAGAAAAAATAGAGGCATTCCTCAATCGCAACACTAGGGTTCAGATGCAGGCAATTAAAGAAGCAGTCGAAACTTGGGCGGTTGAAGAATCAAAACCAGAAACAGTTGCCGTTTAATACTATTTTTTTCCTTAATTAACAACTAACAACTAATCATGTATTTACTAGCCGATAATTTACAGACCTATCACGAAGTTTTTGTTCCAGGTAAAACTGACCCCCAAATGCTGCTCAGAAATGCGATCGCAGCCGATATATTCACTGACTATATGCTTTATGAGCAGGAAAACGAGGTACGTATTGTTGCTAATCCTTTGGCTGACGTGGCGGTAGGAACGGACACAATCTACAGTACCTATTTAGGTGAAGCTTATTCAGAACCAGTCAGCGATCCGCTCAAGCAGGTAGAGTCGGTGTTGAGTCATCTACCCGTAGAAAATTGGACGGCTTATGGCTATGTCGGTTTTGATATTGCTCGGTTCTATTCTGCCTACTCAAAGGCGATCGAGCAGCCGATGCTTTACTTTTTTGTGCCAGAAATTGAGCTACGAATTACAGATAAAGGAGTACATATTCGTAGCATCAAATCTCCCTCGAAATTATTAGAGGCAATATCTGTTGAAGTTCAACAGCCTAAATATCAAGTAACCCCCCCAACGGTAGAACCGGGAGACAACCAAGAATATGAATCAAGAGTCGGCGATCTAGTTTCGGCAATTCAACGAGGCGAATTACACAAAGCAATTATTTCTCGTTCGGTAGAAGTCAAAGGTAACTTAGATGTACTGGGTACTTATAACATGGGTGCTGCGGTAAACAACTCGGCTCGTTCTTACTGTTTTAAGTTAGGAGATGTGCGTTCGGTTGGTTTTAGTCCTGAGATTTTGATGGAGGTCAATGCTAGCGGATTTGTAATTACTAATCCTTTGGCTGGAACTAGACATCGTGAAGCCGATCCTGCCAAAGATGCTTTGCTGCATGATGAACTGTTTACCGATGCTAAAGAAGTTAAAGAACACGCTTTATCTGTTTGGCTAGCTCAAAACGAGGTGGCGCAAGTTTGTCAACCAGAAACTGTACAGGTATTTGACTTTATGGAAGTTAAAAAATATCGTACCGTTCAACATCTTTCTTCGCGGGTTGGCGGACAGCTTAAAACTGACAAATCTCTGTGGGATGCTTTGAAGGTGCTATTTCCTGGGATTACCGTTTCAGGAATTAATAAAAAACTGGCTTTAGAGTGGATCGATCGCCTTGAAGATCGACCTAGAGGACTCTATGCAGGTGGTATTGGCTGGGTAGATAGCGACGGTACGGCAGATATTGCGATCGCCATTCGCTCTGCTTATCAATATGGTGACAGCGTGTATCTTAATGCTGGTGCGGGAATCGTTGGTGAATCTGTTCCCGAAAAGGAATACATTGAGTCAGTCAACAAAATGAACACTATCTTGTCCAACATCGTGATGGAATCTGAAGAGAAGTAGTAAGTAGGGTACGGGCGGTTCTAGAACCGCCCGTACGGGAGTAGGAAGTAGCAAGTAAAGAGTAGCGGTTAGTTTTTTTAGCCTTCTTGCCATAGCTGCACTTCTTTCCTTATTCCTCATCCTTTATCCTTTATCCCTTCAATATTATGCCAATAGTTAAAGTTGCCGATTTCGAGGTTAATTATCAAATTCCTCAAGGATTTCCTAGTCGTGATACAAAATCCTCGATCTTGCTGGTACACGGTGCGGGGGGCAGTAGCCGTCATTGGTTGCCAATGATGTCTCAATTGGATAGTAACATTTGTCCTATAGCGGTAGACTTGCCAGGACATGGAGAAACGTCTGGAACAGTTCCTAATTCCTTAATAGAGGTTGCCGATTTTTTAGCAGCTTTCTTGGCGGCACTAAATATCGAACAGCCAATTTGCTATGTGGGTCAATCATTGGGCGGTTTGATCGGGCTACAATTTGTCTTGTCTTACCCCCAACGAGTCACACGACTAATCTTGATGACCACAGCAGCCAAGATTCAGCTTCATCCTGACTTTTGGTCATCGGCTATTAGTGGGGAATGGGATTTGGCAACCCTAGAGCAAAGTTTTGCTCCTGAAATACCAGAAGAGGTCAAAAACTTAGTTTTAAATGAGTTTAAACATACTCGTTTAAGTCAAGATGCGAATGACTTTATGGGTATTAGTCAAATCGATTTGAGTAGTGCGATCGCTTCTGTGCGAATTCCTACCTTAATTTTAACTGGCGGTGATGATGTAATTATTTCTCCTCGCAAAGGAAAATTGTTGGCAAAACAAATGCCTAATGCCCATTTGGTAAACATTGCCGATGCAGGTCACTATTTACACGTAGAACAACCAGCTAAAGTAGCGCGAGAGATTGAAGAATTTTGCTTGGGCGTGTCATTGGGAAGTAAAAAGTAGGGAATAAGCGTTAGATGCTCAATGATCAATGGTAAATGTTCAATGATAAATGACTTTAGACGTAGCTACGCCATTATTGGCGCTGGGGCGATTGGTGCTTTCTACGGTGCTTGCTTACAAAGAGCGGGCTTTGATGTACATTTTCTGTTAAATCGTGATTTTGACCACGTTTGTCAACACGGATTGATTATTGAATCTCCCGACGGCGATTTCGCTTTACCTTCTGTCAAAGCTTACAACGAAGCTAGCCAGATGCCTCCCTGCGATGTAGTTATTGTTGCTCTCAAAACTACCAGTAATCATTTATTGCCCCAAATCTTGCCCCAGGTTCTTAAAGATAACGGCGTGGTGCTAGTGCTGCAAAATGGTTGGGGTATGGAAAAGGAGATTGCTGAGATTGTAGGTAGCGATCGCGTGATAGGGGGCGTGTGTTTTACTTTGAATTACAAAGTGGCACCGGGACATATTCGTCATCTCGACTATGGTTTGATTACTTTAGCAGATTATGTTCCTGGCTATATTGCTGCGGGAGTCAGTACCAGAATGTCTCTGATTGCATCCGACTTTGCTCTAGCTGGTGTGATGATTCAGCTACATGAAGACTTATTTTTGGCTCGTTGGCAAAAGTTAATCTGCAATATCCCTGTTAATGGTCTTTCGGTAGTTTTAAACTCTACCAATCAACAAATGTTTGATGACGCTCATGTTCGCACTTCTATAGAACAGTTAATGGAGGAAATAGTTATCGCAGCCAAGGCTTATGGTCGATATATTCCCAAACTGTTTGTTCAAAAACGAATCAAACAAAGTGCTGCCATGAAAGACTACGAAACCAGCATGAAAATAGATTTCAATCTGGGGCGATCGCTAGAAGTAGAGGCTATTTTTGGTAATCCCCTAAGAACGGCTTGGCAAGCGGGGGTAGAAATGCCCCAAGTATCTATGCTGTACCGACAACTGAAGTTTTTTGATGCCCACAATTGTTTTGCTAAGTCAACTATGGGAGTGGTTTAGTAGCGTTCAACGTTGCGAGACAGCCTCGTCGCGTTGAAGAGACTGTCGAGGTTGCGATCGCCTAAAAGATTTTTTTTGAATATTTTAAATAAATAATTGTGGAGAAAAATTTGTCAGATCTTAAATCATCCAATAAATTACCCAAATTGCCCAAACCAGAATCTAAAACATCTCTAGCCAGACTAGAAAAACTACCTCTGGCTGGATACCAACCTTTACCACCTGCATCAGTTCCCGTTCAGGTAAAAGCATTTCGAGTTTTACGTTTGATAATGGCATTGGGTGTAGCAACGGCAGCTGGATTTGTACTACAACAGCAATACGCAAATGTGCGTAGTCGTCAGGCATTTATTAATGCCGAAATTGTCAAAGTACGCAGTCCTATTGCTGGTAATTTACAGCTAAAAAATCTCCAACCAGGTGAGTCTATTTATGTCGGGGAAAATATTGGTACGGTAAGAAATTTACGTCAAAGTGGTGAACTTGAAGTAGCCAAGCAAAGTCTCATTTCCCAGATCGAACAGGCAAAACAAACTTCACTTGGTATTGAAGCGCAAATGGGCGATCGCTTGACGGCGATCGCCCATTTGCGCCAGGAAGCTAATAGTCAACAAGGTTTGGGAGTGGATTATGAAGATCAACAAATAGATATTGCTAAAAATCAGCAAGATCGAGCTTTATTTGCTGCCAAGACTGCTAAAAAAGATCTAGAGCGGATCGCTAATTTAGCTAAACAGGGAGTCTTTTCTCAAGAAAAGTTAGAAGGATCGCAGTTGAATTTTAATCGCGCTCAAAACGAAGTGAAAAATGCGCGATCTCAAGTAAAACAAGCCGAACAAAAGGCAAAAGCTGCCGAAGCAGGACTACAGTTGGACGGTTCTCGTACTTTGGGATATTCAGAGATTCGTCAGCGAGAATTAAGTACAGATATCAATGATATGCAGCAGCAACTTGCCGAAGCAAGGGTGCGCCAGCAAACTACTGAAGCCGAATTAGTTAAGATTGATCGCCAGTTATCACTCAATCAACAGGCTAAGATTCCTAGTCCCACTAGTGGTCCTATTTGGTCGGTGGAATCGAAATCGGGCGAATATGCTGAAGCGAGTATTCCCATTTTGGAGGTATTAAACTGTCAAAACCTTTGGGTAGAAGCCTTTTTCTCCGAGCAGGATGCAGGAAAAATTTATCCAGGTAAACCTGTCAAGGTGCGTTTATTAGGTGCAGAAGATGATGATTTAGTCAGTGGCAAAGTTGAGTCGGTTCGGGCAGGTTCGGGACGAGTGCAAACAGGAGGAGATATTGCCGTACCGCCACCAGATAGCGTCCGCCGTCAGGTAGCAGTAAAAGTCAAGCTAGATCGACCGCTTGAGGTTAATTCGACACAATTCTGTGACGTAGGACGTAGTGCGGAAGTAGTTTTTAAGCGTGACATGAGATGGAGATTGTTCGGTGACAAATAAATTAAAAGTTAGCTGGTGGACATTGATCGAACAGGGAATAATAGTTATGGTGACAGGAGCAATTTTGCTTCTGCTGTTGACAAATATAAATTGGTGGGGAACAACTGCCGAACTGTCTAGTTTTTGGCAGGGTAGTCAGCTAACTTTTGGCAGCGTTGCACCCGAAACCAATTCTCTAATTTTACCTAGTTTGGTTGGGGTTGCAGTTACTTTTCTCATAATTCAGCTATATCCAGTCAATCCGCCAAAATGGTTGCGATTGATAGTAATGGGCATTTTGCTATTGTTGTTGGGACGCTATTTTTTATGGCGGCTATTTGTCACCCTCAATTTAGATAACTTGCTCAACGGCACCCTCAGTATTTTTCTGTTGGTCTTGGAGATTTTGGGCTGGATCTTGGGTATTTCTTCGCTACTGTTGGCTGTTTTTGAACGCGATCGCACTATCGAAGCAGATTATATGTCTCAAGCTGTATTGCACGGGGAATATACACCCTGGGTAGATGTTCTCGTTCCTACCTATAACGAGCCTGCTGCTATGCTGCGCCGAACAATTATTGGCTGTCAGGGAATGGACTATGCTCACAAACGAATTTATCTCCTCGATGACCTCCGCCGACGGGAAATGAGAGATTTGGCTCAAGAATTGGGCTGTTATTATATTACTCGTCCAGATAACCGTCACGCTAAAGCAGGTAATATCAATCACGCTTTAGGACAAATTCAGGGCGAATTAGTAGCCGTGTTTGACTGCGATTTTGTACCTACACGCAATTTTCTTACCCGCACCATTGGCTTTTTTCAACAGTCAGATATTGCTCTGGTACAAACTAATAAAGCTTATTACAATAGCGACCCCATCCGTCATAATTTAGGCTTACAAAGCGTTATTACCAACGACGAAGATATCTTTTTTGGGGCGATTCTCTCAGGTCGTGATGCGGCTAATTCAGTTATTTGCTGTGGTTCTTCTTTTGTGGTGCGTCGTCAAGTTTTAGAAAAGATCGGCGGTATTCCTACCGAAACCCTGACTGAAGACTTTGTAACCTCTCTCAAAATTCAGGCAATAGGCGATCGCGTTATTTATCTAAATGAATCTCTCTCAGCAGGACTAGCAGCCGAAAATATTGGTGGCTATATCGATCAGCGTTTACGTTGGGGACAGGGAACGATTCAAACTTTATTTTGTCGGGCAAATCCTTTTACCTTACCAGGTTTAAACTGGTTACAGCGTTTTATTCACGGCTTAGGCATTCTCTACTGGTTTCAATCTGCTGCCTACGTTGTCTTTTTATGTTTGCCCTTAGCTTACTTTTGGTGGGATATCGCCCCCATCCAGGCTTCCTTGAGCGAAGTGCTGTTTTTTTTCTTACCCTACTATGCTACCTTCGCCGTAGTTTTTGCCTGGTTAAATGGCAGTAGACGTTCGTTTTTCTGGGCGGAAGTATATGGAGCAATTATTGCCTTTCCCATCGCTTTTATGGTGATCAATACTTTGATTAATCCTTTTGGTAAAGGTTTTAAAGTCACTCCTAAAGGAATATTCTCAAAAAAAGCCGTCTTAAATTGGCAAGCTGCCAGTCCTTTAATAATCTTGTTTCTGCTTTATTTAGTAACCATTGGCACTCTGTTTCTCAACTGGCAATGGCAACAAGATTCAGATTCAGTTGGTATTGGTTTGTTTTGGGCTATTTATAACACCGCCATTTTATTTATTGCCATCTTGATTGCGATCGACGTACCCCAAAAAGTTTTGGCAATTCGCTTTCCCTGTCAGCTAAATTGTAAACTAATGTTTGAGGATAGAATACTTGACGGCACTACCAAAAGCTTATCTGAGCATGGCGCAACAACTTCTTTTAATCTTAATAATCTCACTCCTCTAAATGCTGTAGAGCGAATTGCTATTTTACACATTCCTGAGATTGGCTTATTTAATGCTCCTGTTTTAGTTGAGAAAGTTAATTTAGATCGACAAAGCAATTTATTAGCAGAAATCGATTTCATTGAATTAGATCTGATCAGACAAAGAAAATTAGTTGGCTTTATCTTCGGTCAACCAAATCGATGGCAAAAACAATCAATCAGTGAGGTTGAATCTGTCTGGTCTTTGATTAGCTCAATCTTTCGTATTTATCCTTTAACTAGAAATTTTAATAATTAGCTACATAAATAGAGCGACATAATTAAACTTAAAATAAAATTCTCCTAGTCTCCCAGTCCCCCAGTCTTCTGGTCTCCTAGTCAATCTATACCAAGGTTTATTGTTTCCTGCCTACTTAGTTTGTCACCTTTTATCAATGGACAATTGATAATAATGTTTTTATTAACTAATAATTCCCAAAAATCTATCTACAGGCGATCGCACTTTTTTATTCAATTTTCTTGTCTGGTTTTGATTACGATTACCGTTTTGATAGCTTTCGATAATCTTTATCTTAAATCCTCAGTGCAAAACAACAGCTATAGCTATCTAGCAGACGTATACGATCGCTCTTTGGCAACAACTCAAGCTGATAAGAATAGTGGGAAACAAAGCGATCGTACTTTAGGTTTTATGGTTAGCTATGCACCCATGGATTCTACCCCTGAGTTCGATTCTATCTCCGAAAAGGTAGCTTTTACTTATGACAACGCCGTCGCTGCTTTGGCTTTTATCGCTTCAGATGATCGAGAACGAGCCAAACAGTTAGTTGATACATTAGTTGCTGCTCAAAAAGGCGATCGCTATTTTCATGATGGACGAATTCGTAATGCTTACAAGGGAGGCAAAGTCGACCCTGACTCAACTTATTTTTTACTTCCTGGCAGATATGACGAGTCTACTAAAAGCTGGCAAGAAAGCGAGTTTAATGTCAGTACTCATGCAGGTAATGTTGCCTGGGCAATGCTGGCATTACTGGGATATTACCAAAGCTATGGAGGAGATGAATATTTAGAATCGGCGATCGCGCTTGGGCAGTGGATCGAGCAAAACTGTCGTGATACAAGGGGTGCGGGAGGCTATACAGCAGGATATACAGGCTGGGAAGGGCAACAAACAAAATTAAGCTATAAATCTACCGAACATAATCTCGATCTCTATGCAGTTTTTACACGACTTTATCTGCTTACCAAAGAATCAGCTTGGCAAGAACGAGCTAATAGTGCCAAGAAGTTTGTCTTTGCTATGTGGAATAGCGACGGGGGCAACTTTTGGACGGGAACAGAAGATGATGGAGCCACTATTTACCAAGAAGTCATTCCTTTAGATGCCCAAGCTTGGACACCTTTGACTTTAAAAACCACCTCCAAACCCTATTGGCAATGTCTTGAATATGCCGAACAGCATCACAAAGTTGCAGGGGGTTTTGATTTTAACCAAGACAAGGACGGTATCTGGTACGAAGGTACGGCACAAATGGCATTGGCATATCAAGCAACAAATCAACCCCGAAAAGCTGAGGCTGTTTTGGCAATGCTTGAAGCTGGACAAAAGCCATCAGGAGGAATGCCCACTACCAATAAAACTACCTTGACCACGGGTTTTATTCAGCCTGACGGTCATTCTTGGCTTTATTTTCGCAGTCTCCATGTTGGTGCAACTGCCTGGGCAGTATTAGCCGAGCGGGGAGTTAATCCTTTTTGGCTGGGGAGTTAGGGGGTTAGGGAGAAATTAACAACTAATAACTAACAACTAATAACTAACAACTAATAACTAATAACTAACAACTAACAACTAACAACTAACAACTAACAACTAACAACTAACAACTAACAACTAATAACTAACAACTAACAACTAACAACTAACAACTAACAACTAACAACTAATAACTAACAACCGATCGCTCATCTGTGGACAAACAACTAATAAATAACAACAACAACAATGACTAACAATAAATTACTGGAATTAGCTCGTGACCAAGAATATCAGCAAATTCTAGATAATCATTCGCAGTATCCTTTGGAAACCGTCACCGAAGTAGCAGATTTTTTGAGAGGAGAGGACGTTTACAATGTCGCCATATCTCTGTACGGCTATTTACTTAGACAACAAGAAGTCTCAGATTATCATTTTGGCATTGGTCAGTGTCACGGCAAAATTTATAATTACAGCTTGGCTCTATGGCACTTAGATCGAGCCTTTACCCTGCAAGAAGATCGTTCGGGGGCAGATTATTATGCTTATATTCTCGAAAGAAATTTCCAGATGGATCGTGCTGCTAAATGGTACGAACGCGCCTTGAACAACGGATACGACAAAGATCTTTGGACTCTTTCTCACTACGCCTATTTTCTGGAAAAATACAAACGGACAGACGCAGCACAAAGTTGTTACGAACGAGTTTTAGAACTCAATCCTGCTTATACCTGGGCGATTAAACGTTATGCTCTATTCTTGCTTCAACAAGGGCAAACAGAAAAATCTTTAGAGATGATGCAAAATGCAGTTTCACAATTTCCCAAAAATCCTTTTGTCAAACTTAACTATTTGGAGTATTTCATCATTCGGGGGATGGATGGGGAATATGAAGCATATTTAGCTAGTCTAGATTATGACAATGCACCTTTTCCTTTTCAAGTATTGGTAGATCTGTTTGATTATTTCAGGCGATATCTACTGCGGGGAGAGTCAAATATTCAGCAGGTTAAAGCTTATGAACAGAAGGCCAGTCAGTTAAAAGACAGCATCCACCGAGATTTTGACGATCTAAATCAAATTCTGGCTAATAAAAATGGCGATCTTGTCGAATGGAAGCGATTAATTGCATTTTTGCTACTGTAAGGGTGTTTCTGGAACCGCTTCTACGATCGCTTTATTAACCAATTGGAATAAATCTTTTGAAGCTAATAATTGAAAAAAAACTCCCAATTTTACGTGCCTTTCGCTATCGAAATTTTTGTCTTTATTTTATTGGTCAAGGAATTTCCCAGATTGGTAACTGGAGTACAATTCTAGCTACTAGTTGGTTAGTTTATCAATTAACTGACTCAGCTTGGTTACTGGGTGTAGTCGGGTTTGCCAGTCGCATTCCTACTTTATTTATTTCTCCCATAGCTGGAGTCATTGCCGATCGCGGTTCGCGCCATCGAATTGTAATTGTCACTCAGATTTTATCGATGGTGCAGTCTTTACTCTTAGCAGTATTGGCTTTGACGGGCATAATTAACGTTAGGCAAATTATCGTTCTTTCAGTTTTCCAAGGTATAGTTAACGCCTTGTATATGCCAACACTCCAGGCTTTTGTTAAGGAAATTATCGAGCAGCCAGAAGATTTAGGCAATGCGATCGCCCTTAATTCTTCTTTGATTAGTAGTGCCAGATTAATTGGTCCTGCGGTAGCTGGTTTTTTAGTGGCTAGCGTCGGTGCGGGAGTTTGCTTTTTGCTCGACGGTATTAGTTATATAGCGGTAATTGCTGCTTTTTTGGTGATGAAAGTTCCCTCGACTAAGATCGTTCCTAGCACTACTTCGACTATGCAAAAGCTAAAAGAAGGATTTGACTATGCTTATAACAATTCGGCAATTCGTTCGATGCTGCTATTGCTATCCTTACTAGGATTTGTCGGCTTACCCTATGTAATTTTGATCCCCATTTTTGCTGCTGATATTCTCAAAGGAGGTTCCCAAACTTTAGGATTACTGATGGGTGCTTCGGCACTGGGGGCTTTAATTGCCAGCGTTTATCTTAGTTCCAGGTCGCATATATATGGTTTAGAAAAGGCGATCGCGATCGCGCCTATGTTACTGGGAACTGGCTTTATTATTTTTTCTTTATCTAATATTTTATTGTTTTCTCTCCCAGTTATGGTGCTGATTGGCTTTAGCGTCATTTTACAGTTAGCTTCTACCAATACAGTGTTGCAAACTATAGTCGATGATGACAAAATAGGCAGATTAATGAGCCTGGTTTCTATGGCTTTTATGGGTGTAGTTCCTTTTGGCAATTTATTTTCTGGTTGGTTAGCCAGTCAGATTGGAGTAGTCAACACCTTCGTTTTTAATGGTTTAGTTTGTTTGGGTGGTTCAATAATCTTTAGCCTACAGCTTAAAACTATTCAGCGGGTACTGCGGAGTTAGTCCAATTAAATACGGTAGATTCATCTCTAAGGCGATGCGATCGCACCTTCACTTCGGGACAATCGGCTACAGTATTCGACATACCAGGAAAACTAGCTAATAAGTCTGGATCGAAATACGGAAAAAAGTAAGCTAAATAATAAATATTTACGACTGCTCTAAACAATTATGACAATCAAATTATCAAAAGAAGCAAAACAAAAGTCAATCGAATCAATCAAACGGTATTTTGAAGCAGAAATGGGCGAAGAGATCGGCGATTTGAAAGCTTCACTACTTTTAAACTTTTGCCTACAAGAAATTTGTCCTAGTGTTTACAATCAAGCAATTATTGATGCACAATCTTACATGAGCGATCGGGTTAGCGATCTCGATGGTACTTACTATGAATCCGAATTTAGCTATTGGAAAGAGTAATTTGAATTGTCCAGGTTTTAGATTCAAGCTCTGTTTATTTAACTCTTTTTCTGAATTTCTGGCAAATCGGGTAAATTACTAACGGCTCTCTGAAGCTGAGCATAAGACTGATTGTAGTCAATAATGGCGGTTAATAAATTGCCACGAGCAGTAGTCAAACTTGATTGAGCATTAATTACGTCAGTTTGTGTGCCGGCTCCCGCTTGAAATCTTAATCTGGATAACCTTAGACTTTCTGTAGCTAGTTCAACGGATTGGCTTGCTGTATCAATGTTTTCTTGGTTGGCATTGAGGGTATAATAGGCATTCTCTACTTCTAAACGAATTGCATCTCGTTGATTGGCAAATTCTGCACTGTTAATCTCAACATTTGTAGCTGCCTGTCTGGCTCTAGAGCGTGCTGCGCCACCGTCAAAGAAATTCCAGAGTACGCTTGCTCCAACAGAATAGCCATCGGCAACATCTGCATTATCATCTAACTGATCTTGAAGATCGTAACTAGCAACCAAGCTAACTTGAGGTTTATTTTCAGCCAAAGCAACTTGACGCAGATCGCGGTTAATTTCTCTATCTAACAAAAATTGTTTTAGTTCGGCGCGATTCTTATATGCCATAACAATAGTTTTTGGCAAAGAAGGTTTCCACGAACCAGCAACCTCAATTGCATCAGCAATCTTTAGCTCGACTTTTTGCCCTATATTTAGGGTATCTGCTAGAGTTCTTTGGGCAATAACTTGATTAGCCTGTTCGATATTTAATAGTTGTTTGGCATCTGCTAATGCCACCTTAGCCTGTAACACCTCAAATTTTGTACCTGTTCCCGCACGTTGGAGAACATCGGCATCGCTTAAGGTTTGTTGAGCATCTTCTACGGCAGCTTTTTCGATTTCTACCTGGGCATTAGCAGCCTGTAAATCATAGTAGTTAGTGGCAACCAGTAAAGTAGTCTCTTCAATAGTTTGCTGTAAAGCTAGCTGGTTGACGCGGACTTGTTTTTCGGCACTATTAATAGTCGCTCCAATACTTCCGCCCGTGTAAAGATCGTAATTAAGAGATAATGAACTACTAAATGTCTTGGTCGTGGTGGAAATATCAGATGCTTGTGACTGACTAGTTGTACCAGCACCTCCGACTGTACCAGCACTTCCGGCTGTACCAACACCTCCGATTGCAGCAGCAGGTTTTACATTGTTAAAACCCGTTGATGCGCTTAGAGTAGGGAATCGTGCTGCCTTAGCTTCTTGTAGCTGTTCTAAAGCAGTATTGACATTTAATCGAGATATCTCGATATCTTGATTGCGGTTCATAGCTACCGATATGGCTTGTTTAATCGTAATCGGTTTTTCTAAATCAATAGTTACTCCCTGGGGTTGGGTAGGAAGTAGTAGGGGATCGTCGGTACTACTTCCAAATGCTCCCAAATTCAACATTGATGGCAGGGTAGATTTTGAGTCTCGATCGGACAGTGAAGTTAACTGAGATAATTCATGATTCACAGGTAAAAAATCCCATTCGGTAGCAGTTAAAAATTGCTGAGGATCGCCTATGGCAAATGGCTGTGAATCGGGCAGCAAAGACGTGGTGATTTTCTTGCTAGAAGGCGATCGCTCTGGCTGCTTGGCTTTAGTGTCAATAGGAATATTTTCTGCCGTATCGGTAGCTAAGGCTGGTTTAATTGTAACAAGTTGTTCTAAATTGGTAGTTACTCGGTCGGGTTGGCTAGGAAGTAGTCGAAGATCGTCGGCATTAGTACTAAATGAGCCGCGATCCAAAATTGACGGCAGGATGGAAAGCTGCTGTGAATTCGGTAGCAAAGGCGTGGTAAGATTGGTTTTCAATCTTTTCACGCTAGAATGCGATCGCTCTGGTTGCTTGGCTTTAATGTCAGTGGGTATATTTTCTGCCTTAGCTGAAGTACTGTTAGCAAATAAGATTGTCGAACAGACACCAATAGCGCAAGCGAATTTTTCCGTGTAATCCATGATTGATTTCCTATAGTAATTTTTGTAGCTTTAAATATCTGATCAACGGTCAATCTATTGCTGACAAACGCCCATCTTCGAGATTGAGTCGGCGGTCTGCATAATCGAAGATGCGTACATCGTGAGTCACCAAGACTACGGTACAGCTTTGCTTTTTGGCTAAATCCTGCATCAACTCAATTACCTCTAAACCAGATTTTTTATCGAGAGATGCAGTAGGTTCATCGGCTAGAACAATTTTGGGATGAGAAGCCAAGGCGCGAGCGATCGCCACTCGCTGTTGTTGACCGACCGAAAGTTTATGGGGGTGGACGTTAATTAGTTCACCCAAACCAACTTTAGTTAAGAGTTCTTCGGCTCGTTTAATCCCTTCGCGACGAGAAATATCTGAGTGCAAACCCATTGCCATCTGTACGTTTTGTCGAGCAGTCAGAGAATTGAGTAAGTTGTGAGTTTGAAAAATATAGCCAATGTTGCGACGTAAATATCTTAGTTGCTTGGGCGATGCCTGATTTAGCTCTTCTCCTAGAACTTGGAGACTTCCCGACTGGGGCGATCGCAGTCCCCCAATTAAGGTCAGCAAAGTAGTCTTACCCGAACCAGAAGGGCCAGTTAGAAAAACAATTTCGCCTGGCTCAATCTTGGCATCGATATCGAACAAAATTTGCTTACGTAGCTTCCCCTTACCGAGATGATAGTTAAGCCGATTGATCGCCACAATTGTATTGGATGGTTTCATGGTTTTAAAAAATATCGGCAGGATCGGCAGAGCGAGTTTTACGCATAGCAATTAATCCCGAAATAACACACATTAAGATGGTCAGGAAAAAAACCGTCAGGCTTCGTTGTAAGGTCATCGCTAGGGGCAGACCAGATCCCTCCCTAGCACCTTGATAAAGCTGCAAGCACAAAGCGAATCCAGGAATGAATCCTAGAATAGAGAGCAGTACTGCTTCTTGAAATACAAGTTTAGATAAATAAAAGTTGCTATAGCCTATTGCCTTGAGAGTGGCATACTCAACTAGTTGATCGGTAACATCAGCATAGAGAATTTGATAGACAATTACCGTACCGACAACAAAACCCATGATAGTTCCTAGAGTAAAAATAAAGCCAATAGCAGTACTGTCTCGCCAGTAGCTTTTCTCTAACTCAATAAACTGAGCTTTTGACAATACTTGAATGTCCTGGGGCAAACTCTTTTGCAGTTGTTGAATAGTTTGGGCGGTGGATGCACCTTTTTTGAGTGATATTGCACCTATATCGATTAAACCCTTTGAGCGTTGCGGGTTAAAAAGACGAATAAAGTTAAGATCGCTAGTGATTACAGTACCATCAGAACCAAAAGAAGCTCCAAGACTAAACAGACCTTTGACGGTAACACGGCGGTCTTCCAATTCTGCCGTAACCCTAGATTTTTGCTTTAATAATTTACTAATATCGCCAAATTCTGGTCGCGATGCGCGATCAAATAAAACTACGTCGTCTTCTCTGAGTGCGGGCAAATTTCGCTTGACTTCGGGCAAGTCCAAGACATTGTGTTCTAAATCGATCCCAACAGTCATCAGACTACGTTTGCCTCCCGTTTGGGGATTTTTCCAAGAGCCGTAACCAATATATATGGGACTAACCGACTCAACTCCAGGTAGCCCTAGAGCTTGATACAAGCGTCTTTGAGAAAACTCTTTTAATTCAACCAGAGAAAGGGACTCGGAGTTGAGAATAAATACATCGCTCTTTAATTGATGATGTATTCTGACTGCACTATCAAACAGAGCATCGCGAAAACCTAGCTGCATCAACATCAAAATTACTGCAAAGGCAATACCTGCTAATGCTACTAACAAACGAGTTTTCTCTCTAGTTAATTGCAACCATGCCAAGGGTGGGATTAGACCGCGCATATTAAAATTCGGCAAAAAGCTAGAATGGATTAAGACTTTATGGCAACATCGGCTGATTCAATTTCTACATCAACCTGTAAATTTATTAAACCTGCGACCACAGAACTATCTTTGGGGTTTAAACGAATTTTGACTTCAACTACTCTCGAATCTGTATCGGCAGCAGGATCGGTATCTAAAACGTCATTTTTATTGATCTGCGAACTAATTCGCTCTACTGTACCTGTAATCTTTTTAGGCAAACTGGGGTCAGTAATAACTGCTTGTTGACCGAGTTTAATCTTGCCAATGTCGCTTTCATAAATTTCTGCAACCACATACATTTGATCGACATTACCCAGTTGTAAAATGCCATCATCGCTGATAACTTCCCCTGCATAAGTTTTAATATCTAAAACTTCACCCGATCTCGGTGCGCGAACTATGGTGCGCTCTAAACTTGCTTCTGCTAGTTCCAAATTACTCTGTGAAGACTTGACCTCGATTTCACTTTGAGCTTGAGCCAGAGAAGCTTTGGCAGACTGTAATTGGGCTTGAGCATTTCCTAAATCTTTTTGGCGTGTTTCAGTGAACTGTGATAACTGCGCTTTGGCATTTTCTAGTTCGCCTTTTTTACTGAAGTAATTAACTGCTTTTTCATCCAAAATCTCTTGGGAAACCGCCCCTTCTTTGACCAAATACTGATTGCGCTGATAATCTTTCTTGGCAATCTCTGACTCTGCTGATAATTGCTTGACTGTAGCTTTTTGAGCAGCAACTTCAAAAGATTGGGGTGTTTTAATCTGCTCGATACGAGTCATCGCTTCTTCAATTTGAGCTTCGACAAATTTTGTAACGCTATCATAACGTAAACGAGCTTCTGCTAACTTACTAGCAGCCAGGTTCTTGTCAGCTAATTTTTCGTCATGATCTTCTAAATAAGCGATTACTTCACCTTTTTTTAGCTGCTGACCTTCATCGACTAATAATTGGCTAATGCGACTGCCAACAGTCCCGCCAACTGTAATAACTTCTCCCTTTGGTTCAACACGACCTAAAGAAGTTACGTTTCTGGCAACTGGGACTTCAGGAACAGCTTCAGGAGTAGTAGTTGCCACGGGCGGGTTAGCCTGAAGTCGCCAAATATATAGTGCAGCTAGACCTGGAATTAACGAAGCTAATGCAGCTAGAGAGACTGCTATGCGACCTTTATTTACAGTTTGTCCTGTCATATTATTTAATTGCTCCGTTTAACAGAATTGTTATATAGGGAACTTTTGCTAAGATACATACACTCGCTCGCTCGATGTAGTCCGCCCAAGCTCAAATTAGAAATCTAAAATTTTTTATTCTGAATGGGAATAATTGCTGTCGGCATGAACGATTAAAGCATTCTAGCTTTGAGTATGGCATTTGAAAGCTATAAACGAGACGAGGAAAGGTTTCAAAACTGCTTAATTTATGTCTGTTTTTTGTTGATCGCGGGATTTGCTAGATTTAGTACGATTCAATACTTCTAAGTTAACAATTGCTGCGGTAGATCTCAGTTTGGGTAATGGAAATGGATAATAACTACCCACTATCTATTACTCAACCAATCAACAACAAGGCTTAAACAAGAAGTATTGCGGTACGATCATCTGCCACGCTGTTTCTGTTTTCTTTTGTTTTTGGCTAGTTCACGTTTATAGTTGCGTTTCGTTTCTCGTTCTTCTTTAGATATTGAAGCACGCTCTTTTTTATTTTGCTCTTGCTGAAGTCGCATAACTTCTCTTGATTGATTAGAAATGCCCGATCGCTCTTTTTCTTGCCTAATTTGACGTTGCAGACGTTTGGGATTGATACGGCGTTGGCGCGATCGCTCTACGAGTAAGCCTACGGTCATACCCTCAACTAAAATTCGGTATTCTCCACTCAAAATAAATTCATAAACATTTTTTGAGCTTGGTTCTGAACCAAAAACATGACGTGCTGCATATAATAAACCGTCACGTTCTTCTTCGAGTAAGGCAATCCAAAAAGGAGATTCAAATAAAATTGAGAGTTTCATGTCTCTGATTTCAAATTTTCTCGGCAACTAGTGCTGTAGAGACTTTTATCACCAGTAAAGTGATTGCCATCTGTAGGAGCAAAATACTGCCTAGGATATATATATTGCTCAATCCCACAACTTTAATTACGTGTTGACTCAGGATAGGAGAAAGAAATTGACCCAAGAAAATAAAGGTGGTTAATCCCCCTAAAGCTCTACCACGTAGATAGCCAGGCACGATAGTCGCCAACCAATTGCTGAAGTTGGGCATACTTAAGCCAAACCCCAATCCGCTAGCAATTAAACCGATTAAAACTATTTGATAGCTGTTTCCTATACCGATAATAAATTGACCGATCGCCGTTAATGTGAAGGCAATAATGATAATGCTGCTAAAATCAAGACGTTGTTTGAGCGCACCGTAACGCGAAGAAGCAACTGCGCCTGCCAAAGTAGATACAGCGATCGCAATACCGCTCTGGGCAGCACTAGCGTTGCTAACCTCCTTCAGATAAAAAGCCAACTGTACAAAAATCAAATAGTACACAATCATATATGCCATTGCCAAAACATAGATCGTCCCTATAGACTCTTTTGGCAGCTTGGGAAGAGTGCAATTGTTTTTGGCACCTCTTACTTGTTCAATTTTGGGTTCATATAGGGCGATTGCAATCAAGACCAAAACTACTAAAGAAAACAAATAAATTAAAAAAGGAAAACGCCAGTTAAAATCGGCACTTATCCCCCCAATAGCAGCAAATACCATTCCTCCAAAACCCATAGCAGCAGCTTGCGTACCCATAAAGCTAGCTCGTTTTTGACCCTGATAGTAGTCGGTAATAATCGTCATTACTCCCGTCATAGTTCCCGCTACCGCTAGTCCTAGCAAAGCACGACTAAATATAATTGCCCACAAGGAATTTAAGAAAAAACCCGCGCTACCAGAACAGGCATAGAGCAAAGTTGAGGCAATCAACAACCGTTTGCGTCCAATACGGTTAATAAATATTCCTACTCCCAAACCACCAATAGCAATAAACAAGGCAGGAATGGTCAAGTCTAGTTTGACTAAATATTCCACGTTATCAACATTAGCAAAATGCTCCTGCATGGCTGGCAAAGAAGGAGCTATGATCGCTCCTGCCATTACAGTTAGGGTGCTGGTTAGCAACAAGGTCGCTTTAATAAGAAATGAATCAGGATTGTGTCGCTTCATTGATTTTGATTGAGGGGCAAATGGTTAAAATAGCTAGTAGTTAGTGCTTAATTCTATACTTGAAGCTCAAGCTGCAAGTATAGGTTATGAAGCAAAAAAGTCTGAAAAAAGTTTATAGTTGCAAAAAAAACAAAAGGTAGGGCGATCGCCCTACCTTTTCTACAGAAACATAATTATTGGTAATTAAAACTTAAACACAGACAAAATCGGTCGCATCGATCGCCTGGGCATCTATATCATATAGTGAAGCCAGCACCTCTCCCGTAGACAATAGGCTAATTTCGGTATTACTATCATGCTGTGAAATTCCTAAACGATCAAACTGTAAGTGACTACCTAAAGAGAATTTGTCTTCTCCATTGTTATTGAGGGCTGGTTCGGAATTGAAAAAGCTAAAAATACCCTCAGTCGAAGCAATTTCTGTGGTCTGTCCATTGCTTACGGTAGAGATTGTGCTTGTGACTGGAAAATCCACTGGTACATCTAATAGGTTTCCTGCAACGTAGACAACCGTACCGCAATTGTTTGAATTAGCACCAGCAAAAGAATTAAATGGTTCAGTACTTTCAATTAAGATAGATGGTTTTTGTTCGCCGTTGCCAACCTGAATCGAAGCTCTATCCAACTGTATAATTGGTTTATTATTCTCATCAAAAATCGGCGCACCATTTTCATCAGTTAAAATACTATTAACTAATAAGCCGAATCGGATTTATAACAAATAATTTACCAGTGGTTTTAGTATAACTCAATACCTATAATTTTTTTTCAACGTAAGCAAAACAAAAGTTATTAATATCTTCTGCTTTTGTTGTACCCATACTTTGATTCACAAATGCTAAATATGGGTAAAGCGACTATAAACAAATATCAAGTGGTTCTGGTCATGCAATTACAGCAAAAGAATGGACAGCCTCCCTTAGACATCAAGGCAAAAATGGCATTGCTACAAATGTCGAGTGGTTACTGGATTTCACAATCGCTTTATGTTGTTGCCAAATTAGGAATTGCAGATTTACTCAAAGACGGTGCGGAAAATTACGAACAACTAGCCAAGATTACAGATACAGATCCTCAATCTCTCTATCGATTATTACGGGCATTAGCAAGCGTGGGCATTTTTGCCGAAGAGGAATCTGGTAATTTTACCCTAACTGCGATCGCTCAAGGACTCCGTAGCGATGTTCCAGGATCGATGCGGGACTCAATTTTATTAGGAGGAGAAGAATACTACTACGCTTGGGGTAATTTGCTTCATAGCCTAAAAACAGGCGAAAACGGATTTGAGCAAGAGTATGGAATGCCCGTTTTTGAATATTACAGTCAAAATGTAGAATCGGGTGCAGTATTTGATCGCGCCATGAAGAATATTTCTCGTGCGATTGAACCAGCGATTGTTAACGGCTATGACTTTTCTGAGATTACTAAGTTAGTCGATGTTGGCGGTGGTAACGGTAGTCTGATTGGGGCAATCCTTGAAGCTAATCCTCATCTTCAGGGCATTTTATTCGACCAAGATATTGTGGTGGCTAAATCTGAGCCGATCTTGAAAAAAGCCGAAGTAAGCGATCGCTGTGAAATGCTAGCGGGAGATTTTTTCGAGTCTGTACCTGGCGATGCTGATGCCTACTTCTTAAAATACATACTGCACAATTGGGATGACGACCAGGCGATCGCTATTTTACGCAACTGCTATCAAGCAATGCCAGCAAACGGCAAGCTGCTGATAGTCGAACAGATTATTCCTCCAGGTAATGAGCCATTTTCGGGCAAACTAATTGATTTACATATGTTGGTAACCTTGGGCGGTCGCGAACGTACCGCAGCTGAATATGAATCGCTTCTAAAAGCATCTGGCTTTAGCCTGAACAAAATTATTCCTACTCGCTCTAACGTCAGCATTATTGAAGGAGTTAGGTAGGGGACGGGGCTTATAAATTCTTGAGGAAACCTCAAGAAACAGCCCCTCCGTTTCGCGAATCGCCCCTACAGAAGTCAAAAGTAGTAATGTGTCCCCAAGTCCGAAGTCTCCAAATATATTAAAACTAAAGTCATGGAATTTCTCAAAAATTATTGGTATCCTCTAGCTTTATCATCAGAAGTACCTATCAACAAGCCTTATAGTACCTCATTATTAGGTGAACCATTGGTGCTGTTTCGAGGCAAAGATGAGCAGGTTATTTGTCTTTACGACTCTTGCCCTCATCAAGGTGTGCCTCTATCTCGTGGTAGGGTTAAAGACGGCAACGTAGAATGTCCCTATCATGGCTGGCAGTTTGGCGAGGGTGGAGATTGCAAAAAGATTCCCTCAATGGCAGAAGATGCTCCTATGCCCAAGGGTGCTAAGTGTAACTTTGCCTATCCTACAGAAGAAAAATTAGGGGTAGTATGGGTATTTGCTGGCGATCGCGCTGCGATGACACCTTTACGTCTTCCAGAAGGGACAACCGAAGAGGGTTGGAGACACGAAGTAATTGTTAAAGAATTAGATGCTTCGCATAAGATTATGATTGCAGGTGCATTGGATTTTGCTCATTTTCCCTTCCTGCATACCCAAACCATCGCTAAGAAAGAGCAACGAAATTATTTGCGCCCGTTGGACGTTAGTTTAGAAAAATACGAACACGGGATGAATATGAAGGTGAAAAATCCTGACGGGGAATATAATGATTTCGTCTACTTTTTTGAGCCACCTTGTTTAGTTAAGGTCTTAATTGAACCAAAACCAGGTTGGAAACTAATTGCTAACGATTACTTTGTTCCACTGACAGAAAACAAAACTAGAATATTTGTCTTCGAGTGTCGCGACTGGCTAATTTGGAATCCGTTAGTTACTTTTGGACTAAAAAAGAAAGCCAGCAAAATATTGGAAGAAGATTTTCCGATGCTAATGATGCAGCAGGAATGGCACGAAAAAGGTTATGGAGACTGGAAATGTACGGTTAAAGCAGATTTACTTTCTCTACGCTACCGTCAGTGGTACGATCGTCAAGCTAGAGAATTTGCGGCTCGATCTTTTGGTACATCCTTTCAACATTTTGACGAAAGCATAGTTGAAAAAACCCACACAAATGTTTAATATAGGGGCGTTTCACATTTAATGTAGGGGCGTTTCGCGAAAGCGGTCAGACCCCCTAAAGGGTTCAACAGTTTGTTCAACGGGAGAAAGGGGTACTCCCCGCATCTGACCCCCGCAACGCAACTGTCTCACCGCGTCGACGACAGGCGCAAGGGAATGCTGACCAAGACACGCCCCTACTATGTTGATTAATAATTTTTGTTATTACGCCAAAAAAGAACGCTGGCTACAGCTAAAGTTTTCTCGTGGGCGATCGCTAGCTCTACATTAATATTTTGTCCCAAGTGCTTTCTCAAACTATCTTTGAAGAGTATCTTGGGTTGACCACTATCACGATGTCTAACTTCTAAGTCTCGATAGTTAAAATTGTGCAAGTTTAATCTATTGGTAGCTTTGATGAAGGCTTGTTTGGCGCACCACAAACCAGCAACAGATAGTAAGGGAGTTGGTTTGTTGAGGCAATAATTTTGTTCGTAAGGAGAAAATATATCAGTTCGATTCCAAAGCGATCGCAACTGTATTTCGGCGATAAAATATATTTCTTGCTCAATAATAATTAATTGTGATTTGCTCAACTGCATCTATATTTAATATGAAATCCAAAAAAGAATGCTACACATCAAAAGACAAGATAAAATCGCAAGATAGATATTAAATGCTTATAGCTTAGAGCTTATAGCTAAAAACCAAATTATTTGTAGCGAACATCTATATATTTCATATAATTTATAAAATCCCTAGACTATATAAGCTATATTTGATTGCAACATCTGTTCGGTGTCTTGCAGGTTATTTGCTTTGCTTTTTGTCGGCTTTAATAGCTGATGCTTAATACTGTCTCTAACTTCAGAACTTAAATAGCTACTGCGATCGAGACAATCTAACAATAATAGATTGGCTTGAAAATATTGTTGGAGAACTTCTTGCTGCTGAGCATTAAAATTCCATTGATGAGCTATATTACGATACTTCATTGCCATGGAGTTGAGGTCGCTAAACCAAGCTTTTCCTTCTTGATGCCACCACAGCCAAAACTGAGCTGCATTTTCTTGGGGAATAGGAATTTTTTGTTTCATTTTTTGCAATTCTTTAATTAGCTCTGGTTCAATTTTTATTCCATGACTAATTACTCGCTTGAGCGAACGCTGCAAAGTTAGTGCAGGGTTATGTATTGATTCTAAAATGGGCATCAAGTTTAAAAGATTAAATAAGCTCAAATCTAACCCTAAATCTGCATTGACAGCGATCCTCTCACCAAAGTGGGGGTCGAGCTTTAACATTAGAGAAAAGTTAGTGCCGATACGACCTAAAATCTGACCAGATCCCAAACTAAAGTAAAATGCCCGAATTACTTCTTTTTGGCACTGAGTTAATTTTAAACCGCCAGAAGTTTTAGCTAGATCGACTTTCTCTTGAGAAGTCTCTAATCTGGGAATAATTATTGACTCAGTTTTACAGTTTACCCATTCTAAAAACGCTGTAATTTGGGGAAAGCGATCGCCAAGGTCATCGATTTGTTGACTCATTATAGAAAATAACCGCTCTGCCTGAGGTAACATTTCTGCTACTAGTAAAAAAATCTCATGCCATCTTTCTTCTGTTAGGTGGCTGACTAAATGATTTAACATCGCTCTAGATACAGCTAGATCGCCAGGAGAAACAAATTCTTTAGCTGTTAAATATTCTTGAAATGCCAAATGAGAAAATGAATAAACCTTTTTGGCTTGTTCTACTAGTAAACCATGTTTGGCTTCAATCGATTTGAGAACCTTCTGAGCATCAATTCGGGATATATCTGGTTGGCTCAAGTTAATTGCATAGTTGGCAATATAAAATTTTAGCTCTGTTTCTTTGAAGAAATATTCTTTGCGCTCAAAGGTTTTGCGAGCAATTTTACATAGTAATTCTTTTTCCTGTTGCAGAGTCAAACCTTCCCCTTGTTCTCTTTCTATCGCCCGTTCTGCATCCCACTGTCTGAGCATGATATCCAAACCTTCCTCATATATTTCAGCACGGCTAACGGGAAAATCGGCTGATTCTTCAAACACAATACATAACAGAACCAATAATAGTGGGTTAGTCGCAAACTCTTGAATTGAATTGTTCTTGACCACTTTGGTTAGAAAGTTGTAGCTTAGTTGAGTATCTTTAGGATCGAACCATTTAACGGCAAAATCTTCAATCTGTCTGGGTTTAAAATCAGCAATTTCTACTTCGGTAAACTGTTCAAAATTGCAGCACTCTACGCCGTGACGACAGCTAATAATATAACAATTATGGGGAAACCATTTGGTAAATCTGCGTAAATGCTGACAAACGACACTACGATTTGAAACTTTGACTTCATCTAGTCCATCGAGAACAATTGAAAACTTGCCTCGATTCAATAATTGTCTGACCAAATTAGTTTCTATTTGACAATCTTCAGCTAACTGGCTAGATATATAGTCAACCAAATTTAAAGATGATGTGTAAGCTACAAAATCTCTTAAGGGAACAAATATAGGAATGCGATCTCTTTGAAGTTCACCTTTAAGACATTGTAAAGTCAAATGTTTTAAAAACATGGTTTTCCCAGAACCAGGCTTACCCAAAACAATTAACTTGGAATAGCGCATTGCTGCTTTGTCACCAGTTATTTCTATCTGTTTTGGTCGATCGTCGTTGAACTCTAAATCACAAGATTTAGGATTACTAACAATCTGAAATGAATGCAGATCGTCAACTTTCAGCCTGCGCCTACCTTTTATTTTTAAGTAAACCTTAGTATCAACATATATATCCTCAGTAAGTTTAGGACAAGACATATCTAATACTCGCATCGTCCCACACATTGACCAAATTCTACCTCTAGCCAAATTCCGAAATTGCTCGACTACAGAGTCAGAGATTGTTTCGACTTCGCCGTTTAAAGAGTCTGCACGTATGAATGATGGACAGATGGAATTAAAGTCATTGTGTTGACCAGTATTAACAACGATTTTGTTATTTTCAGTTACTTCATTATTTATTGCAGTTGGTTTTGGTAATTGTGCTACTTCTGGGGGGAGTTCTGCCACCTCTTGCCAAAGCAGATCTAGTTCTTGACAAATTTTATGAAAATTTTCTCTACCTACAGGTTTACCTGCGAAAAAGTTCTGGACAGTAGAACGGGAAATTTCTAGTTCTGCTGCAAAATCTATTTTCGTGGGAAATCTAAGTATTGCCCGACTAGCTAACTGAATCCCCTCTTTTGAAGCCTTTAACGATCTCTTGGAGATAGGTACCATCTTTCTTGCTTTGGTTAGCTATTTATATTTAATTGTTTGATAATCAATCTACATTAATAATTACACTATTTCAGTTTAAAATTCAATAAAATAACACAAATAGTATGTCTTGTCGCTAATAAAAATGTGTGCTAAAAAGTTACGTACTTTACCAAAAGTATTTTTTCCTTCTTCATAGGTTTTAATTAGCTATTGCCTTAAGAATAATTATTTTTATGGTCTGTTTAAACACAGAAGTTTTTGCAAACAAGAGTTATGTTCCATTCCATATGTAAATTGTGTCCTATTACGTACATAGATAAATTGTTGCCATAAAATTACATCTAAAAACGGCTTAAATTAAGATTATCATATTTAACTATCATAAGCCAGTAACAAAATTTAGCGATTCAATATTATCAATTGTTTTTTTTGTAACCGCTAGATTGTCTACTTTACAGGCTTTGCAGGCTGCCAATTTGTTTTAAATCGCGATCGCTCTTGAAATATAAAAAGTCACAAAGACATTTCAATTAACTGCTAGCTTGTAAGCAATAAAATTTAAGTTCAAAAATTGTATTTTGTGTCTTTGGACAAAACTTAAACAGAATTTGAACATAAAGACTAAATTATTTATACATGATAAAAGTTGTTGTATGTCAAACTCAAGTCAATAACATTTAAATATTTTTTGGACGTTTCCTTAGTAAGTCATTGACTAATGCTTATAAACCAAAAAATGTCCTTCGAGCTAATCTATTAGTTATCTAAAAAAATCTAATGAGTGTAATTTCATCAGAATCAAAAACTACAATTTCTCTAGACGCAGACTTAGTTACTTTAGTTAACGTTTTTAAGGTCAAGCCAGAAAATCAGCAGCAGTTAGTAGAGATGCTAATTGATGCCACTGAAGAAACTATGGGGAAACTGCCAGGGTTTATTAGTGCCAACATTCATAAAAGCTTAGATGGGGAATGGGTAACCAACTATGCCCAATGGAAAAGCGTTGAAGACTTCCGTGGCATTTTTCAAAATCCTGATGCTAGAGAACATATGCCTAAAATAGGTGCGATCGCCGAATCTTCTCCCGTACTCTACGAAGTTTGCTATACCAGACACGCTCAATAGACCTCTTGCACGAATCATAAATCTTGGTTAGGTATGAAGTTAGAAGTTAGAGGTCAGAAGTCAGAGGTCAGGAATTAAACACCAGCATCGAAAAAGTATATTTATGCAAGAGGTCTAATATGATTACAAACCAACAGACCAAACCACCGAAAGAGCAAGGAATGCCACCGCAGATTATGATTCTGCAAATGATGAATGCTTACCGTCTTTCCCAGAGCATTTCAGTAGCAGCGCAGCTTGGTATTGCCGATTTATTAAAAGATAAGCCCAAAAGCGTTGCTGAATTAGCAAAAGAAACTTCAACCCATCCTCAATCCTTATATAGGCTATTAAGAACCCTAGCCAGCTTTGATATTTTTCAAGAATTAGACGATCTCACCTTTAAGTTGACCCCCAGAGCATCTTTACTACAGTCTGATGCTCCTGGTTCACTAAACGGCTATGCTACCGTCATGGGGACTCCATGGCATTGGCAGATGTGGCAAGACGTTTTGCACAGCGTCAAAACTGGTGGTTCGGCATTTGAAAAGATACACGGCATGGATTTTGAAGAATATTATCAACAAAATCCTGATGTAGCCCAAGACTTTGATGCAGCTATGAAGGGAGCTTTAACCCTAAGCGATCGCTCTATCTTAGGAGGTTATGATTTTTCTAACTTTAAACAGGTGGTAGATATTGCTACGGGTGGTCAAGGAGATGGCGAACTGATTGCCTCTATCCTGCGCAAAAATCAAGACTTGAAGGGGATTCATTTTGATACTGCATCCCGCATATCTAAAGCCGAGGCGGTAGCTGAAGACAAGTCTTTAGGCGATCGCTGCGAACTAATAGATGGTGACTTTTGGCAGTCTGTTCCTTCCCAAGCAGATGCCTATCTAGTTAAAAATTTGATTCACGATTATGACGATGCCAAGGCTGGTCAGATTTTAAGCAATATACATCAAGCCATCGCCAGTGACGGTAAGCTTTTAGTCGTCGAGATGATCGTTCCTCCAGGCAATGAACCATCTTTAGCCAAAATATTGGACGTAGAAGCGATGATTATGACTCCAGGCGCGATCGAACGCACTGCCGAAGAATACGAGGAATTATTTGCCCAGTCTGGTTTTGAAGTTACCCGAATTATTCCCACCAAGTCGCCAATGAGCATTATTGAAGCTGTACCAATTCAGAAGTAGGGGCGAACGGCAGTTCGCCCCTACGCGATGTGTGTATATAAAAAATAATTTTAACTGGAGCAAAACATGACAACTACGACTAGTACTCCCAAGGCAAAACAGCCTAGCGCATTGTCCCATGTACCACCTGCGATCGCCATGTTGCGTTTTTTGGGCGGGTTTCGTATTGCTAGAATCATTTATGTCGTAGCCGAGTTAGGCATTGCCGATTTACTGGTAGATGGAGCAAAAACTAGCGCAGAATTGGCGCAGGCTACCCAAACCCACGAATTATCTCTTTACCGAGTAATGCGATCGCTTGCAAGCGTCGGCATATTTGCCCAAGACGATGACGGTAAGTTTAAACTAACTCCTCCTGCTGAATATTTAGCTGGCGATACCCCAGGTTCACTTCGCGATGCGATTAAATTCCTCGGACAAGACTGGCATTGGCAGGTATGGGGAGAACTTCCCTATAGTATTAAGACTGGAAAGCCAGCATTCGATCGCCTTTTTGGACAGGGCTTGTTTGAATATTATTTAGATCCTGAAGCAGCCGAAACTGCCAGCAATTCTAAAGTTAGTATTTCTAGCCGGGCAGCTAATTCTTTAATGGCTAACTACGATTTTTCGACCACATCTACATTAGTAGAATTAGGAATCTTTGCCGGTGCGGGAAGTACGATTATTCCCTTGCTCAAAGCTTATCCAGAAATGAAGGGAATCTTATTAGACTTTGAAAGCGCGATCGCTGTTGCTCAACCCGCGATCGAGCAAGCGGGGCTAACTCAACGCTGTCAACTAGTTTCAGGCAACTGTGTCGAGACAGTTCCTAGTGGAGGTGACACCTATATTTTGATGTTCGTTATTCATAACTGGGACGATGAACGAGCGATAAAAATTCTGGAAAACTGTCGCCAAGCAATGACAGACACAGGAAAACTTTTACTAGTAGAAATGATTATGCCTGAAGGTAATGAACCTTTTGTCGGTAAATTAATCGATCTAGAATCTCTACTGACTACTCCTGGGGGGCGCGAACGCAAAGAAGATGAATATCGGGATCTGTTAGTCGAAGCAGGTTTGAAAATTGCCCGAATCATTCCCACCCAAACAGCAAACAGCATTATTGAAGCTGTGCCTATTGGAAACTAATAACTAATAACCAATAACTAATAACTATAAATGGTATTACAACAAAGATCGCAGCTAAAATCCGCCGAAGAAATGCCAGGAAGTTTTGGTAGTTCTAAAGGCGAGACAAAAGAACTCTTTGCTGGAGAGGAAATGTTTTACCGCCAGCGTTTTCAGCGTTATGGTTCAGTTTTCAAATCACGCATATTTGGTAAAAAGTTTGCTTTTTTGATCGGCACCGAAGCCAATAAACTAGTGTTGATGGATAAAGCAGATCATCTGTCGGCAGAACAAGGTTGGATATTTCTCAAACCGATTTTTGGTAGCGGGGTACTGCTTCAAGATGGCAAAAGACATAAAGCCATTCGTCGCCTGATCCATCCTGCAATGCACGGACAAGCACTTAATAATTATTTTGCTACTATCCATTTGCTTGCCGAGAATTTTCTGGCAGCAAAAGCCACTGAAGGAACTTTACCCGCGATCGACGCTTTTACAGAATTTTCCTTAACCGTAGCACTTCAGCTAGTTTTAGGTACAGAAACAAAAGCCGAGTTTGCCGAATCTCTTCAATACTTTCTAACTATGTTGGTTGGGCGTAGAGCAAAATTACATCTAGATTTACCTTTTACCCTGTATGGACGTTCTCAGTCAGCGCGTCGTAAACTGAAAACATTTTTACAGCAAAAAATAGCCACTCGCCGAAGAAATGGCGATCTCAAAGAGTCTCAAGACTTTTTAGGCTTATTCCTGACTTCCCTTACTGAAGACGGCTATTCGTTGAGCGATACGGAAATTATCGACCAGTTATTAATGGTTTTGTTTGCAGGACACGAAAACCCTGCCGTCTTAATTTCCTGGTTACTGTTGGAACTAAATGCTAATCCCGAATGGAAAGAACGTTTGCTGAACGAACAAAAAGAGGTTGTCGGCGAAGATTCTTTGCATCTATCTCATTTAAAACAGTTTACTAACCTGGGCTACGCTCTCAAAGAAGTAGAAAGACTTTATCCTCCAGTGCAAAATATATCTCGCGGTGTAGTTAAAGAGATCGAGTACGATGGCTATCGTATTCCTGCTGGCTGGATGGTGGATGTATCTCCTATGCTGACTCACCGTTTACCAGAAATATATGCCAACCCAGATTCTTTCGATCCAGATCGTTTTGCCCCTCCCCGCGAAGAAGACAAACAGCATCCCTTTTCCCTAGTTGGTTTTGGTGGCGGTTCTCATGTGTGTCTGGGTTATCAGTTCGCCCAGATGGAAATGAAAATATTTATGTCCTTGCTGCTACGTTACTATGACTGGCAAATAACTCCTGAAAAAAGTGCGATCGCGCCCGTGTATGAACCTTCTAAAATACAAGACCAGCTAGAAATAAAAATACACTAGTGTATTTTAATCGCTGATTATCTTCAAACAAAGTAGTAAAAGCTAATATAGTTTTCTACAGATTTGGAATATCAATTTGCAGATCTACGGTTTTTGCCCATTCACCCAGATAGTAAAGTAAACCATAAATAAACATCACAATGCCAACCATTTCCATAAACTCCTCGACGGTAGCAAGCAAAGCATAGGTCAAATGTTGTTGTCCTTGGGCTTCAGCAACATAGCTACCCACCATTTCCATAACTAATGCGCCACCAATATAAACACAGGCAGCCGAAACAAAGTGTTTTTTAGTCTTTGGTGGTAAATGGCGCACGAATCTAATGTAGCGTCTGGCAAACCAGGCAACAAAAACCATCCCAGGAATAACCCACAGGGAATGAAGAAACCAGGGAAGATGGAGAGCATCACTAAGTTGCGGAATAATGAGAATCTCGTGAATACTCACTAATTCATCGATCGCTAGCCAAAGAAAAATAAACGATAATAACTGCCAGTCTTTAGTATAGCGATCGCCCTGTTGTTTTTTGCCTGTGGCAATGATTTTGAGCAAAATTGAGCAAAAGCCAATCATCAAAGTAGAAAACCAGCTAGGGAAATTCATCTCTCTATCTAAATTCAACGCACTCATCCAATCCTGACGATAGTCGAAAACATACTTGGAAATTTGAATTCCCGTACTTACAACAGTAAAAAAAATAACCCCAATCATTAAATACTTAACAACTGTCCAAGGAGAAAGAGAAAGTTTGATCTGCATTCGACTATTTGAAAGTGGATTAAATCGATATTAAACTATCTCTTGGCTAAATTTCAAAATTGATAGACATCGCCAAAGTTCTACTAAAAACTTTTTTGGTACTCTACCCTTGCTTCATTAAGTACATAGTTGTAAGTAGAACGCACCGATGAATTTTTACCGATGTCATAGATACCTTCTAAATTAGGATATAGAGTCAAATAATCTAAACCAATTTTTTTCCCAAATTTGATTGTTGTATCATCTACTTTATACAATACGCTGTTTAAAACAGGATTGACTACAAAGGTGTTCACTCCTAAACTAAATAATTCTGATTGACTCTTATTGCTAAAATTGTCAGCGAAAGCCAAAAATTGACCGCTCAACAAACTGATAATTTCTCCTTGATCGAGAGAAGGAGTGCTAGTCAATTTTACTGCTGGAGAGTTAATTATGCTGCTATCTTTACCTGCTAAAGATGCCTCATTAAAACATTTTGTAAACCGATTCAATTCTGCTTGACTATAAGATTCGTGCTTGTCAACTAAAGGAACATTAAGACCAATATTACACTCAGTAGTGTTCTGAGCCAAATTAGGTAATATTTGTGCGGTTTCGCCATCAACTACTAAACTAATTCTGACAGTTTCACTATTATTACCTTGTGAAATAGGATCGTCTATTTCATTAGAGTTAGCATCAACTGAACGTAAACTATTAAATTGTTGTTTCTGAATATCTTCAACTTCGGTTACTAAAACAATATCAAGGTCGGGATTGAATACTCCAGCTTTGGGAGTAAAAATTATCGTATTTTCTCGAGTGCGATCTAAATCAAATTTATTGCTAAACAAGTTTACATCGGCGCGAGTCAGCATTAAAGTTCCTTTGGGAATAATGTTACTCGGTTTATCAACCGTACCATTAAGAGTCAAACCACCATCAAGCTTAAATTCATATACAGGATTTTGTTCAAAGTTAAAGTCTTTGAGGTTGACCTTGAGGTTATTTAAGGCAGTAACAAAACCAGAGGATTTAGCAGCATTTTGTTGATTGTTTCCTGGAGTTTTAGTCAAAGCCTTTGTGCCTGAAACCGCATCGGTAACATTGCTTTTAGCTAGTTGAACGGTTTCTTCTTGGTTAGGGGCTTCAGTTTTAGGAAGAGATACTTTACCATCTTCTAAGGTAACTTTTCCGCCAATTACGGGTTCTAAAGATGCTCCTGTAACTGTAACTTTGCCTTTAACTCCACCTTTATATAACTTTCTAATATCAATATCGCCTGGGGGAAGATCGATAGTTAGGGGATTATCTAAATTATTAACTGCGGTGAGAATCGGCAGTTTGCCCTTAACAGATAAATCTTTTTTGGCAAAAGTAGCGTCTAAATTCTCAACGTTGACTATTTGATTATTTAAAGTAATTTTGCCTGTACCAACAAATGGTTCAGTAAAAAAAGGCGTTTCTACCAAAACATTAGCATCTTTGAGGTTAACTACTCCTTTAGCATCTAAATCATAAATGATGCCTTTTCTGTTTAAGTCTAAGCGGGCATTAGCATTTAATTTGGCATTTCCATCGCCACCAATCCAGTTTAAATAATTCTGGCTAAAGGCACCTAAAAAGACAAATGCTTCTTTGTCTACATCGGCTTTAGCTGTAAGGCGATCGCTTTTACCTGGAATAATCGGATAGGGTACGCTGGCTTCTACTCGAATTGAATCAGGTGCAGTAGTATTAAATGCTAATTTGCTACCGTCGTAGTCAAAATTTCCCGCTAGCTTTGCAGGTAATACATTACCGTTAAACGCTCCATCTGTAAAAGCAACTTTTCCTGCTAGTTGAGGGTTACTAGGCGATCCTTTAATTGTGCCTACAGCATTGATTTCTCCTGCTATATCCACGGGAATCTTAACAAAATTACCAATATTATCTACGGTTAAATTGTTGATCGCAAATTGGGCATCTTCTTGTTCTGGGGATAGTTTACCTTTTAAAGATAAAACCGCATCTTGAACCTGTATTTTGGCTTCATCTAAATCTACCGTTGTTCCCTGGAGATTTCCTGCAATTAGAAGTTTTGGTATATCTATGGATTGCGACTCTTCAATTACTAGACCCAAAGGAGGAACAATATTGGGATAGGCTGGGATGGTTTGCCACTGCCAGTTATCTCCTTCTACGTTAAAGTTTGCTTGGGGAGTTTGAATTGTTCCGCCTAAAGTTATTTGCCCCACATATTTGCCTTGAATATTTAATTCTGTAGGAACATTGCCTGTTTCTTTTTCGGCTGCATTTGCCTGAATTTTTTTATTTACATTACGTAACTGATTTAGTTTACGGGCGATAGATTGATCGACAGTTTCTTTATCTGGGGCAGGTTTAACCGCAGCAGCTTCACCGTAATCGGGAATATTAAATAAGTCGGTCACGTCTGCAATCGTAAACCAGCGCAGAGTAGTCAAAGCATCTTGAATGTAAGCTTGGGGAATATCTAACTTCCCGTCAATTGCCCCTGACTTAAGATCTAAAGCAGCATTGAGATTGTATTGACTATTACCCAACTCCAGAGAAGAATTGGTAATCTTGGCGATGTTTTTGGCGGGATCGTAGTCAAAATTAGCATCAAGCTGTTTTGCCTGAATATAGCCTACTCCTGGCTTATTAATGGCAATATTACCTTTGGCTGCTAAGGTATAAAGATTGAGAGCAATTTTCCCTGAAGTTTTACCCTGCAAAGCCCCGTCTATTCCTGCTGCTTTAGCGGGGGCAAGATTTAGTAAGGCGAGGGGGAAATTATTAATATCCAAAGAAAATATATCACCGTTGCGATCGCCTGTGGCAATTACTGGTTGATCGGTATCTTCTCCTTGACGTAACTCTAAGCTATTAGGTAAATAAGGCAGTTTACAGTCACTAGCGGTACAGGGAACAACACTAGCAGCAATTACATCCTGTTCTCCTTTGAGATTAAGAGCGATTTCCTTACCCGTCTGCACGTTAACTGTACCATCCATCACAGGATCGAAGGCAATGTCGTTAAAGGCAAAATTCTGTAACTGTAAATCCCCTGTTAGATTAATATTACCTGGCTCACTAGGGGCAGAAATTAGCTGTTTCCCTTGAAATTGTCCGTTAAAAGCGGCTTTTCCTGCAATATTGACGTTTTCAGCAATTTGTGGATTATTTTGGCTAGCAGCAGCAATAACCTGATCGATAGGTAGCCGATCAAAGTCAAGATTAGCGACAACATCAAGGTTAGTCTTGGCAACGTCTAAATTACTGGTAACGTTGGACAGGGTTAAATTACCCTTAGCATCAATATTTTGTGCGCCAGTATTAGCGGTAAAGCTGTTTATCGCCACAGGAACATTAATATCGTTATTAAGTACAGGCTTGATATCTCCTGACAAATCCGCCTGGGCATTTAGGTTATCTAGTTTTACCGAAGCGAACTTATCGGGGGCAAATTCATTTATCAGTAATTGAGAATTAACATCCGTCGCGTTGACGTTTGCCTGCCACTGGTTGTTATTAAGAGTTGCGATCGCTTTTACTGTACCGTCAGCCACCCCCAAATCTGCATCGACACGGGCATCAACAGTACTTAAGTCAGGATTTTTGGCAAAGGTTAATAGCTGTTTTAGTTCTCCAGAAGCCCTCACCTGACTAGATCTAATGTTGGCGGGAATTGGTAAATTAGGCACAACGCGATTTAAGTCGATCTGGCTGGTATTAGCATTTGCCAAAACTCTACCTGAATTTATTTGACTATTAACAGCTACTGCTTCGCCATCTACATTTAAATTTAAATCCGCATTGGCTTTAACACTACCCAGATTAGGATTGTCTTTAAATGTCAACAACTGTTTTAATTTACCAGAGGCATCTACTGTCCCTGACTGCAAAGAGGCAGCAACGGGTAAACTAGTTACAAAACGATCTAGCTGGATATTATTAGTAACTGCCTTGGCTTTGACATTACCCGAATTTAGCTGACTGTTGACTACAACATCGCCACCGTCAACATTTAAGTTCAAGTCAGCAGTACCGTTAATTTTTTCTACATCAAGCTGATCTAATCTGCCATTAAGATTAGCTTTGGCCGTATTAACCGCCACAGGACGATCTAAGTTCAGGTTGGGATTATTAACCTGTGCCAGAAAAGGTGTTAAATTCAGTGAGTTGGCATTTAAATTTGCTTGCCACTGTTTACTGTCTAAATTAGCCTCCACCTCTACATCCGCCTTGCCATCACCATAGGTAATTTCAGTATCCCGCAGAGATAATTTATTGTTGGCAAAAGCTAGTTCTCCCGATCCTGCAATATCCTCTAAATTATTGGCACTGGCTTGGGGTATACTCCAGTTGATTAGGGCATTGGGATTATTTACCGTGCCGTTTACCTGTCCTTTTGCCCTAAGATTTCCAACTGCAACTTTTTCAGGTAGTTGATAATAGGGTGTAACCAATTCCTGAGTTGGTAAATTTGCTTGAAAACTAAAATCCAAAGGCATTTTAATTGCGTCTATAGCCTTATTATTTTCTAAAGCCTGTCTCAGATTCGTTTCAATCGTACCCTTAGCGGTAATATTACCTCCCGCCACAGGATGTATCTGTACATTGTCTAGAACAACCTTATTTAGATTAGCCTGGAAGTCAGCATTTATTTGTTTAAAAGAAGTTTTATCTATCCTTACAGTCTGAGTATTATTAATATTCCCCGTCAGTTGAGGATCTTTAATCGCACCCCGCAGCTTAACCTGTGCTTCTACTTCTCCTGCTAGATCGACAGGTACTTGTTTAATAAGATTACTAGGTATACTAGCTAACTGAAACGGCAAGACATTTAAGTTCAAGTCATAGCCACTATCTAAGTTAACCTTTCCTCCTACCTGGGCAGTAATGTCACCCAGACTAGCCTGAGTTTGCTTAACATCGGCATTACGTCCGCTAAAGTTCAGTTTAGATTCTGCTGAAACAGGGGCATTTAAATCAGTAGCTTTCCCTGCCAAGTTTTGCAGATTAAGCATTCCCTTCACGTTGGCGGTATTAATCTCTTTCCAGGAAGGAATATTAATATCTAAATTTACATTAAGCAAACCACTGTTAAGTTTTACAGGAGAATTGGGCAAGAGGGTAGCAACATCAGCTAAAGCCAAATCTTTAACCAGCAATTTTGTATCGGTTGTGCCAGTTTTTAACTTAGTTTCTCCTTTTATAGTCGCTTTTGCCTTTTCAATTCCTGCATCTAAATCATAAGTCAGAAATTCTTGCTTTTGATTAAATCTACCGCTACCGTCTAGCTGTGCCTTGAGAGGATTTTGCTCATAGGGTACGGCGGTAATGTCGGCTTGGTCAACATCTAAATCCACATCAAAATAAATTGGGAGCTTTTTTTTATCTCTGTTGAGAAAATCTAGATTAATCCATTGCCCATCTTTTTCTTGTTCCAAATAAATATCAGGGTGAATCAAAGCCACGTCTATGGGCAAGGTACGGCGAAATAAAACAGGAAAGATATTAAATCCAACCTTAACTCCGTCTACCTGTACTTTGTCAGGATCGGTAGCAGTAGCTGGAATAACCGTCTTGCCAAACTCTATTCCACCTAGAGAAAAGCCTTTGACTTGACCTAAGTCAATAGGACGTTGAATAAATTTACCAATTTGACTCTCTAAAAACGGCGGCAATTTCTTTTTAACTAACACCTGCGTCCCCCAATAGCCTAAACCACCAAAAGCTGCGATCGCAATTGCCCCTGTTGCTACTGTTTTCGGGGATGATTTTAGTTTATTTATTAATCGCTTCACGGGATTTTGCTTTTCGGGTTTAGGATTAGGGGGATGATCGATAGATTTAGTCATTCTTTAATTTTAAATGCTGGTATGGCTACGACACCAGAAATACAAATAAGTAACAATAAACAATAGTTAGGACGGTTAGACGAGCGACCCCCTAGAGGGTGAGACAGTTAGGACAGTTTAAGTTGAATAAAATTAAGATAATAAACTAACTCGATTTATGGATATTTCCTTCCTTCCATATAAAGATGTTTGCAATGATCGTCAGATTTTAGATAGTTTTATATTACGTGGACTGAACTATTGTTCCACAAGCAATGTAAACAAATAGCTTATTCACTATAAAAAGGAGAATTGAAAATATGCGTATGCTACACACAATGCTCAGGGTAGGAGATTTAGACAAATCTATTAAGTTTTATTGCGATATTTTGGGCATGAAGCTTTTGCGACGCAAAGATTACCCAGGGGGTGAGTTCACCCTAGCGTTCGTGGGTTATGGCGAAGAGAAAGACAACACTGTCATTGAATTAACTTATAACTGGGGCGTTGAAGAGTATGACCTGGGCAAGGGATATGGTCATATAGCTTTGGGTGTGGATGATATCTATGATACTTGCGATCGCATTAAAGCTCAAGGCGGTAAGGTTAGCCGAGAACCAGGGCCAATGAAACACGGTAGTACTGTAATTGCCTTTATCGAAGATCCAGACGGCTACAAAATTGAATTGATTCAGCTAGGAACACAAGGATCGGCAAAAAAAGAAGCAGCAGCAACGGTTTAGAGGGATGAAGGCTGAAGAATGAGCGCGGAGGAAACAATTGATTAGGCGTTGCTGATTTGAGGTATGAAACCGAAAGTAATATCGTTTGCCTCTACTATCTATCTGTAGCAAACACTATTTAAATTGGTACATATAGAAGGTATAAAAACAAACATTCATAGCCTATACGTCTAAAAAAATGAGTAGCCATCAATAGCTACTCATTCTGTTGCAAATTTAGTTCAGATTGTCTATTCGTCTAACTAAATCTAAACGGAAACAGCTTTTTTATTACTACTAGACAATTCGCCTTTAGCGTATTTAGCAGCATAATCTTCAAGAGAAACCTGCTTGATTTTACTGGCGTTACCAGCAGTACCAAAAGCTTCATAGCGTCTGAGACATACAGTTTTCATGTAGGCAATAGAAGGCTTGAGGAAGTGGCGGGGGTCAAAGTTAGCAGGATCTTTAAAAGCTGCTTCACGGATAGCAGCAGTGATTGCTAAACGATTGTCCGTATCGATGTTTACTTTGCGTACACCACTCTTGATGCCTTTTTGAATTTCTTCTACAGGTACACCATAGGTTTCAGGAATATTGCCACCGTTAGCATTGATAATGTCGATCCACTCTTGAGGTACGGAAGAAGAACCGTGCATTACTATGTGAACGTTGGGTAGACGACGGTGAATTTCTTCAATTCGGCTAATAGCCAGAATTTCGCCAGTAGGCTTGCGAGTAAACTTATAAGCACCGTGGCTAGTACCAATGGCTACAGCCAAAGCATCTACCTGAGTACGTTCTACAAATTCTACTGCTTCATCAGGATCTGTCAATAGCTGCTCTTTGCTGAGAGCGCCTTCAAAACCATGACCATCTTCTGCTTCGCCTTTGCCAGTTTCTAATGAACCTAAACAACCAAGTTCACCTTCAACACTAGCACCAACAGCGTGAGCCACCTTAACTACTTCTGCTGTTACATTGACGTTGTATTCAAAGCTTGCGGGAGTTTTAGCATCTGCTTCTAATGAACCATCCATCATGACGCTAGTAAAACCATTGCGAATCGCAGAATAGCAAGTCGCGGGGCTATTTCCGTGATCTTGGTGCATAGCAATAGGAAGATGAGGATAGCTTTCTGCTGCTGCTAATACTAAGTGACGTAGAAAATTTTCTCCAGCATATTTGCGAGCGCCACGAGAAGCCTGTAGAATTACAGGGCTATCAGCTTCGTTAGCAGCTTCCATAATGGAGATGATTTGCTCCATATTGTTAACGTTGTATGCAGGAATACCATAACTATTCTCAGCCGCGTGTTCTAAAAGCAAACGCATGGGTACGAGCGCCATATATATTCTCCTAAATTTATATCTGTGTCAAATATTAAGTTTTTAAGAAAGCCAGCGATACACCGACGCTTGCCCTGGTTATTCCGCTTGACGGAATTAAATTAATTGGGGTAAAACGGCTTTGGCTACGCTGACCGCATTTTGCGGTTAAACTTCTTACTTGTCAATCTTAAGATATTTTTTACATTTACACTAATTTAATTTATTAATTTCTTCTAATAGAATCATTATTTAGCCTATTTTTTGATAAATTTTATGAATAAAAAATTACGAAATATGAAAATTTTATATCGTTCACGTTAAACTATTGTTCTATAACTTTAAAAATATTGACGCAAATAGAATTATCATTTTTAATTGAGATTATTCCTTGTCGACGTAACTTACCCATTAATCTAGTTACAGTGACCCTTGTAGAGCCGATCGCACTACCGATTTGAGCATGGGTGAGAGTGTAAGGTAAACAGTAGCTTTGCTCGTTGCCGTGACCATATTCTTCTGCTAACAAAGTTAAAAAACTAGTCAGACGATCTATGGTTCTTCTTTGACCCAAAGCACTAAGCCATAGTAGTTTACGTTGGTGTTGATAGCGAAAAGCTTCGTATATTTCTTGGCGAAAATCAGACCAATTGTCTAAATCTTGCCAATATAGCCACGCAACCTGAGTCTGATCGACGTGAGCATAGGCACGAACTTTAAAAAAAGATTGAGTTATGATCTCAAAGGGTTTTTCTGCGCCAACAAAACCTAAAAAAGTTTCTTCTGAGTCCTCAGAATCAGTTTCTGAGGGTTCAATGGTTGAATTGTCCTCATACTGTTGAGTTTGAATTTCACTAATTAAACGTACTGCACCTTTGTTTACCAAGTAAATTAATTGTGGACGTGTAGGAATTTGTTCGTCTTTACGAAAAATGCGATCGCGATAATGGGTTTGCGCCCAGTCAACAACATTTTGCCAAGCTAAACTTGGACAAGATTCCTCGGACGAGTTTTCAGAAAATTCCATAGTAGGAGGCAAAATAGAACATTAAGGCATATTTGATTTTACATGGATAACAATGTATCAAAAAACACTTTTTCACATAAGTTGTTTAAGCTTCGATATAAAAAGGAAAAAACTTCTATTTCGATCAAAAAGTTATTAAAACAAAAATTACTGCAAACCCTTGATTTGTATCAGCAACAAACAAAAGTACAGCTCGATCTTAAATTTATTTCTACCATCCTTGAGCGTAAAATTGTTCTTTTCCAACCTACTCATAGGAAATTATTATCAAAAAACCAGGGGGATCGGGTTTTCTGCAAATCACAATCAACCTCAATTGTATATAGCTGTTCTATTGCTTTTGTCTTAGCTCCTTACTTTTTACTTCCTGCACAAATAATTGCCGAAAATTTGCTGAGTTTGTTGGTTTTTGAGCAAAATAATTTTGTGTCTAAATTTTACTTAAAGTTAAAAGTTGAAATAACTAACCCTGGTTGGATCAATTTTTACTTAGATCGAGACTTAGCTAGTTGGCTAGAGGAATCATTGGTTTTGTTGAACAATAGACAGATTAATCGAGATTATCCGCTAATTAGTCCAGAAAATTATCAGTTAGAGCAAAATACAGCAGATTTGTTTCCCATACAGTATGTTCATGCTCGCTGTTGCTCTTTATTAAGATTAGGAACAAGAGAAAAATTAATTGCCCTCAAAGACGGAAATTTCAGCTATGTAGGTTGGCAATTAGAACAATCTCAGACTATATCTTGGTTAGATGAAAAGCAAAACTTATGGTTCATCCAAGAAGCAGAATATAGTTTATTGCGTCAGTTATTTATGGTGACAGATGCTTTTGCTTTCAAACCAAACGATTGGCTTAAATTAGCTCTTAATTTGGCTAAAACAGTCGAAGTTTTTCTGGCAGAATGTCGTTTTTTAGGATTAGTAAAGCGCGAAACTCCGCAAAAAGCGATCGCTCGTCTGGGATTAATTGCTATGGCGCAGTATTGGCTACAAAGAATATTACTTGAAAAACTAAACATAGCAGCACCGACAAGATTATAGTGTGCGATCAAGAATATCTTTTTAGTTTAAACTCTTAAACCAAATGCGATCGCCTTAATTAAAAATCGTGTTTCAGCAAATGCAATTAGTCAGCTACAGATTGAGTAATCGCCTTAATTTTCAGCCAACAACAAGAGATAATAATCGTACTTAAACTTAATTGCTATCTACTGTTAATGTCGTTTGACAATCTCTGCAAGCTGCTATCTGAAAAATATCCTGCTAATTTCGCTAGCTGGGTTTTAGGGACACCCCAAACAAATGTCGAAGTCCTTAAAACTGAACTGAGTATTAAACCTATACGCGCTGATTACGTCACTTTTTTACAGCTAGAGGGGCGTATTTTACACTTAGAATTCCAAACCCGACTCCAATCAACGCCGCCATTATCTTTGCGAATGCTTGATTACTGGGTGCGATTGTATCGATTATATCGTTTACCTATTACTCAAGTTGCAGTCTTATTGCTTCCTCCATCCTCAGAAATCGTAATCGAAACGGCTTTTGCTGTTGAAACTACTCGTCACGAATATCGAGTAATTCGACTTTGGGAGGAAAACCCCGACTTATTTCTTAATGATTCAGCTTTATTACCTTTGGCACCACTGACTGCTGCAACCCAACCCCAAAAATTATTACAAAGAGTTGTTGAGCGAATTGACCAACTAGAGGTTGCCAAAAAAGCGGAAATATCAACTTATACCCAAATTATAGCGGGATTAAAATACAATAAAGATCTGGTGCAACGGCTGTTTCAGGAGGGAATTATGCGCGAGTCAGTAATTTATCAGGAAATTCTCAGAGAGGGAAGACAGAAGGGAAGACAAGAGGGAAGACAAGAGGGAAGACAAGAAGGAGAAAGATCACTTGTCCTGCGTTTATTAACTCGAAAAGTAGGTGAATTATCTCAAGAATTGCGCGATCGCCTTAATAATTTATCCTTGGAACAGTTGGAAAATTTGGGGGAAGCATTACTCGATTTTCAAGCAATGGATAATTTAGAGACTTGGTTAAATAAAGAAAATATTTAGTAGCTTACTTGGGTATGATAATAAGAGCAGATTACCAAAAAGCTATAAGCTAAAAGCCTCAACCTGTAAGCTTCTCAAAAGGATTTAAATTTAAATAAAAGCATAGAGTTTATAGCTAAAAACAAGATTGGCAAACCCGATCGCTTTGATTAAGATTGCTAAGGTGTGATCAGGAAATAAAATTTTGAGAGCCAAGGCGCAAGACGACAAAGCTTTTAGCTCTCTTTTGATTTAGCTGTTAATCGAGCTATATTTTTTGTAGTAAAGCCTCTACTTCTTGTGCGCTGGGTTGAGCAGCGATCGCCCCAGATTTGGTAGTAGTTAATCCCCCAACGGCACAGGCATAGCGGACAATTTCTTGAGCAACCTGGGGACTATTCAGCTTTTGCATACCTTGCAAACACAATTGGTGAATCAAGCCAGCCAAAAAAGCATCTCCTGCCCCAGTAGTATCCTTTACTGATACCTTAATTGGTTTTACAGTTCCTTCATTTTCACTGATGCAGTAACTAACTTGAGCATCACCATTGCTGACTAAAACCCCTTCAACAGAGTCAAGATGATCGGAAATTGCCCCTGCATCAGCAGTGTTAAATAACCACTGTGCTTCTTCTTCGGCTAGCTTAAGAAAGTCCACATACTGCCAAAGTTCTTTAATTAAGGGCAGTGCTTCCTGTTCATCGAGCCAAAACATGGGTCGCCAATTAACATCTAAAACAATCTTAAGGTGATATTCTTCTGCCAATTCTAAAGCGCGAAATACGGCTGCTCTAGTTTGGGGATAAGCTAATTCTAAAGTACCCAAAACTAAATATTCAGCCTCTAAGAATAACTCTGGGGGTAAATGTTGAGCTTGCAAATAAGCATCAGCAAACTGATCTGGTTTCTTGTCGCCAAACCCAGCAAAAGTGCGATCGCCTTGAGCGGTACGAGTGACGTATACTTGTCGAGTAGGAGCTTGCTCACTATATTGAATGCCAGAAGTATTAACTCCTATAGATTGAAGCAATTGAACTAGTTCTTTACCCTGAGTGTCTTTGCCTACACAGCCAACAAAAGCCGAAGGAGTTCCCAATTTAGTCAAGGCGCAGGCAACATTAGCAGGTGCGCCTCCTGGATAAGGAGTCCAAGATGTGACTTCGGACATTGACTTTCCTAGCTCGTCAGCAAGACAATCAAACAATATTTCCCCTAAACATATAACTCTAGTAGGGCGACGGGCGATCGCTTTATTATTCAACTTGCTTCCTCAATACGTACCAATTCTCTTTCTTAATTTTCAGGGTATCGTTTATTGAAAACAAGAGTCTTTAGAAAAGTTTAATTTTCTTGCTGTTATCACTATCATCTTTATTTTGTTTTATTAAGCAAAGGCTGTGTTTAATAACCAATGATCACAGTTCGCCTCGAATGTCTTCAACTACTCCATCTCGTAATACAACCTCTACGTTTAGTTTTCTAACTAGATTATCGCCTTTTTCTAGACGGAAAAAACTTTCCATTTGAGCTTGAACTACCTCTTGGTCTAAATCTAATAGCTGAATCTGCTGTAGCTGTTGCAAGAAGTTATTTTTCTTTTCTAGCATCTCTGCTTTTTTCTGGTTAACTTGCCCGTGAATGTTTTCTACTTGTTTTTTGATCTGAAGACTAGCAGGATCTTGGGCTTGCTTAGAAATCTCTTCAATTGTTCTTTTGCCCTGCATTTCTAGCTGCTGCATTTGCTGGTCTAGCTGAGTAACTTGCTTTTGTAACTGTTGAGTTACTTCTTCTTTCCACTGAGCCGTTACTATTGCTTTAACGGTGACAGGACGTTTTAAAAGCAAGCTAGCATTTGTATAATCCATGATTTCGACTCCTTCTTAAAATTCTTAAATTTTGATTGCAGCTTAAAGATTACAGACAGTTTCTTAGGCTAGCTAAGTCCTATTCCTAAATTTTTAATCTTTTTAGTTGTACCTTAAAAAATTGCTTTTAGATGGTTTTTTGGGAAATTCTTCTTTAGTTAGTAAACATCTCGTTAATTAAACTTTGATATTTATCTCTAACAACAGGACGCTTAACTTTAAAAGTCTGGGTCATAGTGCCATTGGCTTGAGAAAAAGGCTCAATAATAAAGCGAAAATCGCTAATACGGTCATCTGCACGGTAACCTGGTCTATTTTTGACTTCGCGACCTAACTCATTACGGTATAAATTGGCGATCGCTGGTTCATACAAACTACTTTGGGCAACTTCTTGGGGGGAACTATCTTTATTCGGAAGCTGTAAGTCCAATTTTTGTTCGGTTATCCACTGTTGCAGGGTTTCTAAGTTAGGTACGATCAACGCCCCCAAAGCCCGCTGATCTTGTCCAACTAGCATAATTTGGTCGATATAAATGCTACGGACACAGGCATCTTCAATAGGCTGAGGTTCAATATTTTCGCCATTGCTTAAGACAATAGTGTCTTTAGCCCTGCCTGTAAGCACCAAATCATTGTAGGGAGACAGCCAGCCCAAGTCACCACTATCAAACCAACCATCTGGATCAATTGCCTTAGCTGTAGCTTCGGGGTTTTTATAATAGCCCTGCATTACCTGACTACCACAGATCAAAACCAATCCCGTTTCTCCCTGGGGCAATTTTTGGCGAGTTTGGGGATCAACAATTTTAATTTCTGTCTTTGGTAAAGGTTGTCCCGCCGAACCTCTAACGTTGTGCATGGGGGTACGGGCATTGGTAATGGGTGAAGTTTCGGTTAATCCATAACCGACAAAGACATCAATACCCACGGTTTGATAAAAATCATCGAGATATTTAGCCAAAGAACCACCACCGCTACATACCGCCTTAATATTGCCCACGCCAGCGCGAATTTTACCATATACAAGCTTGTCTGCCAGGGCATGAAGCGGATAGAGAGAAGCTGCTTTTAATTTGGCAAGCGATCGCTCTGTAGCAGAAGCATTAAAATGTTCTAGGCTAGTATTCTCGGCAATTCGTTTTGCCATGATGTACTTTTCTGACTGCTTGAGAAAGAATTTAACTAACTTCTGTTGGGACTTGGATTGTTCACTTAAAAGCTTTTGCACCCCATCGTATAACGATTCCCAAAGACGAGGCACACCAACCATATAGATAGGCTGAAATTTTTTTAAATCTTGCTTGAAGTAACGAATACTGGTGTAAATTTGTGTTGCGCCGTGAGTCAAGAAAAAATATTCCCCAGCCCTTTCATAAGCGTGCCAACTAGGGAGAATAGAAAGGGTTATATCTCCTGGTTGGGGTTGAAATACAGTTTTGATGCAGTTTACCTGATGTAATAAATTACCATGGCTTAACATTACTCCTTTTGGTTTTCCTGTAGTCCCAGAAGTATAAAGTAAGGTTGCCAAGGTATCTTTATTTTGCTCAACAGGCTGCAGCTGATTATTTTGACCAAACTTCATCAACTGTTTGAAGTTAATAGTTTTAATCTGCTGTTCCTCTGGTGGTGTTTCATCGCTCAATAAAACAACTAATTTGATTGATAAATTTGCTAAATCCGAGCGTAACTTGTCCAGAGTTTTTAAATTTTCAACTACTAAACTGGTACTATCGCTATTTTCTAAAATATATGTCAATTCCTGCTGTTCTGCCCCAGAAGAACGCACCACATCTACTGCTCCTGCCATCATAATGCCCTGATCGGCAATAAACCAACGGGGGCTGTTGTCGGCAAACAAAGCAATCTTATCTTGGGGCTTAATTTCTAAAGCCTGTAAACCAGTAGCAAACTGCTGAATTTGCTGATGTAATTCTTGATAAGTAATAACAACTTCTGGTTTAGCGTGGGGATCTTTCAAGGCGACAGTATCGCCAAACTTGGCGGCTGCTATCTTCCATACGTCAGGTAAAGAATTAAGATGAATATAGTCCAAAGCGATTTGTTTAGCTGCTGTATTCATAATTATCTGTTTGTTTAATATTGTTTTTTCTAAGAATAAACATAATGATAATCACTGAATAGAGATTATTATCTCTAAAGCAGGCAGTTTAATGTTTGCCATAGGACAATGAATTGAAAAAGTCAGAGATTACTCCGCCACGTCCGACATAAATGCCTTTTTGGGCGGTCAACATTTTGGGGTTTCCCCACGAGCGCGATTCACAGAGCCTAACGGCTCAGACGCGACTAGCGTCGCTTGGCTGCTTTGCAGCCTGTAGCGGACGCAGGTTCCGCGAATCTCGCGCTCACAATTACGCCCTCAGAAACCCCAGGCAACGCGGACTCCTAAACGGACGAAGCCTCCTTTGACCGTTGGTTAAAGAGTTTTTACTTCAAACTGGAACGTTTTTCAAAAGCGGAAGCTCCAACCGAGGCGAAAGTAACTAGCATAATGGCAACAAGGGCGCGAAGCTCTAGCTTTTCTTGCAGTATAATAAAACCCAAAAAAGCTGCAAATGCTGGTTCTATACTCATCATACCAACTCTCTATGAAGTTGCACTTAATAAGGCAGATGTAATATAGTCCCATCCACAAATAGAGGTAATTATTTCTTCAGAAATAGAATCAAGAACTTGCTTTAATTTGGTTCTCAATTGGGTCAAACTATCGCAGTATTCCCAAGCTAATTTACTCTTAATGTGTTCCCATAGACGTTCGATAGGATTAAGCTCAGGAGAATAGGGAGGTTGAAAAATGGGAATGATATTATCGGCCCATCTTAAGTCTTGAGATTTATGAAAACTACCGTTGTCCATCTGAATCAGATTTAAGCTATGAGGATAGGTTTGGGAAAATAAATCTAGAAAATGCTGAAAGCAAAGACTATCAAGATGGGAAAACTCCCGTGATGCAAACTTTCTCCACTTATCGGTTCGACTAATCCATACAGATAAAAGTTATCGCGCTTCCCAACCCGTAATACCTTGAGGTTTTATGCCTTTAAGAGTAATGACTTTTCCCGTCAATGTCTTAAGCCCTAAACGGCTTTCATCTTGACACCAGTAACGAACTGGTTGACCTGTTCCCAAATGGTCGATGAGTAGTTTGATGATGTCTTTCAGTTTTTTTTAAAGGCCCGATCGAACTTGAGGTTTAGCCTTAGAACTTTGTGGACGTGGTGCTTTTAGTTTGGCTTGTAGTTTGTAGCGAACAATTTTATGTACGCTTTTAATACAACGGTTCGGACAAAATTAAGAAGCAATAATACCGTAGTTAGAAAGGCTTCGGTAGTTAGGATGGGATTTAATCAAAGTTGGCTCAAGATCTAACTGTTGAATAAATCGTTCTAGTAGATGGTGATTGAGGG
>JBBSPC010000007.1:0-60791 GCA_038259125.1 Chroococcales cyanobacterium | reverse complement strand
CCAAACCATCCGACATAGATGCGGTTGTTGGTGCTGGTGATCCACTGACAGAAGTTCTCCCAAGCTCCGCGGGTTTCGCGTTGTTGTAAAGTGGTTGTCATGTGTTTTATGATTGCTTTATTTATTTAATTGTCGAGGTTCTTTTGAACCGACACTAATCAGTATAAAACACTTTTGAGTTTTGTAAACTATTTTAATGTGCGACTCGTTTAGTAGAAATGTACTAATTATTAGTACAGAGATTACTAGCATGGATCGGCTAAATGCCATATAGCTAAGCCAAAATTGACCATTCCAAACTCTTAGAGAAAGTAAACACTTTCCCCAAGGTAAGAAGACAATTAAGAGCATGGTTAAAAGTAGGAATACTAGACAGAGGAAAAACTTTATTCCCAACAGAAGGTACTCCCCAAGGTGGCATCTGTTCAGCACTTTTAGCCAACATTGCCTTACACGGAATGGAAGAAAGGATAAAAGAATATGCTGCTACCTGAAAAGGACAAAAGAAAGAAAACAAAAAATCTCTTTCCCTCATTAGATATGCAGATGATTTTCTCATTATTCATGAAGACCTGGAAGTGATTAAATCTTGCCAAGGAATTATAAAAGATTGGCTGCTTCATATCGGATTGGAAATCAACAAAAAAAAACCAACATTTTACATACTCTCAAAGAATTAGAGGGTCAAAAACCAGGGTTCAATTTATTAGGATTCAATATCCGACAATATCCCGTTGGCAAATACCAATCAGGTAAAAACACCAACGGAGAAAAATTAGGCTTCAAAACTATCATCAAACCATCAAAAGAAAAAGTAAAAGAACACTACCACAAACTAGCCGACATAATAGACAATCACAAGGCTGCACCACAGCAAGCACTGATTGCTAAATTAGCACCAGTGATTATAGGATGGTCTAACTATTATCGGACGGCTTGTAGTAAGGAAACATATTCCAAGGTACAAAACCTATTGTTCTGGAAACTTTCTAGATGGGGATACAGGAGACACTCTAATAAAAGCAGAATTTGGATAAATAAAAAGTATTGGCGTACTATTGGTATGAACAACTGGCGATTTGCGTGTAAAGAAGGAGACATAGAATATGCCCTTCCTATGCACTCAGAGACTAAGATTATCCGTCACATCACATTAAAGTCAAGGGTAATACCAGCCCATACGACGGCAATTCAAATTATTGGGCATCACGGATAGGTAAACACCTTGAAGTAAAAACCTCAATAGCAAGATTGCTAAAGAAGCAAAAGGGAAAATGTAATTAATGTGGACTCACTTTTAGAACTGAAGATAAAATCGAACTCGACCATATTACCCCTCGTCAAGCGGGTGGTAGTAAGATAGAAGATAACCTTCAGTTATTACACAAACATTGTCACGATGTTAAGACGAAAACGGACTTATTAACGATTAAACGTTATAAATTCCCCCAGGGATGGGAAAAGGTATATAAAAGATTCCAAGTACAGTTTGAATCTTCAAATTGGATTTGGGATAATGACCTTCCTACCCTAGTCTGAATGGTATTCATAACCAGAACCTAATTAGAGAGGAGCCGTCTGTCGTGAAAGTGACAAGCACGGTTCTGAAGACGAGTTGCCCAGGTTGACTGGGTGGCTTAGTTTAACTGAAGCTAATTAAGTTACTCTCAAAAAGATAGTGGAACTAAAACGCGCAATTATTGCCTACAAAGCAGGAGACAAAAATAGCAGAGAGTGGGCAGAAAGATGTGCTAGAGAACTAGAAAGTCGTAATTGTCAGGTTTTAATCGGACCAAGCGGTATTAAAGATAATCCTTACCCTGTCTTTTTAGCTTCTTCAGTGGTCAAGATTAACCTGGCAATAGTTTTGGGCGGAGATGGGACAATTTTAGCTGCTGCCAGACAACTAGCTCCTGAGAGCATACCTATTTTGGCGGTAAATGTGGGGGGACATTTGGGGTTTTTGACTGAACCTTTTGAGCTATTTCAAAATACTGAAGAAATATGGGATCGTTTGCAATCAGATCTTTATGCCGTGCAAAAACGCATGATGTTACAGGCGCAGCTATATGAGGGACGAACACAATTAACCTCCGTCAGCGAAATATTTTATTGCCTCAATGAGATGTGCATTAAACCTGCTAGTATCGATCGGATGCCTACTTCGGTTTTGGAACTGGAGGCAGATGGACAGGTAGTAGACCAATATAGCGGTGATGGGCTATTAGTTTCAACTCCTACAGGCTCTACGGGCTATACTGTCTCAGCTAATGGTCCTATTTTACATCCTGATATGTGGGCGATCGCCGTTACGCCGATATGTCCTCTTAGTCTCTCTGGTCGTCCCTTGGTTTTACCCTCTGGCAGCATAGTTAGCGTCTGCCCAATTAGAGACTATGAGGTTAATACTAAGCTTTGGACAGATGGTGCTTTGGGGACAACGGTTTGGCCTGGTCAAAGAGTAGTGATCAAGATGGCAAATTGTCAGGCGCATTTTATTATTTTGCGAGAAAGCTATTCTTTTTATGACACCCTAAGAGAAAAACTACAGTGGGCAGGTACAAGGGTGCATTATAAAGAGCGAGAAAGCTTTTACCAAAAATAAGCACTAACGTAATTAATGCTCCCAAAAGTTAAGATAAATATTATTTGAAATCAATAATTGATGTGGTCAACAAAACTATCTAAAGCTACTTTAATAGTAATTACTAGCGTTACGATTTTAGTTATTAATCTTAGTCCAGGATTAACTCAGTCAAATTATAATTTCTTACCCTACGATCTTGGATTTGAAAATCTACAGCTAAATCGAGATGGGGGTATTCCCAAAGCACCTGTAGAAATTGACGGGAGAGTTATATTAAGGGTTGGTAAAATTGATAGTGATTCGGCAGAAGAAAGAGCTTCCGTTATTCGTAAAGAGTTGGTTCGAGCAGTTAAAAATGATAATTTTACTGGGGTAAAGATTGAAGAAAAAGATAGGCTGCCAGTATTGTACTTGGTATTTAATGAACCACCAAAACCTGAGTTTAGAAAAAAATTAGATGGTGCTTCTGAGCAAGAACAACGGTATTTATTTACAGTTACCAGAGAAGATACTATTGGTAAAAAGTCTATTCTAGAAACGGCAATAGATTTAAAGCAGGAAATAGAACAGGCGATCGCTCAAGCAAAAAAAGAAAGAACTGCTGCTTTTACACGTCGTCAGGGAGTTATTGCTCTAATTTTATTGTTAATAGCTTTATTTATTTCCAGGTTAATAGAACAGCTACAAACTTATCCACTGAGAAAAGCGATCCAAAGAGTTATTCCTGGATTTCCTAGCAACACTACTTCTAGTCCTTCTAACCTAACAACTCTATTCCGTCTGAAGTTGGGTTTTGCTCAGTTTCTGCTTTGGACAGTCACAATTTTTACTATTGCCTGTCTTTTTCCTCTCACTCGCCATTGGTTATATACACTAATCACCATCTTAGTTGGCACATTTAATACATCTGTATTTAGCTTTAATGGCAAAGATTTTTCCATTATCAAGCTACTATTTTTGATTGGTTTATTAATTGGTTCGATTGTCATTAGTGGATATCTTGCCAATTTGCTGCGTAGCAATGTTCTTCAAGCTACCAGGATGAGCAGAGGTTCTCAAGAAATCTTTTTTATTATTACTAAATATGGTTTAGTTTGCTTGGCTTCAGTGGTTTTGCTCCAGGCTTACGGCTTAGATTTAAGTTCTTTGACCTTAATCGGTAGTGCTTTGGGTGTAGGTATCGGTTTTGGTTTTCAAGATATTGCCCGTAACTTTGCCAGCGGTATTGTGCTGCTATTTGAACGCTCAATCCAGGTGGGAGATTTTATTCAGGTGGGGGAACATTTAGGAGTAGTTGAAGAGGTTAGAACTCGAAGCATCGTGCTGAAAACCTTAGATCGTATTTCTATTATTGTGCCTAACTCGCGCTTTCTAAGTGAGGAGGTGATCAACTGGAATCATCGTAAAAGCGTGACTCGCTTACATCTCCCGATTGGAGTTGCCTATGAATCTGACGTAACAAAAGTTAAATCAGCTTTGTTACAGGCAGCAGAAGAACATCTAGAAGTTCTCCGCAATCCTTCTCCCCAAGTCTTTTTTACTGAATTTGCCGATAGTTCTCTTAACTTTGAACTATTGGTTTGGACATCCGATCCTAGTCGTCAAGCACCCTTAAAAAGCGATCTTTATTTTCGGATCAAAGAACTGTTTGAGGAACAACAAATTGATATTCCTTTTCCTCAAAGAGATATTAATTTGAAGACGGGAGATTTATCTATTAGGCTACCCGAACAATTGGAAAGCCATTTATTGTATTGGTTAAGAAATTTGATCTCTCAGAAACACCACAACGATAAATGAATAAGCGATTCAAACATTAAGAATCTAAATTCTTCGGACGCTCACGTTGAATTAGTAATTAAATCAAATAATCTAGCTAGAGAGCGATCGCTATTCCAGTTGTCCATTTTCTTGATATAGTTTTCTCGATTACTATAAACAGTTTGAATTGTGTTCAACAAGCTATCTTTAGTTAAGTTTTCTTCTAAAATCACTTCGGCATATCCCTGTTCTTCAAAGACTTTAGCATTATCAATCTGATCGCCACGACTAGACTTTTTCGACAGAGGAATTAGGATCATCGGTTTTTTAAGAGTTAAAAATTCAAAGATAAAATTAGAGCCAGCCCGAGAAATAACCAGATCTGCTAAACACATTAAATCTGCAAGCTCATTAGCTACATATTCAAATTGCTTATAGCCTTGGTGTTCTAAACTTCGATCTATATTGCCCTTGCCACAAATATGAATAATTTGAAACTCTTGGAGTAATTTATTGAGCAGTGAACGTACTGTTTGATTAATATATACAGAGCCAAGACTACCACCAGTAACCAGAATTACTGGTTTAGTAGAATCAAATTGGCAAAAAATTCTGCCTCTTTCGCGATCGCCCTCTTTTAGCTCAGGACGTATTATGGCACCAATAAATTCTCCTTTACCTTTGGGTAAATGCTGCAAAGTCTCAGGGAATGTAACGCAAATTTTCTGAGCAAAATTCATATTGATACGGTTTGCCAGTCCAGGTGTCAAGTCAGACTCATGGGTAATCACGGGTATATTGTTTAATCGACTACTCAACACTACAGGAACAGAAACAAAACCACCTTTAGAAAAAACAATCTTCGGTTGCTCATGGTGAATAATTTTATATGCTTCAATGATGCCTTTTAGCACGCGAAAAACATCGCTAAAGTTTTGTTTGTCAAAGTAGCGTCGTAGTTTACCCGTAGGAATTGCATGATAAGTAACTTTAGGAAAATTGGCAATTAGTTCCCGCTCAATTCCTGCAAAAGAGCCAATATATATAACTTCCCATCCAGACTGAATTAATAGAGGAATCAAAGCCAAATTAACCGTAATATGTCCAGCAGAACCGCCACCTGTAAGCAAAATTTTGTTCTTCACTATTTATCTATTTACTATTTATTTAAACAGCCGATCTTGATTTCTTATCATAATTAATCAACAAATAATATAAAGAAGAGAAGAATGGAATCAGTCCTCAAATGAACTATAAAACTCTTTAATTCGCTGCAAAGCCTCCTGAAACTCAGATTCGGAAACTGACAGTACAAAACGGCAATAGTTTGGCAACCCAGTCCAGGTAGCACCATTGATCGTTAGTCCTATCTGAGAAAACAAAACGGTAGTAATAGAATCGCCATCAATGACTGTTTCATATTTAACATTATCTTGTTCGTAAGATACTGTTTTGCTTAAAAAGAAACTCGGTTTTGCTACTAAAAATAATCCGCCTTGTGGGTTAATGGGTGTCCAACCAGATTGCTGCAATACTGCCGTTAGCTCTTTAGCTCTTTGCTGTAGAAGTTGACTCTGAGCTTCTCGATGTTGGATAAGTTCAGCATCGCCTCTGACCACCCCCTCAAAAAATCGACGCATAGCATACATAGTAGTCTGGGGAAGCTGACCAGGAATAAATTCTGCTATTTGCCCAACTATAGTTGCACTGGGAGAATATAAATAGCCAAAACGTATTCCCGCTGCGGAAAACTCCTTGGAAATGCCGCCAAGTAAAATTAAGTTAGTTGAATTACTGTGACGACGATCTTGCAGCCATGATAAATCAGTTTTGGGCTGAGACCGATCAAATTCTAGACCAGAAAAAATCGTGTCTAAGACAACTTTTGCTTTATACTGCCAAGCTAATTGAATAATTTCCTGTAATTCTTGAGCAGAATATAACGCTCCTGTGGGATTAGAAATGGGTGCATTAAGATACAGCCAAGAATTAGCAGTGGTTTTAAGAATTTGCTCTAGATTAAATATATCAATTTTAAAACCTTGGGCTGGGTGTCCTAAGACTGTCTGCACTGCTACCCCATAGAAATCTAAGGTTGCTCGGAAATAGCCGTAAGCACCTTGGGGAAAGATAAAAGAGCCTTGCTCTTGACGGCATTGCTGCACCACCGCACTAAATAAGGATGCTACTCCAGAGCCATAGATAAAATTATCGCGATCGCCGTATTTAATTCCGTATTTTTGAGAACAGATAGCAGATAGAGGTTTATCTACTTCACATTCTTCTGAGGTGATATCCTGTCTAGCAAAGGCTTCGGCGAGCGCTTTATTGAGTGCTTCAGGAGATGGTAAACAGTTTTCGCCATAGTCTAGGCGAATAGTTGATGGTTTAAAAGGTAATTCACTTTCTTTGATTGCAGGATGAGCAAAGGCTTTGTTTGCATTGGCTGAACGCTCTAAGGTAAAAGAAGAGACAGAGGCTTGAAACCCAACAAGCTCACTATTAGCTGGCTGCACTCTTGTAGTCTGGAAGTGTAATAACTGTTCTAAAAGCTGTTGATAGAAATATTGGGTAATCAAGCAAACGCGACTGTAGGTTAACTCTGCTGCTCTAATTAAGTCTTTTTGGATTGGCTCTGAGTTAGTTATGCAGATACATAAAGATAAGCTCGGATAAAGTCTATTTTTGATCGTGTCTGCAACTAAGATTACATGATCTGGTAGACCTCGATCTGCTAGGTATTCAAACAAACCATTGTCTACAGGATTGCTAGAAAGATTTAAATTATCTGAAATATCTACTACCAGTAGTGCGCCAATTTCTTGTGCCGTATTGACTAAAGATTCAAAAGGCTCTTGAGCAGTCATTTCAAAAGCTTTGAGTCCTGTAATTACTAGCTTTGGACGTAGCTTGGTCATTAATTTGCCAACTAAGGGAATGCGTCGCGGGGCTTCAATAACCTGCCGACTGCCATGGTAGCTTACGGGTAGTAGGTGCTGCAAACCTTCATCAATCAGAATTAATGATGGCTCATAAATGGTCAACAGATTAGCGATCGCTTCTTTTCTAGAGGGAGTAATAATTAAATCATCAGGCTGCCAAAGAATTGAATGATAGTTGCGAAAATAAGCCGTAATGCGATCGCGTAATCCTCTTTCTCCTGCTGTCAGTCCATAGGGAAAATGGCTATGGTTATTGAGGTAATTAAATAAGGATGCTAGCCAGTAAAATCTTTCTTCCGCCACATCTGCATCATTTTCCGTCAAATCTAGCGCGCTTTTCACCCCTTGCAAATTAGGATGCTGTAGTACGGCGAAAATTTGTTTGAGCCAGTTAGGATAAGCCAAAACCCCTTCATATACGGAGACGGAATGATATATTTTACCTCCATGCTGACTGTAAACTTGGGCAGTAGCAGCACTAATTGGCACATTACTACGGGAAGTCATAAAAAACTCAAACCGATGACCTGTAGCCTCTTCGATCTCTACTAAGCCAGAAATATCTGTATCGGCATCTTGTTCGACCCTAGTTTGCCAGATATGGCGAATTTCTAATCCTCTTCTGGTCATCAATCGCTCTAGTACTGATGCACCTGGTCTGCCTCCAAAGTTAAAAATAACTTTGCCTGTTGGTCTGAGTAATTGAATTGACTGTTCGATCGCCTTAGCGAGTAGACCTAAGCCAAACTGATCCTCTACATAGCCCTGTTTTTCGCAATAATTGCTCAAAGAATGGAGAAATTCGTCATTAGCTCCTTGATTGACCAAATCTCGCATCACTTCTAGTTCTGGATTGAGTACCTGAGGAATACAGCCCACAATGCGATCGAGAGGATGGGGATAATCGTTAAAAAATTCTAGTAAATCTGATTGAGCAAATTTAACGCGGTCAATCAAAGTCTTTTGTTCCCTATCTAAAATAAGATTTCCTTGTTCGTCTAAAGCGTTCAAATATAGATTTAATTGAGAACAGACGATCGCCCGCGGATTAATATCAACTCCATAAATAACTTCAGGCAAAGAATTTAAAGCGATCGCCAAAGTAATCCAGCCACTACCACAGCCTAACTCTACCACCCGACGAGTATAAAACTCCTCGACGGGATAGCGTAATATGCCCTCGTAAAAAGTAAACGACCATTCTTCAGGGGCAAAAATACTGGGAAATAATAAAAGTAAAAGCTCTCGGCGATCCCCACTATAGGTTTTAACCGTTTGAGTAACAAAAGAAAAGTAATAATCTGGCTGATTTTTCGACTGCCAAGTCTGATAAATTAAGCCAAAAAATCGCCGACTTTGAGCTTGTGTCTCAGGAGATTTTAAACTGTTTAAAAGTTCGCTAAATGCAGCAAAAGCGTCGGCACTAGAATAGCTGCAATGTTCTAAAAATTGTTCAACATTAGATAATGAAGCCACGATTATTTTAAAGTATAAAGATTTTCGCCGATAATAGGCTATTTTATATTGTTTTTATTTTAAAGTTTATTGTAATCAGCTTAAGATTCAGTTATTGTATGGCGAGTATAGTCTGTGTGTTGAGGTTTAAAGCTCAAAACCCAACTTATTTTTGAGACGTATCTTGCGAATAAATTGTTGATACTTTAACCATAGCTTTATACATTGTGATTTGGTCAGTTTCTTGGTGGTTTTTCGAGACTCGTTATTTTTTTACGTTTTCCACAATTAAAGATTGATATGACGATGATTAATGTTCTTATAGCTGATGATCAAAAGTTTGTCCGCAAGACTATAGAATCATATTTAGAACCAGAGATAGACCTGAATGTAATTGGTTTTGCCGAAAATGGAGAAATTGCGATCGCTCAAGTGGCAAAACTAAAGCCAGACATAGTTTTGATGGATATTGAGATGCCAATCATGGATGGTTTTGCCGCTACAAAAATCATTGTCCAAAAATTTGCCGATACCAAAGTTATAATGCTTAGTATCCATGACCGAAAGCAGGATGTTGCTGATGCTCTGGAGTTGGGGGCAAAAGGCTATTGGCTAAAAAACACCACTGCCCAAGAATTAGCTGATGCAATTAGACACGTTCACAAAGGCTATTTTCAATTAGCGTTGAAATTGGTAGAAAAACACTTTAGTAAATCTACAATAGAAAATTCTCTGCCACGAGATTCTATCTTAAGCCATAAATTAGATGTTGTTGATACAGTTTTAGCTAAAATCGAACGAAAAATTAGTACATTTGAACGATTAACTCCCCAAAACTTAAACGAAACTGTAGAAAATATAGTTAAACAAGAAATGGATCTTCGCAGAGAGCGAGATGCTAATCTGCAATTCAAGCTGGATCGTTTAAGACATCAAATCAATCAGTTTGAAAAAAATACTAGTTTGGCTATTAAAGTACAGCTTATTGTTAATCTATTTTTGATTTTCACCGTGTGCGTTTTGAGCTACATTGTTTTTGGTCACTAGTTGATAAATATCCTCTTATATCATTTCAGTTTTTAACCAAGACACATTATTTATTGGTTTTAGCTTTTAGCTCTTAGCTTAGGATTATCTGTCTTAACTAAAAAGTAAAACGATATTAAACAGGCAGTAATAACTGCCCTAACTGCCCTAACTGCCCCAACTGCCCTAACTGCTTTATTGTTTAACTCCCTGAATGACTGGGCTAATTCCTTCATCATCAAAAGGTTGAGGATTTCCTTGCCAGTTAAAGTCGCTGATGCGGAGGCTAAAAGAACCAACTTGTAACACGGGATTATAGCGAAGAGTAATATTGTGAGTTCGACGACTGTATTCTAAAAGGTAATCTGTACTGATTTCCTGATTATCATTCAAATCAATAGATGTCTGAACTCCCAAACGAATTGGTCCATAAAGCTGTTGAGTAATACCCAGATCGAGGACTTGACGATCCACTAAACGATCAAAGAGAAAAGGCGATTCATCCCCACGAAGATTTTGCGAGTAACCAAGCTTAAATCCTGTATAGTCGAGCCAAGAACGAGAAAAGTGACCTATTTGTCCTTGAATACCGATAGTTCCCTCTAAAGATAGCTGAGTATCGCTATTGCTATAAAAACTACCTACTCCTGAAACTCCTGTATATATTTCTAAATAGGGAACCACAGGCACGGGAGTATAGCGCAATCCTTGGTATTGGGTACTTGGCAACGCTGTTCCAGACCAGATAGGAAAGTTTTTATTGAGAAACAATGCTCCTTGATAACGAGTAAGGTTGATGCGGTCATTGTTTCTATCTACGTTAAGCAGGTCTTGTCTATCGGTATCGGCATTGATGTTTTGAATTGAAGCCTGATATCTTAAATTAACACCTGTTTTGGCGATTGCAATATTCGGCGAAGTCACCACCCCACCAATACTACTTCTGACTGTTTGAAAGCCTAAAGAACCATTAAACAGGCGATCGCGATAATTATATGCCAGATCGAATGTATAAGGATTAGCTAAATTACCTGCCGTTTGCTGTATGCCAACCTTGGCGCGTAGATTATCTTCTAGATTGTCAAAGTTAAAGCTGGTTAAGGAAAAATTTGCTTCAAAATTGCTGCGAGGGGTCAAATTTGCCTGAAAATTGCTTCTCAAACCCAATGTTGCCAAATCAAATCCCCCATCTTCAGTATTGCTAAAGCTAAAAGCAGTGGGAAATAAAGCTCGCTCCAAAAAGTATTGTGGAGTAATATTCAAGCTATATTTTGTCCCGTCCAGAAGGCGCCAAGTTTTTTCAATATATAAACCGCCTCTATCTTGCCCATCAAAACCTAGATTAAACAATCCACCACCTCGACCAGGGCGACCATCAAAGGCATAGGAACTAGCTAAAAGCGGTAAAGCTAAACTATCATCAATTACCACACGAGACTTTTTGGTAGTCAGTTTATTTACTAAAGGAGAAACCTGTTCAAAAGTAGCGGTTTTGGCGCGTAATTCTAGTTCAGGAGGAGAAAAAGGATCGTTTGTCAAACGTAGATTGCTTGCTTTCCAATTAGTTCCAGTAAAGTCTATTTGTTTAGCCTGAAAGCGTAGACGATTAATTCTGCCGCCTACGGAATTATTACTATTATTTATATCTCTGCTGCTGCCTATAGTTGCCCCAATACCCTCGCCAGCAGTTATATCTGTTAAGGGTTGGGCGTTAATCAAGCGATCGCTCAAGGCTCGATCAAAAATTGTTTGTTCTGGTGCTAATCTCTGGTTAACGTTAGTATCTTGACTTAGGCTGGGTTGATAGATTTCGCCCCTGGCATTAAAAATCATCCCGCGATCGCTAACTAGATAATATTCAAACTTTGCTCCCCGTAATACTTGTTGACCTCGTTTGAGGACGACATTACCCTTGGCAACTGCTAGGCGATCTCTTAAATTTATTTCCAGGCGATCGCTAGTCATGACAGATTGAGCAAAACGCATGACTACATTACCTTGAGCCGTAATTACTTTTCTTTGTTCGTCATATTCTTGGCGATCGGCAATTACCTCGATTACTTCAATTTCTTCAATGGGAATTGATGGTTGAAACTCTTTATTGGTCGGTATTTGAAATTTTCTTTGCTCACCTTGACGTTCTTGAGTAATTAAATAACGAGGAGAATTTGTTGTAATGTCTGAATCTGGCTGCGTGGTTAATAAATTTAGTTTGCTAGGCAGAAAACTCGCTTTTGTCTTAACTTCAGACAATTGCGAAGCTAAACAAGATGTTTGTAGAAAACACGTCCATAGAGTTATTCCAGCGCAATATCGCAACAAATTAACCATAGACATTTTTCAACAACAAAACAACAACTGAGTAGTATAACTCTTTCGGCGTGCTGATTTAGCGAACGAGCGCGGTCTTGTTGGTTTCCATCAAAGAGCGACTCGTTCAAGACAGTAATGATGTACAGAATATTACTGTTCATAACCATGCCTTTCTATTTTGTCAATGCCTAAGTTCTAGACTGTTGACTTTTGCGGGTGGAAACGCTACATGCGGCTTAAGCCTTTGTGTCTAGGGAGCTTGTTCCACACCCGCGTTAACTTTGCTAGGAAGTGAATCAATCGAACAAGCTAGAAAACTCTTTAGCAATTAGCCCGTAACATTCGCAGGCATGATCCTCTAGCTTTTCATGAGAGACAATACGTATCAAGCCACGTTTATAGTTAATAATGTCTGCTTTTTGAAATTTGCTAGCTACTTCGGTTACACCAGTACGGCGCACCCCCAGCATTTGGGAGATAAATTCTTGAGTTAACTGGAACTCGTCTTGTTGAATATTGTCTCGTAGGGAGAGCAACCAACGAGCAAATCGCTGCTCAAGATGGTGATAGCGATTACAGGCAGCAATTTGACCAACCTCGATGATGCGAGCCTGAATGTAGCGCATCAGCAGACAATTTAACGCTCCTTGACGATTGAACTCTTCTTTTAGTCGCTTGGCAGTAATTCGATAGCTTTCGTCAGCCACCTGAACTGTAGCTGTAGAGTTTGTGTACCTAGTATTTAAAATGATTGGCAGCCCCACCATGCCTTCATTGCCAATGACTCCAATCTCTGTTGTTGAACCGTCTTCCATAGTCACCACGGTAGAAACAATTGAGTGAGAGGGAAAGTAAGCATATTTGTATTCTTCTCCAGCATTAAATAGAATTTGATGCTGAGTCAGCTTTACAGGCTCTAAATAAGGTTCAAGGCGTTGATATTCTTCGGTTGGTAGAGCAGCTAATAGCCGATTGATTGGCTTGTCTAAATTTGGTGAGGACAATTTGTATGTATCTCTAATTTCCACTAAATATCTCTAAATTTCACTACATTTGGCTAGGGAACCTATAGCAAATCATTTTGTCCAAAATGATTTGCTATATTTTGATTAAACTAAAATTCTTAGCGTTATAATATTTTTGCTGTGTAATATATTACAATAATATTTTTTATGACATTTCGTCTGGTTTTGTTTCCTCAGTTTCAGTTTCTTCCATTGCTTCAATGATAAACAGTTTAGCTAACTTATCGTAAATACCTGCGCCAATGTATTGAGGATATTTATGCGATCGACTGTAGAGCCAAATTAAATTATCTCCATAATAGATACGCACATCTTTGAATAAACCTTTGCAGTTAGGTATCAAAGAATTAGCTTTGTTTAAAGCATCTGTCCAACGAGTATACTGTGCTGCAAAACCAGGAGTTATAACTCGAAACATTCTAATCTAATCAATTATGAAAAAATGTAAATAGTATTACTGATTATTCTATATTTAATTTGGGCAAGCAAATGGAAAACAGCAGTTGGATGGATTTGACATTTGGTGTAGTGGCATTATTGATTGTCATTAGTGGTTTATTTCTGCTGTTTCAAGGCGTTGGTGCTATGAATAAAAAAGATTAGGGCAACCACACTTAGGCATAATTTGATAGATTTTTTGCAGAATTGCTTCTAAAATAAGCTGTTCATCATTTAAACTACATATTATTTAATTGCTTGCAAAAACAGTTTAACCCTCTCCCAGTCTCCCTTTCCCCTAGTCCCCCCGTCAGCCACAATAAGCAAGTTGAATGCGTGACAGTTTATCGCACTATCATATAGGAGGAGTTTTAGTAAATAAGATTTTATAATTATGGATGTTAAATTAATTCTGCTAGTTTTAACTGGAATTTTCACCATTACCTGTTTGTTCTTTGGTACCAAAGGCGGTTATTATGACACCGACAAATATGATGGTAACGGTTCAGCCCATTAATTATTAAACCTACAATCGGTAATTATTAGTTAGAAAGTATTTGCTTGATCGTTTAAATTGAGCTTAACTTCTCTTTAGATTAGATCGAACTTTGTGACTGCCATAACCTAAGATCTTAAACAAAGACACGTGTTGAATGTTTGTGGCGATCTTAGTTGTCAGGAGCTTTATATGAGTAAAAGTCAGGGAAAAGCTTTATCTAGCTCCCTGCCTTTATCCTGTTTTGTATATGGAGGAGGTCACGGAGATGAAGGCATCTGTTTACTGTTGCAGATTGGTAATTATCGCATTTTATTAGATTGCGGTCTGGAAAACTTGCAGGTATTGCTTGAAAAAAAACAGCCTCCAGTAGATCTGATTTTTTGCTCTCATGCTCACGACGATCATTGTCGGGGATTATTGCAAGTCCATCAGGCTTTTCCGCAACTACCAATTTATACTAGTGAAGTTACGTCTAAATTACTCGCTGTTCATTGGCATGATGAAGATAGTCTTGAGCAGCTAAATTGGTGTACAATAGTTCCTTGGCGATCGCCAGTAAACATTAGCCAAGACCTACAGATAGAATTAGTGCCTGCGGGACACTTACCTGGTGCTGCTGCTATTGTCGTTACCTACACTACCTCAGAACGTAGCTACAGGGTAATGTATACGGGGGATTTTTCTGTTTCTAACTTTCAGCTAGTCGAAGGAATGTCCATTGATAGTCTGCGGGGACTATCTCCTGACATTCTGATTATAGAGGGCAGTTATGGCACTGTGCGACATCCCCATCGTCGCCTTCAGGAAAAGCAGTTAATGGAGCGTATTTACCAAGCCTTGATGCAGGACAAAAATGTGTTAATTCCTGTGCCTCCTATAGGTTTAGGGCAAGAAATACTCAAATTATTGCGATCGCACCATCAGTTTACAGGCAAAGATATTGATATTTGGGTGGATGATTCTGTCGCTGTTGCCTGTGATATTTATCTAGATTTATTGTCTGAATTTCCTGTATCTGTCCGCAATTTTGCCAAACATCAATCCTTGTTTTGGGATGAACGGATCTCCCCCAAAATGCGTCGCCTGAATCTTTTGGGAAACCTGGCTTCTGACCGAAAAGCTGGGGTATTTTTGGTAGATTATCGCAGTGACCTATGGGAATATCCAACTACAGAGACTAAGGAATGGTTGATTTTGTTACCAGAACATCCCCAGGAATATATTCACCCTAATTCACCACAGCTAGAGTTGCTCCATAGTTTATCTTCGGTGTCTATTGAGACTTATTTATTGGCTGAACATAGTGATGGGCGCAACACTACTCAGTTGATTCATAATTTACGACCCCAGCACGTTATTTTTGTCCATGGCTTGTTAAACTATTTACTGGAGCTTGCTAGTTTAGAAGAATTGCGTAACCGCTATCAGATTCATGCTCCTGTTCAGGAAATGTTAGTAGAGTTGCCCATTGGCGATCGCTTTGTACAGCCAAAAGCACCTCAGCCTATTTTTTATGAAGGAGAGCTAAATGAAGTTGGTTCAGCGATCGCCATGATCTTACCTGATAACATCAGTAACGACTCTAGATGGAAAAACATCGCCGATACTGGCATTATCCAGGCACGTTGGCAGGGAGAAGAGTTAGTAGTTCGGGGAGTATCTCAAAGAGAACTACTTAGTTCTAATAGCCAAGCTCGAATATCATCAGATTTAGACTGCTGCGATCGCTGTTTACACTTTAGCAATCAACGTTGCTGGAATCAAATGTCGCCTCTTTACGGTTTTAAAGTAGTGCCAGAAGGCTACTGTCCAGTTTTTGAAGCCAAAGACAAAGAAGAAGCTAACTAAGATCTGACGTTACGCATTTAATCTAACTGCTGTGACGGGGTGAGATCAAAGCGTAGTAAGCGTTAAACCGTTCCCAAGTCCCCAAGTCCCCAAGCCTTACAGATCGATGAGTGCGTAACATCAGGTAAAATCTTTTTGCTCTCAATAGTTAATCTTGATTATGTTCTGGTGAGGGGGGATGGATTTGCTCTGCTTCAGGACAGTCATCGGAAACTATAATTTCGGTGTTGGTTTTGGATACCGAAGCCAGCTTTTGGGTAACAGCACCGATACTTTCTAGGCGCACCATTTCCTCCCACGAGCTAATTTCGTCGTCTTCTTCTGTCTCATAGCGAATCGTTACAATATCCCCCTCGAAATCAACAATACATCCGCCTTCAATCCAGCGTTGCTGATCCCGCAAGAAAATACAAACTTCACGACCATCTTGACAGAGTTGATAAATCTTGCGGTGTAACATGGGTTTTTCCTCTGTGAGTAACTCCTATTTTAGTGGACTTTACTATCTTTGGTATTGCTATTTTGGCACGATGACACAAAATTAAATTTGTGTCGATATCCGATGGTAACAAATCTTTGATAATTTCTGGGTTATTTTACTGGTGTTGGTTCTTTTTCTAGGTAACGCAGAAATTCTAATAGCTGTTCATCAGTCAAGTGAAGGCGACTGCGTTTACCGTAGCGACTCTTTAGAAATTCTCGTCCGTCATCTTTTGTCCAGCCCAATCTTTTTATTTCGATATCAGTTTTTTGTTTGATTTCATTAAAGTCGATGGTTTCTGTTGCTTCAGACTCTGGATTTAGATTAACATTAGAAGTTGGCAGTTGAGAAGTGATATCATTATTTTCAGCTATAAGATTGCCGTATTGCTCCTTGGCAGCCGTCCCCTCGAATAAGTTACCAGAATTAATTACTGGCTCAGGATTTAAGTTGATTTCTGGATTTTCAGGTTCGAGAAAAGGTTCTGGTGTTGGCGGTTCGGAAACTATAGTTGGTTCGATTGTTGCCGTAGAAGTTTTAGGCTGAATAGCTGGTGAAGGTTTTGATAGAGTCTCAGTGCTATCGTTATTATCGCTAATGTTGCTGTTCATATTTGCTAGAACTGAGGGCATCTGCTCAGAGTTACTAAGCTTAGAGTCTGGCAAAGTAGAGTTGACGGCTGATTTTTCTCTTTTTAGATTATCAACAGAAGTTTGATGCAGATCTAAAGCCAAAATGGCGATCGCTCTTTCTCTAGCTTTGTCTTCTGCCACTTCGATTTTGTCCGCTGCTGCCAAACCAGTAGCTAAAACAATACTGTCTATCTGAACTGAAGCTTTGACAATGTAGATTCCTCGGTCTATTTTCACTAATTCACTGACCAAACTTCCTTGAGGATATCGTTCACGAAATTTAGTTAGCATCATATCCTTAGATTTATCTTTAGTTTGTTAGTATTAATTTACTATTTATTGCTCTGGGAAAAAAGAAATTTGCCAATCAGCATTGAGAATTTACAATAGATACTGAATTGACTACAAATTAAATCATAATTTTTGTGATTGAGATTCATATTATGATTTATTTGTTGGCGATCGCAAGCTAGAACTATTAGCTGTAAAAAGTGTAAATTGGGTAGATAACAAATCTCACCATAACTTTTAAAGTAATCATTTAAGTAAGGAGACTATTAGCCGATAACTCTCTCAAACTCTATAAAAATGCAGAGTAACAACCCAACGACCTACATTTTGATATCTTAACCTCTGTTGTGTATGTAAAGACAGGAGATTCCTTTTCAGGGAAACTCCAACCGCGAAACAGGTAGTTTCCGTCTCAGAAAACCCTGGCATGAGGTGCAGACTATAGGGTACGAGTCACAGATTACTCCGCCCTAAACGGACGGAGTAATCTGTGACCGTTGGTTAATATAGTCATCTTCGCTTTTGTAGTTACTAATTTACTATTGGATAAGGATAATTTTTAGATGGAATTTTCAATCGCTACATTATTAGCTCAGTTCGTTGATGATAAATTAGTCGCGGGCAAAAATTTAGAAAAAAAACTCGGTTGTGAAGACGAGGAGGGAATTGAAAAACTACAGATAACTCTTGATGCTTTAGAAAAAATCAACGTTTTGACCAAAGAAAGAGGCAAATATCGTCGTCTGTATGAAGATGACGTGGTTGAAGCAAAACTAAGATGCTCTAGTAAGGGGTTTTGCTTTGCCATCCAAGATCAAGAAAATGCCGATGACATTTATGTGAGAGAAAGCCACTTAAGTAATGCCTGGAATGGCGATCGCGTTTTTGTCAAAATCATTAAAGAAGGTAGTCGTCGTCGCTCTCCTGAAGGTGAAGTCAAGTTAATTTTAGAACGCTCTAATCCTTCGTTATTAGCCACGGTTACGACAAAAGAAGAAAAATATCGGGCGATACCCCTTGACGACCGATTATTATTTGAACTTGACCTCAAAGACAACGGTCAAGACCTTCAGGCAGCTATAGAACACCTAGTTCATGTATCAGTCTTGCGCTATCCTCTAGGGCAACATCCTCCATTAGGTCAGGTAACTAAGGTGTTGGGCAGTGATGCCGAGGAAGCTGCCGATGTAGATATTGTTTCTTGTAAACACGATTTGCCTCAAGATTTTCCTGAAAAAGCGATCGCTGCTACTGCTAAATTACCCAGTGCGCGTATTCCCGCAGCCGAAAGCAAAAGTCGTTTGGATTTAAAAGACAAGCTAACTTTTACCATTGAATCTGAGTCTAATCTGGCAAATAGCGACTGGATTGAAAATGCTTTTACCTTAGAAAAAACCGCAGCCGACAACTGGCAGCTAGGGATACACATTGCCGATGTAGCTCACTACATAGAACAAGATACGATCTTAGATCGCATTGCCAGAAAACGGGGTATTGCCGTAAATCTTCGCAAGCAAGTTTTACCTTTGTTTCCTGAAAAAGTTAGTAAGCTTTGCTCTTTAATTCCAGGCAAAAATCGTCTGGCAATTTCGGTAATAATTACTTTAGATGCCCAAGGCAATATTGTTGAATATCAAATTGCGCCGACCGTAATTTCTGTAGATTATCAGCTGACCTATCAAGAAACTCAAGAATTAATCAGTGGCGAAGAACAACCAGACAAAAAGCTAGCATCTCTTGTACCGATGTTATCAGATTTGTTTTTTACCCTAAGTCCATTAGTTAAAGCTCAACGTTTGCAGAGGGGAGGTTTAGAAGTAACCACACCAGAAATTCATAGTCTTTTCAAAGATGAGGGAAGAGTGGGAACAATTTTGGGAGTGTCCGCTTTACCTGTGCATTCGATGCTAACAGAATTAACAATTTTGGCAGGAAAAGTAGTTGCCGAACATTTACAGGCATTGGAACTACCAGGAGTTTACTGTACTCAGGCAGAGCCAGATATAGAAGAACTAGAAGATTTAATTAAGCTGGGTAACAATTTGGGCTTAGAGATAGATATTAATGTAGAAGACACTGTATCTTCCCAAGATTATCAAAGACTAACTGAACAATTTAATACGTCTTCAGCCGTGATGGTGTTGAATTATCTGTTGCAAACCACCTTTAAACCAGTCAAGTATTTAACCAAACCGGGTAAGCACTTTGGCTTGGCTTATGAAGATGGTTATACTCACTGCATTTCCCCTGGTCAGAGATACGTCGATCTAATCATTCAGCGGATTTTGAAGGCAGTATTTGAGCATGGACGCGATCGCCGTCATAGTCGTACCAAAGAGGGTGTAGACCTAACTAGCAGCAGTTGTCATGGACAAATCAACTGGAAGGTATTGCCTCCGACTATTCAAGAGCAGATTGAAACCGATATTCAAACTACGCTACCATTTTTAAATGACCGCGAAAAACAGGCAGAAGATGCAGAAAGAGATCTGGCGGGACTGAAAAAAGCCGAACAAATGAAAGAACGTACAGGTAAAATATTTGAAGGCTTAATCACAGGGGTACAGTCCTATGGTTTCTTTGTCGAAATTGAAGATTTGCTGGTAGAAGGTTTAGTTCATGTTAGTTCTCTAAAAGACGACTGGTACGAATACCGTTCTCGTAATAGCTGTTTAGTCGGTCGAAAAAATCGTACAGCCTATCGTTTAGGCGATCGCGTGGAAGTAGAAGTCAAAAGTGTAGACTACTATCGTCAGCAAATCGATCTAGTTACCGTTGGCGGTGGCAGCGAGGCACAAAATGGTGATTGGGAAGAGGAATAAAAGTCAGAAGTCAGAAGTTAGAAGTGTTGGTGACAAGTAAATATGTAAGTAGGGGCGTATGCTATACGTCCTCTTGAAATCAGCAACGTCAAAAAAAGGAGCAAGAGCATTGAAAGATCAGATAGTTGAGCAGGTAATCGACCTGGCAAAGAAAAAGGGTATCAAAGCCGAGGTTTATTATGCTTCTAGTCGAGATACGCCGATTGAGTTTGCGAATAATCGCTTAAAGTCTCTAGAAACAAAAGCATCTGAAGGTATTGCCTTAAGAGTAATTGCCGAGAATAAATTGGGTTTTGCAAGCTCTACGGATTTGACTCGTTTGGCGGATTTAGTAGATGCAGCAGTTGCTACAGCAGAGATTGGCGATCCTGTAGAGTTTGATTTTACTCAAAACGTTAATTATGTTGAACCGGAAGATAATTATCAATTTCCTAACACCGAAAAGCTAGTTAATGTGGGAGAAGATTTAATTAGCAAAGTTCATCAGTATAATCAAGATATATTGGTTGATGTCAGCTTTCATAGTCGTTCAGGTATTGAAAAGCTAGCTACTACCACCGATGTTTATACCGAACAAAATGGTCAAAGTCTTAGTGCAGTTATCTCAGGTAATTTAGTAAGAGGCGAGGACTTTTTACAGGCTTATGCTTATGAAGTAACTAGCGATCGCCAGCCTAATTATGAAGCAATTTTACACAAGCTAATTCAAAAATATCAGCACGCAGAAGGCAAAGCAAGCATTACCAGCGGGACTTATCCCGTATTGTTTACCCCCAGTGCAGCCAGCAGCACAATGGGCAGTATGTTTGGCACAATTTTTTCTGGTCAATCGATAGTGCAGAAAGCTTCTCCCTTGACTGACAAACTGGGCGAAAAAATATTTGATGAGCGCATTAATGTATTTGAAGATCCTCGCATTGGTGTTTCTGCCTGTAAGTTTGATGATGAAGGAGTAGAAACCAGCAAAAAACATTTAATTGATCGGGGTGTTGTCAAGCAGTTTTATTGGGATAGACGCTGGGCTGCCCGTTATGGTGTACAGTCTAGTGGAAATGGTTTTCGGGGTGGTATTTCCCGTCCTAGCCCCAGTCTAGCCAATGTTTGTCTTGACCCTGGTAAAACTAGCGTCGATGAACTCATTGCTGGCATGGAAGAAGGTATTATTGTCGATCAGGTTTTGGGTGCAGGACAATCTAATGTTTTGGCAGGAGAATTTTCTGTCAACATAGATTTAGGTTATAAAGTTGAACAGGGAAAAATTGTCGGTAGGGTAAAAGATACAATGGTGGCAGGAAACATTTTTGAAGCTTTCAATAATGTAGTAGATATGAGCGATCGCCCTGAATGGGTAGGTAGCAGTTCTTATGTTCCCCATATTCTTTTTGCTCAATTGGGAGTGGCAGCTAGACAATGAACAGTTAGAGGTGAACGGCCCTTCGGGTTCGGTAGTCGCTCTTTGTACGGCGCGTTTTACGAGACAGTTGCGTTGCGGGGGTTCCCCCCGTTGAGCAAACTGTCGAGGTTGAGAAAGAATACTCTGTCTCAAAAGCCGCCTTTGGAAACCAACAAGACCGCGCTACCTTACCGTTCGCTCGTACAGTAATAATGAAAAGTGATGAAAAGTAGTGGTTTTTTGAGATTTTTGTTGCCGATTGTTTTGTGTTTGACAACCTTATTGACTGGCTGCGTTGATTACCAAGTAGGGGTAAATTTTAAAACTCCCTACAGTGGGGAGATTACGCAGCATATCAAAGTTGATGATAAGCTAACCAGCCTTGCCCCAGGGGATACTAGACAGTGGTTGAATAGCCTAGAAAAGCGATCTCGCGAGTTCAAAGGAAGCGTCAAAAAGCTTAATTCTCAAGAACTTTTGCTAACCATTCCCTTTGGTAACGGTGCAGAATTGGCACAAAAATTCAATCAGCTTTTTCAAACTACTATTGTTCCCAACGCGACTATCCCTCAAGATAAAGTTGAGTTGATTGAGCTTAATTCTCAGCTAGATTTACACCAAAGCAATCTGATTTTTGTTGAACGTAACAGCATCGATTTGGCTATAGACTTGAGAGCGTTAGGAGTTTTAAGTAGACAAGAAAATATTGTCATCGATCAAGATTCTCTGGCTGACTTGAAGTTTCAGTTAAATACACCTTGGATTGCTCACAGCATCTCCAATGCAAATAATCTTCAGCCAATCAAAAACACTCTTAAAAAAGGTTTAGTTTGGCAACTCCATCCAGGAGAGGTAAATCATATTAAAGCCGTATTTTGGCTACCTAGCCCCATTGGGATCGGTACAGCAATTATCATTTTGCTAATGATTGCGGGTTTCTTGCTCAAATATCGTCGTTTTCCTGGTGTAGCTTGATTAAAGGTAAACTTAAAAGCTATGAATAATATTCCAGATAGTCAAACTCAAATATCAGCAGCAGAAGGACAAGAATTAATGCGATCGCTTTTGCACAAGGAAGGTACTTGGGTAGAGTGGGGGCAAATTTGCCAAAAGCTACAAAAAGCTGGATATAGTAACCAGCAAATCTTTGAAGATACTGGATTTCAAAATAGCCAGCAAAATTTGGTCATTGTGGCTGCTCAAGTTTTTGATAATTTAGTTCAGGGTGATGTTGCACCAGAGATATTAGAATACTTTAAAGGGCCTCGCAGCGATGTATTATATGAGTTTCGGGTATTAAACCAGAAACAGCGAGTTGATGCTAGCCTACTTGCTTATGAAAAACGCATTGATATAGACGGGGCGCATATAGTAGCCAAAGCGGTACAGGATGTGTCGCGGATGTCTCAACTACCAGATGCCTTTACTAATCATCCTGGAGATTGGGTAGCATACATATCTTGGAAAAGAGCCAAAAGCAAAAAAGATCTTCAAGAGCGATCGCGTTTAATTGCTCAAGGATTAAAATTTGCCCACTCTGATACTGCTAGAGATGAAATTACCAAGCTTTTAAGTGACTTTACCGTAGTCAAAAGTGCCACTGCACCACTGTTACCCTTATATCGCTTGGAGTCAGAAGAAGAGTTGCCCCGTATTGTGCCTTTGGCTGGTTCATATCCCCTTGGTAATCAAGAGATACAGGCAATAGACAAAGTAGAAATCAAACAGCCTTTTAGCAACATACAAGCCACTGGAGGCACTTATATACCTGTTCCTGGTTGGCAAACGGTCCTCAAAGCAGATGATCCTGTAGCGTATTCATGTCCGAGTAATCTGCTGCCAAAGTATCTTGGTGGCAATATCGAAGAAGTTTTAGTCATCTTAGATCGAACTAATAAAACCTGGGATGTTGGCAGCTATTTTGTAGTTGAAATAGAAGAAAAACTAGAGGTACGTTGGTTTGAAACTGAACCCAATGTACCAATTGTTGGTCAACTAGTCCTGATTTTACGTCCCAAGAAAATACTGGATGAGGGCAATCTTACTCAACCTTGGCAAATGGACGATTAAACCCATTCCGATACTTCAAGAAGTAAGCGAGCGACCCCCGCGCATGGTTCGACATCGGAAAGCATTCCCTTGCTAAATCAGCAAGGTTCATACGAGAATCATCCCCAGATTTATTGATCGATAATTGCCGCTTTGAGAGTGTGCCAAGCAAGAGTTACACACTTAACTTTGATTGGGTAACGACCAACACCCTCGATCGCTTTTAAACGAGCGTAGTCAGAATCTAACTTGGTCTTACCTAACATTACTTGATGAAAATGCTCAATTGTTCCTTGCACTTGAGCGATGGTTTTGCCTTTAACTGTCTCGATCATTAGATCGGCAGAGGCTAAACATAAAGCACAACCCGAACCCGTAAATTTTAAGTCATTAATAGTGTCTGTTTTATCCACAGCCATAGTTATTTCGATGAGATCGCCACAATAGGGATTTTCTAATTTGTAAGCTCGATTGACGGGATTAGCTATACCAAAGTGACGGGGATTTTTGGCACGATCTAAAATAGTTTGCTGATATAAACGTCGTTCTTTTAAAGTAATAGTCATATTTTTAGTAATTTTTGATAATCTGCTGGGGTATCTATATCAACCGCAGCTTCGGGTAAATCTAAATTAAATGCGCGATCGCTGTATTGATTTAATAGTTGTTTTGCACCGCCTTTTTGCTTCATTTTAAGTAACTCAGGCAAAAGAGTGCGGTCGAATAAAGCAGGTACGCCAAGAGTGTCACTATAGTTAGATGCCACTGCTTTTAATTGATTCTGACAATAACGCTCCATCAAGCGATTGTAAACTTTGGCGGTAATAAAGGGTTGATCTGCTAAAGCCACAATAATTGCTTCAAAATTAATCTTCATTTGTAGTAAAGCTTTGATTCCTGTCGCTATCGAAGTACTCATGCCCTGTTGCCATTGAGTATTATAAATAACACATATTGGTAAATCGCTTATTTCGGTCAAAATGCGATCGCTGTTTGCTCCAAGCACGACTATAATGCGATCGCAGTTACTCTTAACTACTTCTGTGACAGCATGGCGAATTAGGCTATTACCTTTGTAAGATAATAATTGCTTGGGCGTTCCCATTCTTCTAGATTCACCAGCAGCTAACAGAATTAACGAGACGTGAAAATGATTCATCTCAATGCAGAAGAAATAGAGGGTGCGAAGAAACTTCTATTGCTTCGAAAATGAATTGGGGAATTGCGATCTTTGAGAAATCCACTAGGGCGATTTTTAATTACAGCTTGAATTTCAGCAATAATTGATAAAGCGATTTCTTCTGGATTATCTGCACCTAGATCCAATCCTACAGGACTGTATAATTCCTGTTCTGATGAAAACATACAGTCTTCAGCTTTCAAATCTTGAAGCAGTCGGTTAGTTCTTTTTTTTGGTCCAAGTATGCCAATATATTTTACAGAAATGTTGCTTAACGTTTGTAGAAACTCTAAATCGTCAAGATAATTATGGCTCATTGTCACTGCTACGGTTCGATCGTTAAATTTAATTTGCGAACTGAGTTTATCAGTAGAACCAAGGATAACGCGATCGCACCTATTAAAACGTTCTTTTGTCTGGATGCGTGCTTGAGGATCGATTACGGTGACGTACCAGCCTAATTGTTTGGCAAAATGGACTACGGGAAGCACATCAAAACCTGCACCAAAAATAACTAAATTAATCGGTGGAACAATTACCTCTAGAAAAACCTCTGCTATCCCCTCTGTTAAGACATAAGCTTGAGATATAGACTTTTTCTGTTGTAAAACCGATTGAATATTCTGCTTAACAATTGCTTCTAATTCTGGATTATCGATGCTAGAAACCATCCTACCGTCTGGATAAAGTAAAATACGATCGCTACTTTTTTTTATTTTAGTTGTCGTTTCTGTTTTAAAAACAGTTGCTACTGCACCAGCTTGTTTAGTAGATAAACACTGTTCTATGAGATTTAAAACATCTAGCTGTCCCTCATTCAATCGCTCGATGAGTATATATGCCAGACCCTGACAGCCCAAGCCCAAACCCCAAATCAGGTCATCTTCGTCAGTAGTGTCGTATTTAACTAAACTAGGTATGCCAGTTTTAAGAACTTCGTGAGATCGCTTGACGACATCACTTTCTAGACAACCACCGCTGATCGAACCTACCTGTTGACCATCGGCGGTTATTAACATTCTTGCACCAGGCGATCGATATGCCGAACCTTCTACTTTGACTAAAGTTGCCAAAGCTGCTGTCTGTTGTCTATCTTTAAGCTGTTTACAGGCTAAAATAATATCTTGTAATTCTTTCATGCTAATAGTTTAGCGATCGCCTTAATGTACCGATTAGATAATAAAATCTTTAACCTAAGTTTTGTATAAAAGTAATTTTTGCTTTCGTTACCAAACTGTTTTTCAACTCAATCTCAACATTGTTGCCAAAGATTGTAAGTGAAGATCTCAATTTAATTACTCGTAATGACTCCACATTTTGAGAACTCGAACTATTTTTTCTTCTTCCAGTATCTCGTAAACTAAGCGATGTTGGATATTGATTCGACAAGAGTAATAACCAGCTAAATTACCGACTAACTTTTCATATGGTGGCCGATAGGGGTTGTCTTGCAGAATTTCTAATAAAGCCTGTGCTTGAGATTTTAAACCACCAGAGGATATTTTTTTAGCATCTTTCTTAGCCTGTTTAGTTAATATAACTTGCCACTTCACCCTAAAGGGTTCAGCAGTCGCTTTTTGCTGGAAACCAACAAGATCGCGCTGCTTCACCAATCTAATTACTCTAAAGGCGTTCCTTCTTCTATTGGTTCTGCTGCTGCGGATTTTATTGAGTCCACCATCCCAGGAATACTATTAAGATAAATAGTTTCGGAAATCGCTTCCCAATCTTCTCTTGATACCAATACTGCATCATTTCTTTTCCCTTTAATGGCGATCGGCTGGTGATTTTGAGCTACTTCATCTATTAAGCGATAAAGATTGTTTCTTACTTCTCTAACAGTAAATGGTTTCATTTCAATTGGCTTTTAAACGTACCGTATAACGTACCACAGTAGCTTATTTTTTGGGTATTTACAACTAGAGAATTGGCGATCGCTCAGATTCAATTAAACAAAGATATTATGTTATAGATATATTTTTAGAGAGAACTAGTATAATGGGCGATCGCATTACTTTTGACCTACAAATTATGGGGGGACGAGCCTGTATTAGACGGGGTTCATAAACGCCAGGGAAACCACTGGCGACGATCCCTCAGTCATGAGAATTACTGTATCTTTGGTTCTAAGTTTAATCGCCAATGGCATGAGCAATCCTGAAATTCTTGAAGCATATCTTTATCTAGAAATCGAAGATATTCAGGCTTGCTTTGATTATGCTGCGTTTTTAGCAAGCGAAGAAATTCACTCTTTTTCTAAATCTGCATGAAATTTTTAGCTGAAAACTTAATTTCGTTATCAATTTGAGTTTTTCGGGAACTATAGCTATAGACATAGAAAAATTTAGATAAAATTTATATGCTGTCTTTATTTATAGTCGTGCTTTTTGCAATTGGTTTTGTAGCATTAATGATGTATGCTTCCAAAATACAGCAAGAAGAACTTGCAAAATTAAATCTAGTACTTGACTCAGCGTTAGAATATCCAGTCTCGCCAAAAATTTTGAGCAATCTTATCCTAGTTTGGAAAGAGACTAGATTAACATTTTTTAATTTAAAATTTTATTTTAAAGACAAGTATATCGAACGTACTTTTAGAGTATGTGAGATGAATTTTACTAATTTACATACTTGGAATTTACTAGAAATAGTCATAAAAAAAATTAGTCCCTTCAAAATTTTTCCTTTATATAAAAATAATTTTTAAGATATTACTTTTCGATTAGAAGAACATTTAACTGAATCTTTTAATGAAGCTTTAGAAAATGAAGAGCTTTGGGAGAAAATAAAATCTTTTTTAGATTCCTTGACAGGCTGTAACATCATGACAAGCCGTCCTATTGAATCTTTTTATGATATTGCTTTGAAAAATTTAGAAGACAATCCTACCCAAAGTAAAGCAAGACAATTAGCTCTTGAAACAGGCAGACTTTACTTTGGATGGGTTCTGCTGGGAATAGTTTCGGCAAAAAACGAAATAGCTATACAGAACGATATTAATGCTCGTTTGAATAAATAGTTTTTTTTAATACAACTCAGTTTGTTGAATCCTCAGTCATACATCAGTAATTTATCTGACGTTTTTGTATGATCGTGACCATCTTTTTGGGGTTCTAGTGCGAGATATGAGTTATCTAGACACTTGTTGTAACTCGCACCAGTTTTTATTGTCATAGCAGCTTATCTGGGGTAATTGGCAAATCGCGAACCCGCTTACCTGTGGCGTGATAAACTGCATTGGCAACAGCTGCTGCTACGCCAGTGGTGCTAATTTCGCCTATGCCTCGCACTCCTAAAGGATTAAGGTGATAATCGGGTTTCTCCACAAAAATCGCCTCAATTTGGCGAATATCTGCCTGAACTGGTACGTGGTAATCGGCTAAGTTGTGAATAATCACCCGACCAGAATGAGGATCGAGTAGTGTTTCTTCCATTAATGCCATGCCGATGCCGAAAATAATCCCGCCATAAATTTGACTGCAAGCGGTTTTTTGATTGAGTATCCTTCCGACATCAAAAGCCCCAACCATACGGGTAACTTTAACTTGATGGCGACGGGGATTGATTCTAACTTCGGCAAAATGCGCCCCAAAAGAATGAACGGCAAATTTATCCGATCCGCCTTCGTCTTCTACTACTCCTGGTTTGGTACGGGCTGCGATGGATTTATAACGCGCTCCTTTATCCTGGGGAGATACTTGCGCCTCTACGAATGGTAAATTATGACGTTGTAAAACTTCTTGGTAAGTTTCACCGATACTAGGGGACTTTGCAACAAAGATGCGTCCTTGTTCGGTAATAATATCTTCTGCGGTGTAATTGTAAAGCGGTGATTTGGGATCGGCGATCGCAATTTCAATCAATTTGAGACAAGCTGCTTCACAAGCCGAACGTACCACAGGACTGACGCTGGCTGCGGTGGAAGAACCACCAGATACGGAAGCTTGGGGCAATTTTGTATCGCCCAATTCAAATTTAACTCGCTCTATGGGTAAACCTAGAGTATCGGCAGCAATTTGGGTCATAATTGTATATGTTCCCGTACCGAGATCGTGGGTAGCACTACTAACCACTACTCGACCATTAGCCAGAATTTGCGCTTTAGCAGAGGAGGGAAAGCGATAACCAGGATAGGTTGCTGTTGCCATTCCCCAACCAATCAGATCCTCTCCATCTCGCATCGAACCAGGGCGAGGATCGCGGTTTTGCCAACCAAAAGCATCCCCAGCGCGATGATAGCACTCAATTAGATTTTTACTCGACCAAGGTTTATCGGACTGGGGATGTCGATCTGCATGATTGATAATGCGAAATTCTACGGGGTCGATACCTGCTTTATAAGCTAGTTCGTCCATTGCTGATTCTAGAGCATAAGTACCCGATGTTTCCCCTGGCCCTCGCATTGGTGTGGGCGTACCGATATTTACCCGCGCTATGGTGTGTTTTACTTCTAAATTGGGACAGGCATAAAGTAGAGTGGTGGTTTTGCCACAGGGTTCTGCATGCTCGCCGACAAATGAGGTTTCGGTATCGGTAAGATGGCGAATAGCGGTTAGTTTCCCCGTCTCGTCTGCTGCTAATGTTAGCTTTTGAATGGTGCGAGGGCGATGTCCACAAGCAGAAAACATTTGCTGTCTGGTTAACATTAACCTAACAGGGCGATTGACTTTACGTGCAGCGATCGCAGCTAAGAGGGGATGCGTCCAGAAATATCCTTTGCAACCAAAACCACCACCGACAAAATGGGAAATTACTCTTACTTTTGCTTGAGGTAAGCCCAAGCCTTTAGCCAGCATTCCCCGCGTACCCATAACCCATTGAGTCGAATCATATACGGTCAATTCATCATCGTTCCATTCTGCGGTAGTTGCCGAAGTTTCCATCGGGTTGTGATGTTCTAGGGGAGTTGTATAAGTTTCTTCAATGGTGACTGATGCTTGTTGAAGTCCGCTGGCTATATCTCCCCGACTGGGTTGTAATCTTTCCCCCGCATCGTATTTTTCTGAATGTTCTAAAGCTTGTTCGAGGTCAAATACGGGTTCTTCTGTTTCGTAAGTTATTTCAGTCAAAGAAGCAGCCAGTCTTGCTTGCTCATAGGTTTCGGCGATGACAATGCCAATATGTTGTCCGTCAAAATAAACTTTGTCGCTTTGTAAGGGTAAAAGGTTTTCTCCTGCATGACCACTACCAAAATCACCACCTTCTAAGGAATTTAACTTTGGTGCATTTTGATGAGTCAGAATCGCTAATACTCCTGGCAATTGTTCGGCGGTAGAAGTATCGATCGCCTTAATTCTTCCTCTGGCAATGGTACTTTGAATTAAATAGCCATGAGCGATTCCTTCGAGGGGAAATTCAGCCGAATAACAAGCCTCCCCCGTAACTTTGAGTCTGCCATCTACACGCGAGATATCTTTTCCCGTTACCTGCTGAATTTTAGTTTCTTGAGTGCTGGTCATTTCATTTACCATTTAACATTGAGCATTTAACATTGAGCATTTATCATTCATTATTAGGCTATGAGAAATAACGTAACTTATGATAAAGCTTATAAATTCGCCATCAGAGTTGTAAAAGCATAATAAATATTTAGTAGAGGAAAAAAGAGAATTTGTTTTATCCAAACAGTTATTAAAAAGCGGTACAAGCATCGGAGCTAACTGTTCAGAAGCTACTTTTGCTCAATCTAGAAAAGATTTTATCTCAAAATACTCAATAGCCTTAAGATATATAAATATAAAGAAGCAAATGAAAGTCGGTACTGGATTAATCTTTTGATAAAATCTAATAGCGTATCTGAATACAAATTTAATCTACTGCTAAGTGAATTAACCGAAATTATTAATATTTTAATTGCTACTTTAAAAAAACTAAAACAAGATTAACTTTTTACTTTTTACTCATTACTTTTTACTCATGCTCACCAGACTAGACAGTAATCATTAATTATTGATTACTAAGCTTGTGTCCTTCAATCTTCACTTCATGTTCCCTAAGACAGCGCATCCAGCCATGGAGGCGACGAATGGCATCTCTGTTTTCTAGCAAGCCTGATTTTTGTTCTTTTTTGGTTAGTCGAACGAATTTATTATAGCTAGGATAGTCTGGCGCAACTAAGGTGTCTTTTTGATGCAGAATTAGCGGGTTAGTCTCATCAGAAATATCGTGATAGGTGACAGATAGATTGTGTAAATCTACTTCCATTGTTGCCTGTAAAGTAGGATGAGCTTGAGTGTCAAATTCTGGATAGACTAGGTAGGTTATTTTTGGCTTATTGTAGTAAAGTTTGACAATATTGGCATTTTCTAAGCGGTAGAAATTGCGACTAGCACAGCCTTCATATAGTCGTAGCAAAGGAGGCAATTTTTCAAGTGCGCTAACGTGAACTGCGATCGCATCATTTAGCTGTTTGCCAATGTCGCTTGTTTTACAGAGGTTGGCAATTTTATTCATGTCTCCCACCTGAATCAGCAAGAGATCGGCGATGGTACAGGCTTGTTTGTAGTTACCAAATAAAGCCTTGACATCGGCTTTGACTTCAGGTGCTAGCTTTCTGATGGTAGGACGACCGCTAAATTTGCCTAATGCTAAATAGACTAAAAGATCTTGGCGACGTTTTTCGGCGATCGCCTCCCATTCTTTTCTATCTGTAGCCTGTAAGATTACCTTGAATGCCCGCTGATAGCTACGAAATTCGGCTTTAATCTCAGTTTCTGAGTCAATTTCCCCTTTAACTGGTAAGCGACCCCTTTTAGTATAGAAATCCATTAAAGGAGTTAGCAATTCTCGATAGTCATCAAAATTTCTAACTTGAGCTTGAACCCTAGGAGTACTAAGGTGGGAATAAACGCGGAAGGCACGGAAAGACTCGGCTTGAGCTTCGTTGCGAAAAACAAGATAAATACCTAAACCCGCAGGAATTGCTTCAACTCCTAAGACCTGCTCTATATACAGCTTTAGTTCTTCCTGTTCGTAATATTTCTGGAAGGTATTACGATTGGTAACTACGCCATCGCCGTAAGCAATTAGACCACGACGGCGATCGTCTACTAGGACTTGAGCCGAGACAATCAAGACCTGCTGTGCCAATTCCCAAGCGTTGATTAGAACTTCTCGTCGCTCTACTAAATCCTCAATAACATTGATGATATAACCTAAATTAACAATGTCAGCAGTTTCAATTTCTCCATGAGGACGATAGTAAGGATCCCAGCCTGAACTTTCATAACCCAGTTCACTAATACGTTTTATGTCTTCTCCACAGCCACAGCCATAATCAAAAAAGGTAGTACCAACCGTAAATAAATCTGCTTCTAAAGCAACCCTCACAGGACGGGATAATTCTGAACGTTTTAAAGCTGCTTTATGCCTTTCAATTAAGATTTGCTGTTTGGCAAGGGGAGAGTCTAAGGGACAAGCCACATAATGATTCACTATACATATTCCCTGTTGTAGTAATAAACGTGTCCATTCCTGCAAGGTACCGATGTGACGGGAGTTATCCAATAAACCTAAAGCTACTTCTGCTTCAGTTAATTCAGCGAAGATTTGATAACTAGGATAATCGGCGGTAACAAAGGTTTCTTTGCGATGGAGAATTGGCGGATTATGAGAATTATGATACTGTCGGACTGTTACCTGTTCGGTGATTAAATCTACTACAACACTTTGATGTAGTTGAGGATGAGGATCGAGGTCAAAGTCTGGATAATATAAGTAAGAGATTTTAGGACGCTCGATACCAAATTTAATAATAGTAGCGTTATCAGTATTTTCTACTAGGCTTCTTGCCTGACGCTCATAGTCTTTTAGAAAAGGATCGAGTTTAGATAAAGCAGCAGTATGAACATACAGCGCATTGGGCAAATGTTTCCCTATGGGACTATTTTTACAGCTAGAGACAATTAAGGAATATTTTTCGAGAGTTACCATCGTTTAGTATCAGTCAATAGTAATTAGTAATCAATAATCAGTGCTAATCTGACATGAATTTGCTAATTATTAATAGTTTTGAGTTTATAGTCTAGATTTAAAAATGAAACTTTATCATATTGGCTTTAGCCAGTCAGATCTTGGTATTGACGCGCCCCAGACTGTACTATTATCTGGAGAACCAGAGCGATCACAATATATCGCTCACACTTATTTACAAAACGTTAAACTTCTTTCAGAATATCGAGGACTTCATAGTTATTTAGGTAATCTGCCTAATGGTAGACCCATCTTAATCGCTACTAGCGGAATGGGGGCATCTTCTTTAAGTATTGTAGTAAATGAACTAGTTAAAGTCGGCATCAAACAGTTTATTCGAGTTGGTACTTGTGGTTCGATTCAGCCCACTATAAAAGTTGGTAGCCTTGTTGTATCTCAAGCAGCTTTATGTCGTCAAGGTGCAGCTTTGGATATTGCTCCTGTGGAATATCCTGCCGTGGGAGATCCTTATTTAACCGTGGCCTTGATGGAAACAGCTCGTCGTTTAGAAATTCCCTGTCACTTGGGTATTACCGCTTCAGTAGATACCTTTTACGAAGGACAGGAAAGAACCGAATCTTCGGCTAATCCCCATCTCCAACCTTGGCTAAAAGGAATTACTGCTACCTATCGTCATCTCAATATTTTGAATTATGAAATGGAAACAGGAACTCTATTTAAGATGGCGGGAGTCTATGGTTTTGCTGCTGCTTGTGTCTGTGCGGTAGTGGCACAACGTACCGAGACTGAGAATATAGTAATTGCCGATAAAGATCAAACCGTTCAACGAGCGATCAAAGTTGCGGTTGAAACACTGGTTAATTTTGTTTAAATTTTTTTATTGCCATTTATTCTCCAGATTACTAATTTTGTTTTGATAGCTAAAAGCGCAGCGCGTTCGCGCAGTCCGCACTCTTAGGGCTTCGATGCTTCGCATCGTGCGGCTAAAAGCTATTTTTAAGATCGTGATTGTTGTTCAATCTCAGTACGGGTAGACAGTTTTTGGATTAGGGAATTTTCTCCTAAAGAGCGTTTGGCAGCTACTTCTATTTCTACTTTTAATCCTGGCTGGAGATATTCAGGCGGAATAGGTAACTTGCCTAACTGCAAGGTAAATAAATTGCCGTTTTTGGCGATCGCTTGGGTCGGAACTGCTCCTGTGTATTTAGTTTTATATTCGGTAGTACTACCACCAAAAAAGTTTTTCTCTTCCGACTTTTCGCCCACACTGTATCTAATCGTAAAATCAGTGCTGATTAAATTAGACTGTTCGGCTTCATCAAAGACATCTAGCTCTAAACCTGCTCCTTGTCCAAATAGACCATCTATAGTTAGATCGTCAACATCTTTGGTGCGAACGGCATTGAAAATATGCAATTCGGTTACCTTATTCTGTTTTTCTGTTTTGGTTTCTAACCACAAGTCTTTAGGCAAAAAGATATCAGCGTCATTTTCTCCCTTAATAGCTAGAGTCATATTCTGATCGTCAAAATTTTCGGCTGGCTGGGGTGCATCCCAAACTATCAGTACCGTGTGTTCGTGACGAGCTACTAGTTCTTTGTATTTGTTAGCAATAACTGAACCAGGGGCAAGTAAAGAAGCAGCATTATTTTTGTTCTGCCAAATATTTTTTGATAAAGTATAGCCCCTTCCTTTCAACTCACTAATTGGCGCGGTAACTTCTGGTAAATCTGGATCGAGCGACTTATCCAAATTAATTAAAGTAAGATTGCCGATTTCACCGTCTCTGCCTTTTCGACCAGTGCGTCCTTTTCTGCCTGATTCACCATCGGTACATTGAAATTCTTCGGTGGTACAGCTATAGTCAGAGCTTCCAGGATCGCCAACGCAAGTTTCTTCATTCCAGTAAGGGCGATCGCATTGACAGCCTTCTCCCCCTACTCCCGCTTTTCCTGGTGCGCCTCCTTCTCCCCCCGCAGCGATTACATACACCTGCTTTAAGTTTTCTTTATTACTGGTGTAGACAGTCAAAGAGCCACCATTGCCGCCAATTCCGCCGTCACCGCCGTCGCCTCCGTCACCACCATTTGCCCCAATTAGGTTTTTACCTATTTTGTCCTTTTGTTGCTCACACTCAGCATCATAGCCTTGAATACCCTGTTGTCCCGCAGCACCTTCTCCACCCGTTAAATCTAAAGTCATGGGTGTGCCGTCGGCAAACACAGTTAAATTATCGCCATTGCGACCATTATTACCCTTTGCTCCCTCTTCTCCATTATCTCCACTTTTGCCAAAATCTTGGGTATCTGCTGCCAGTACAGCCGAACAGAGTAGGGATTGAGAAGTGGAAGTGATGGGAATAAATTGTGGTAAGACGAAGATTGCCACAAACAATGGCACCTTGCTTAAAAAACGTACTTCCATAACCAATAAAAACTATTTTGATCGCATTTTGTTATATTTGTCTTTCGTGTATCGCACACTTTTTCTGATTTGTCATTATTTTTGGAAACTTTATTGACTTAACTTAACTATGACCAACATTTAATTACTAAAAGCGATCGCTCTAATTTGCAACAAGCAAAAAATAGTTGATTCTAAAGATGATATGTAAGATTTATTTGTTCGCTCAATAAAAGTCCTATAAGCAATACGGGAGTTACGATTAGTGGGCAAAAATAAGCGAAGTGACCTATTTTACCGCCATAGGTTCAATTCCTGCCAGACTTAGTATTTCAGGAATTAGGTCTTCTCGCTTCACTGCCATCATGTGAACTCCTTGGCACATAGTTTTGGCTAGCTTGACTTGTTCGGCTGCAATTTTGACACCTTCTTCAAGGGGATTTTCGGCATTACCTAAGCGATCGATAATGGATTCGGGAATATCTACCCCTGGCACATATTTATTGATAAATTGGGCATTTTTAGCAGATTTCAAGAGAAATATGCCAGCCAAGATGGGTTTATCGCTCACACAGGCAATTTGGCTCATAAATTTATCTAACTTGTCAAAGTCCGTAATCATTTGACTTTGAAAAAATTCCGCCCCAGCCTCTAATTTCTTTTCAAATCTTTTTTGTAAACCAGATACACTTTTTAACTGCGGATCGACAGCAGCCCCAGGAAACAGATCCAGGGTGTCATCTGGCATTGCTAAATCATTAAAGTCGAATCCATTATTTAGCTTACTAATTAATTTCAGCAGCCTGACAGATTCCAATTCAAAAACTCCTCTGGAGGTCTTGTGGTCGCCAGCCTTGATCGGATCTCCAGTAAGTGCCAAGATATTGCGGATACCTAGAGCATAGGCGCCCATTAGATCTGCCTGCAAGCCAATACAGTTGCGATCGCGACAGGCTACCTGACATACTGGCTCAATACCATGCTGTTGTAGAATAGCCGAAGCAGCCACCGAAGACATTCTTAGTACGGCACGACTACCATCAGTAACATTGACTGCATGAACTCTACCTTTTAGTTTTTCTGCCACCTCTAACATTCTGGCAGGATTTCCCCCTTTTGGAGGGGCAACTTCGGCGGTGACTAAAAAATCTTTATTGAGTACGGCTTGCTGGAGATTACTCGTCATTAGAATTAGTAATTTTGGGTTTTGGTTACCCAGTATATCTATGCGGGAGGTAAAAAGCCCATAGCATCTCTGACTTTAGTTAGAGTTTGGTTGGCTACGTTACTGGCTTTGGCTGCACCATCTCGCAAAACAAAATTCAGATAATCTTGATTATCTATTAATTCATTATATTTGTCTTGAATTGGCTTGAGTGCTTCAATAGCAGTTTCTGTCAGCAAGGGTTTAAACTGCCCCCATCCCATATCTTGACATTCTGCTGCCACTTCTTGTTTAGTTTTATTGCCTAAAAGTTGATATAGAGTAAGCAGATTGTGACACTCAGGACGCTCTGGATCGTCAAATACTAAGCCTTTAACAGGATCTGTTTTGCACTTTTTAATTTTTCTTCTAATAGCATCAGGCGGATCGAGTAAATCAATGCGACTTAATTCTGAAGGATCGGACTTAGACATTTTTTTTGTCCCATCCGTAAGACTCATTACCCTTGCGCCTTCTTGGCGAATCATAGGTTCGGGTACTTTTAAGACGGGCTGTTTCTTCTTACCGAACTGATCGTTAACCCTGCCTGCAATATCTCTAGTTAACTCCAAGTGCTGCTTTTGATCTTCGCCTACAGGCACTTTGTCCGCATCATAAAGTAAAATATCTGCTGCCATAAGCACAGGATAGTCGAGCAATCCTACGCCTACGTTTTCTCCCTGTTTTACAGCTTTTTCCTTAAACTGAATCATTCTTTCTAACCAGTTAAGCGGAGTAACGCAGTTAAGCAGCCAGGCAAGTTCACTGTGAGCGGATACATGAGACTGTACAAAAATAGTTGAGCAGTTTAAATCGATACCACAAGCTAGATATAGTGCTGCTAAGTTAAAAGTGTTGGCTGCTAAAACTTTGGCATCATGGGGTACAGTAATGGCATGAAGATCGGCAAAAAAGAAGAAGTTATCATAGTCCTGCTGTATTTCGACCCAGTTGCGGATTGCACCTAAATAATTGCCTAGATGTAGGTTACCAGTAGTTTGAATTCCAGATAAGACTCGCTGTTTACTCATGTTCAGTAGAAAATTGCCATAAAATATTCCCTCTTTTATGCTTATAAGAGCGGGATTTACTTATGGAGATTAGTATTACACGATTTTAGATGACTGACTTATGAAAGGATGAAGGATAAAGGATGAGGAATAAGAAAATAGCAATTATTTATTACTTGCCCAAACCATTTTTTAAATTAATTACGGATTTTTCAAGTTAGTTTATTTATGAAGCAGCGATCGCCTAATTTAGGCAAAGCCACATCGGTATTTTCTTTAACAAGTTTATCTGTTGCCAAGCTATTAATTTTATTTATTTTATCTGTTGGGGCAATAGTTGTTTTATTTCCCTTGATAGTTGTTTTAAAAAGCTCTTTTACCTCACCTAAAGGTAGCTTTACTTTTGCTAATTATCAAGCAGCTTGGCATCGGGGTAATTTTTTATTAGCTTTTGCTAATTCTACTCTAGTGGCTTTGGGGGTAACTGCCTTGCAGATATTTACTTCTGCTTTGGCAGGATATGCTTTAGCCAGACTAAAGTTTAAGGGACAACAAGCAGTATTATTAATAATTTTAGCTACTTTAGTTATTCCTTTTCAGCTATTAGTAATACCTATATTTGTAATTTTAAAATGGGCGCATTTAATCAACAGTTATTGGTCATTGATCTTACCAACCGCAGCCAATGGATTTGGTATTTTTTTAATGCGTCAATATTTTGCTAGCATTCCTGTTGAATTAGAAGAAGCTGCTGCATTAGATGGAGCTAATCGTTTACAGATTTTAATGCGTATTATGCTGCCACTATCTCGTCCTGCTTTAGTAACTTTATTTCTCTTTACTTTTATTGGGGAATGGAACGATTTATTTAAACCCTTGGTGTTTACTACTCGTCCAGAATTAAGAACAGTTCAGTTAGCTTTATCGGAGTTTCAGGAACAGTTTACTAGTGATTGGTCACTTTTAATGGCAGCAGTAGTTATTGCGACTATTCCCGTATTAATACTATTTTTAATTGGTCAAAAACAATTGATTCAGGGCATTGGTTCAACGGGAATTAAAAATTAGCAGCAGCAATGTTTTTTCTAGAATGAATAAAAAATCTGCTTATTTGTAGAGTTTATAGTTTTCTATGCAATATATTTTATTTAATAAACCCTACGGAGTTTTATGCCAGTTTACGGATAATAGCAGCGAGCAAAAACGTCCCCTTCTCAAAGACTATATTCCGATCTCTAATGTTTATCCTGTAGGTAGATTAGATTTAGATAGCGAAGGATTATTATTATTAACTGACAATGGACAACTGCAAAATCGTCTTGCTAATCCTAAATTTGCTCATCCCCGCACTTACTATGTTCAGGTAGAACGTATTCCCGATGAATCGGCTTTGAATAAACTACGGCACGGAATCAAGATTAAAAACTATCTTACCCGTAAAGCAAAAGTACGTATACTATCGGAAGAACCTGATTTTCCTCCTCGCATTCCGCCAATTCGCGATCGCCAAAATATACCTACTTGCTGGTTAAAAATCACCCTCACAGAAGGACGTAATCGTCAAGTGCGGCGCATGACGGCAGCGGTAGGCTTCCCAACTCTTAGATTAGTTAGAGTTTCTCTGGGTAACAATTCTCAACAAATTAATTTAACAGGCTTACAGCCTGGACAATGGCGCAATCTAACTTCACAAGAAATCAATATGTTACTTACCTTTAGATAAACAAATATTTTTTTACAGGAATTAATAAATTAAAAATATTCAAGCAATATAAATAAATCAAGCAGAAAAAGAAAGTATTTGGGAACTATAAAAGTATATTTAAACCGTATCTAATCTAAAATCAATAGTTCTCAAGACAAGTGTTTAGAAAATTAAATAGCCAATAGTTAAAAGTAGCAAATACAGGAGTTAATCATGGAGCCGGTAGGATTTTGGGAATGGTTTGGGCTATTTTTACTTTTTTTTATTCCTGTGGTCAATATAATCGTTTTTATTGTCGGTGCTTGTGGAGTAGGTAAACGTAGTTTTGTTAATTATTGCCGTGCAGTTTTACTATGGATGCTTATAGGGGTTGCAATAGTCTTTTTATATGGATGGCTATCAGGCGGAGATTTTCCTGGGATAATTAAATCCAAGTAATAGTTATTAAAATTTACACTAAACCTATTTTAGCTTCCATAAAATAAACATCCTCAGATATTCAGTACGAGCAAAAGAGAGAGCGAAAAGCCACACTCACTATGAGCTAATCGGTCTTTCCAATCTAATATGCTGAATGCCAAATTCAAACCATCAGAATATCTATTCGACTAGTTTATTGATAATTGCCACCTGAATTAAAGCTGACTGCTTTTGTTGAGCAACAATCATTTGAGATTGATGCACTTGGGCATTGATTGCCACAGTTTTTACGTCATACATCCCAGTAGCCAGCTTAGGATACACGCCTATACTCAAAATCATAATCAAAAAACAGGCTGCAATAAATATTTCTCTGGGGTTGGCATCATTAAAAGGAGCTTCTCCAGGCAACACACAGCTATTTCCGAAACAAACTGCTGCCTCATTGGTAGGCTTTCTCATTTTTAATCTATCAACATCACAAGCTAGTGCTTCATTGGAGTTGAAGAAGACTAATCGAATCATAGACAGCAGATAAATAGGAGTCATAATAATTCCTATTGCTGCTAAGAAAACCATTGTGACAGAGAAAACAGGACTATAAACATTGTTGCTAGTAATACCAACAAACACTGCAATCTCACTAGCAAAACCACTCATTCCAGGAAGTGCTAAAGAAGCCATCGCTCCTGCGGTAAATAAAGCAAATACTTTGGGCATTACCAGAGCGATTCCGTCCATTCTGTCCATAAAGAGCGTATGTGTACGATCATAAGTAACTCCAGTCAAAAAGAATAGCAATGATGCAATCAAACCATGAGACAGCATTTGCAATACTGCCCCACTGGTACCAATATCCGTAAAGGAAGCGATACCTAGTAGGACAAAACCCATATGAGATACAGAAGAATATGCTAAACGGCGTTTCATATTGGTTTGACCAAAGGAACTAAAGCCACCGTAGATAATATTAATCACTCCCAGCGTTGCTAGCACAGGAGCAAAATAAATGTGAGCATCGGTCAATAACTCCATATTGAACCGAATTAAACCATAACCACCCATTTTCAAGAGTACGCCAGCCAAAATCATTGATACAGGAGCGGATGCCTCTCCATGAGCATCGGGTAGCCAAGTGTGCAAAGGAAAGATCGCTAACTTGACACCGAAAGCAATCAGTAGCCCTGCATAGAGTGGCATTTCTAAAGCTAGAGGATAATCTTTTAAAGCTAAAGCAGCAATATCAAAAGTAAGGTTTTCTCCATAAAAAGCCATACCTAATCCCGCTACCAAAATAAATATGGAGGCTGCTGCGGTATAAAGTAAAAATTTGGTAGCTGCATAACGACGTTTGGAACCACCCCAAATAGAAACTAGTAAATATACGGGAACTAGCTCTATTTCCCACATGACGAAAAACAACAATAAATCTTGAGCTACAAAAACACCAACTTGAGCGGAGTACAGCACCAGCATTAGGAAATAGAATAGACGAGGCTTTCGGTCTACCTGCCATGCTGACAGCATGGCTAAGGTAGTAACGAATCCTGATAGCAACACCAAAGGAGCAGATATTCCATCTACCGAAACCGTCCAATTAACACCTAATTGAGGAATCCAAGCATAAGTCTCGGTTAGTTGAAATTGAGCATTACTAGGATCATAATTATTCCAGAATGCGTAGCCCATCAAAATAAAATCTGTAATACCGACACTAAGTGCATACCAGCGAACGGTCTTACCATCTTTATCGGGGAGAATAGGGATTGCTAGAGCAGCTAGCAGCGGTAAAAAGATTATCGCGGTCAGCCAGGGAAATTGAGCTAGCATTGTAAATCTTTAGTTATAAACTTAATTGTTAACAAAAATATACTATATTTATTAAGTTTTGTAAAAGAAACGGTTAACTTACAATCAAAAGCATCAAGAAACACTAAGTTCACAAATTTACAGGCGCGATCGCCTTGCTTAAGCAATATAATTTTGTCAGGTTACTGCTAAATTATTAAACACTTACTTTATCCAAAATACCGCCAGCTAGTTCCTTTAAGTATTTCTCTCTGGCTACCATAGCTGGACTAGGTTCAAGACCTAATACTTTAAGCATATCTCGCCAGCGATATGCCCAATCATGCTTAAGTAAAGAATTAGCAACGTTAGTCCGACTAATCCGCTCTAGTCTTTCAGGTTGAGTATCTAATTCAGCAATTGTTTCAACCACGTCTGTTCCTGAAAAATCTACTTTGATAATGGCATCTTCCCAATCAAAATAATGAGGGAAAGCATCCCCTCCTGGCGGCATACCTACCATTACCGTTCCCGCTGCTGCACCTTCAAAAAAGCGGTAGCCGATTTCCTGAGTTCCTCCAGTTTCTGCTGCCTCATTAAACTTAGCGTAGTTGGTAATGTTGTAACGGCTTCTTTGAAATAGACCAGCTAACAAAAGGCGATGTTCTCTAGGATTGCCAATTTCTAGCTTGCCTTTAACAGTATCGTAATAATAAAAGAAATTATCTTTTTCTGCTTTTTCTATCAAAGCGTCGTGGATAATGGGCGATCGCCTGCCTACATAAGATACGTCAATTGAACGTTGAGGAGGATTAGGATAGGGAGAAAATCTTAGGGTATCAACTGCTGGCGGAACATAAGTTACAGGAGGTTCAATTAATTTGCTCAAACCTTCAAGACACCGAGTTACTCCTAAAAACACATGATCGAAACTTGACCAAGGCTCTTTAAATAGTCGCCAGTTTTTTAAATCAGGTTCCCACATTTCAGAAATAAAACAGGCTGTATGTCGACATTTATCTTGCCATCCTTTGATAGATTCTAATAGGTGCATTTGCCAAGGATTATCTAGTATGGCAAATAGTAAATCGTATTCATGATCTAAAGTTAACTTTTCTGGAAAAGGGGCAACTTTGGCAGCGAAACTATCAGAAAGACCTGCATACTTTGCTGTACGGTAGATTTTTCTGGCAAAGTCAAACTCCCCTTTAGGTTCATACAATTGAGCCGACTCTAAATCTCTTAGTAAATCTTCAAACTCATAAATACAGCAATTTGCTGCTTGAAATCGGTATCCACGAACAGAAACGACTAGAATACGAGGCGATTCTAGTTTATCTGCATCCACAGAAGAAGAACTAATTAACATAGGTAAGTCTCAAGTAAATAATCAAAAATAAGGGAGATTAAAATCTAACTGCATTGCACATTAATAATTAATGCACTAAGCAATTTTTAGCTATCTAATCTAAATTTAGTCATAGTTAAAATACTTTAATTTTTAGTCAAGAATAACTAGCTGGCAAGATTTGACAGTGTTAAATCTTGTTAATAAAACTGTATTTCGTTTTAAAATTGGCAATTAGCAATGACCAAATCTATTTTAACCGAACTTTTTTTGGTGGCATCCCTACAATCTATTAATACACAATTACTATTTTAACTTTATCAAACTGGCATTTTGATAATAGTGAGCAAGAATCCGACGATAATCAACTCCTTGTTTAGCTAAATAATAAGCACCCCATTGACTTAAGCCTAACCCATGACCAAAACCGCGACCTCTAACTAGAAGATTATTTCCTTCGGCTGAGATTCTAAACAAAGTACTGCGAAGATCTAAGGCTGCACGCAAATCCTTGCCACTCACGTCTTTAGTACCGCGATCGCCTGTAACTTTCATGGTAATTATCCGACCATGGGGAGTCATCTTTTCTGGCTGTAAACCTTTGATATTGCCCACACTAGCAACTAAAGTTTGAATTTTGCTTACAGGAACTGTTTCTTGCCATTGAAATACAGGAGACTGCTGATCGTAATCTACTACTCCTCTAAGATAGGGCAAAGGAGAACTCCAAACATCCTCCACGTTTTCTGTGTATCCGCCAGAAGAAGAATGAAAAGCAGCTAAAATAACCTTATTATGGTAAGTCATAATCTGACCATGAGTATCGTCAACTGCCTCATGAGTAGTAGTATATTCGGTATCTAAACCCTTATATACTTGAGTGCCAACGGTTGTGTCTACATCATAGATACCATTAGCCTCTGTATTACGTTTATACAGAGCATAGGAACGAGCAGCAACCGCCTGAGCTTTTAAAGCTTCAATAGGCCAACTAGAAACCGCTTCTGCCCCTACTACACTATATAGATACTGTTCCAAATCAACGTAATTGATTGCAGTTAAGCTATCTCCTTGGCGAATTATATGAGTTTGTCCGCGATACCAGCGATCGCCAATCCAAACATAACCATTGTCTTGAGGTTCAATAATTAATTCCCCCCCATTGACACGGTTATTAATCGTAATCCCATTACCCTCTGGTTGAGCAACCAAAGAAGACATTGGATTTAGCTGACCAATCTGTTTTCCTGTGTCATCTTTAACAATAGCCGCTGTAGAACTGCCGACTTTAAGGCTATCAACTTCTTTTTGAACTGCTACTCTTAACTCTACTGCCTGAGCAGGTAAGACGAATAAAAGCCAAACTAGCCCAGAAAATAGCCAGAATTGTTGACGATGGAAAAATACAGATTTAACAATAAGATTTATGGATTTTAAATTTTGCAATATCATTCTCTCGATAGTTACTTTTTGATAAAAAGATCGCTTTCAATATATTGCTGTATTTTATAAACTATGACCATAAAGATTTCGACAAGAATTTTTGTATAGTGGTTTTCTACGTAGCTAATTTCCTACCTATTGTTCAGATCTAAATAAATTTTCCAATCTCTCTTGACTCTATAGCCAACTAGAGAGTTTAAGCTAACTTTATAACTAAATAAACAAAAGTAAAGCTATGAATGACGCTAATTTTTGGCAGCTTTACAGCGAAGCCGTACTTACTTCTTTAAGCTTTTTTTGGAAGGCGTTATGGGCATTTGTTGTTGGCTATATTATCAGTAGTGCAATCCAGGTATTTGTCACTCGCGAACGAATGCAGAAAACTATGGGAAAAGCGGGCAAAAAAAGCATTGCGATCGGTACTTTCTTTGGTTTTCTTTCTAGTTCCTGTAGTTTTGCCGCTTTATCTACCACCAAATCTTTATTTAAAAAAGGTGCGGGGTTTGTACCTTCCTTGGCTTTCTTATTAGCTTCGACTAATCTGGTAATCGAATTAGGATTTATTATCGCTATCTTCTTAGGCTGGCAATTTGTTGTTGGTGAATATCTCGGTGGAATTTTCCTGATCCTTTTTTCTTGGCTAATTGTTAACTATACTCGTCCTAAAGAATTAATCAGAAAAGCCAGAAGACGCTTAAACGAACAAGAAGGAGAAGACAAACAAGATAAAAATGCCCCTGACTGGAAAGACAAAATTACCAGCAAACAGGGATGGCAACAGGTAGCCAAAAAATACTTTATGGAATGGGGTATGGTTTGGAAAGATGTAACCTTTGGCTTTACTATAGCGGGAGTTATTGCAGCTTTTGTACCCCGTTCTTTTTTCCAGACTCTATTTATGGGTGCAGGTACGCAAAATCCTAGCTTTTTTGCTGTTTTAGAAAATGCAGTCGTCGGACCAATCGCCGCCTTTTTTACTTTTATCGGTTCGATGGGTAATATTCCCCTGGCTGCAATTCTATTTAACAATGGCGTTAGCTTTGCTGGGGTAATGGCTTTTATTTTTAGCGATCTGGTGGTTTTTCCAGTGATTCGTGTCAATGCTAAATATTATGGCTGGAAGGTTGCTTTGTATATTGTAGGCGTATTTTTTGCAGCCTTGGTAGCAACGGCAATTTTGATGCACTATGGCTTTTCTTTGTTTGGAGTTTTGCCTGAAAGTGCAGCAGCTAGTAATCCTCAATCAACCGAACGTTTTGCGATCAACTATACTTTTTGGCTCAATTTAATATTTTTAGCAGCTACAGGAGTCTTAGCCTGGTTGCGCTTTGGTAGTGGTAAAAAGCAGCATCAACATCAAAATCATGACCATCAGGAACAAGACAACAATAACGGCGAACACGAACATCATGGCGGACATAATCATGGAGGCGGAAAACAAGAATTTACGGAAAAGCTATTGTTTTGGCTAGCTATCTTGTCCTATATCTGGCTGGCTGGTGGAATTATTGTCACTTTGTTTGTTAGTGGTGGCGGATAGTAGAAATAGCGATAGCCTCTGTTCGTCAAAAGCTTATTTATGGACAATGAATGAACGCGAATACTTCAACGGTCCAAATCGGAACGAAAACTATTACGTTGTTTTGTCTCAGAATGAATTACCCGTAAAAGAAAAAGAGACGGCAGAAATAGATAATGGCTTGGGTTTAATTGCCATCGCCTTTTCAATTGCGCTAGTCATAGGGATTTGGCTGTGGCGATTACCCCCAATTTAGAGATCTTATTAAGATCGACTGTACCAAATGCTGTTTTTTTGATAACAATTCCTATCTTAAGTGTGCCGTTCATCCAACCAAAGTTCTTAAGAAAGAAACCAGAGAATGTTTGGACTATTGGTCTGTCATCGCAGCTACGGGATTAGTTTCCTGAGCGGGACTGCAAGGGGGAATTATCAGACATACCGAGGTTAGGGGCGATATTCCCTTTCTTGTTCCCGATCAAACTAAATCTGAATTAGGAGGACAGGGCGAGACTGAATCGGGTCATTCTCATTAAATATTGATTTTTATTAGTCAGTCAAAATATATAAATTCAAACCTGGTCTAGCATTAATATCAAATTTCAAACCAATTTCCACTTCTTCTTTTATGTACTGAGTCTCGTTTACCGATTTGTCATTAATTTTAATACTTTTAACTGTCGCAGATTGACACCAAGCAGTATTCTCATCAACTAAGAACAAAGATGATTCAATTTTCAATAATGTATTGTTGACTTTAGCAACTCCAGCTTGCGGTTTTTTGAACCACTCAGTAATTTTACCGATATATTTAGCTTGGCCAATTCTTTCTTTTCTCTCAATTACTTTATAGGTAAATAAGTCGGTCAATGCTTGACATAAATTTTCTATAAAAGTGCATAATTCCAATAAAGCATTAAATCCTAAAAAGTCATCTATTAAAGTTGTGTGCGCTGCGTCGTTACGATAAACAATTAGTTCTTTCAATTCACCTTCTGCCGTGTTCTGGCTTCCTCTAATCTTCTCTACAAAATCTATAATTGCTTGATGTTTCTCTATCCAGACCCAACTATCTTTTATACCAGCATCAGCAAGTAATTTATCTAAGGTATCTCTACGTAAATTTTGCTCGTGAAATAGAAAAGCATCGGGTAGTAGTTCATAGCCACCAAAATTACTAACGCCAGAATGCAAACTATTAATCACATCTTCTACTAAAAGATGTTCGTATCTTTTTTTATTCAGATCTATTAGCAGCCTACCTATACCAGTTTGATGAGTTTTTTTGATTCTCTCTTCTAAATCGAAATAGTTTGGACAAATTTCTGGTAATAATGCTAACCAATCTCTAACTAAGTCTTCTACAAAATTTTCATAGATAGCATATAGCTTTGTAATAGCAGCACAATGATCGTATATTTTCCAATCTCTGAGCTTGGGAATATCTTTCTGAATTAAATTTAATAATTGTTCGCAATCTATTGATTTTTGTTGAATGTTTCTGGAGCTTAAAATAACTTGTCGTATATTTTCGTTAGTTTTAATTACAGAGCGTACGGTTGATATATTATCTTCTGCTTGTCGTAAAAGCTCCTGAAAAATCACCATTTACCCTGCAATTACCTGAGATAGCATATTATCAAACAATTTGATTCTCTGCTGCAAATCTTCTTTGGTTCTTCCTGCTCCTGTAAACAGCTTTCTTTTATCTTGTTCTAATAGGATTTTAGTTGCTTCTATCACTTTTGTTTGATTTTGAATTAACAAATCGGCTTCATTAAGATGTTTACTAATTCCTACCATTACTACATCGTAAAATGCCTTGTAAGATTTATCTTTCCAACTATTGGTTTGAGGATCGTATGGTTTAAATAAATCTTCTCCGTAAATTTCGCTAGCAATATTAATAGTATCGACAAATATTTCTCTGAGTACATCTATATCTGTGTCATCAAAACTCAAGCTTTTAATCATATACAAATTCAAAAAGCCTTCTATTCCTCTGCGAAACTCTTCGTAATGCCGAAAAGCAAAAAAACGTAGAACCAATTCTACATCTTCCATCTTTTTATAAAGATTATTGTTTCTTAGTTCGTTTGGGTTGTGAATTGGAATATCCCAAGCCTTAGCAAAAATTTCATTGCTTGCAAGTTCAAACAATAACGAATTGAACTTTCCAGAATATATGCAATTACGTATTTCTTGCTTACTTAGAGAAACTCCACCAGTATTTAACCTCTCAAAAGTAACCTGTTTTAGGAAAAAAGCTTCTTCAGGATTCTGCGTAGATTCAGTAATTAAAACGATAGATGAGATTGCCCTGCGATCGATTCCTGCTTTAATTTTATCGGGAAGTTGCTGATATGTACGACCATTTAATTCTGACCACAACTCAAGACCAGTTAATTCTAAATTGTTGCTATAAAAGTCCTTGATTGCGGTAATCCTCTGCTGTCCATCCATAACTTCATACGAGTTATATTCTCTTTCATAGAGAATGATCGGTGGCACAGGGATGTTAATTAGAAATGATTCAATAAGCTGTGATTGTTTTTGTTTATCCCAGCGCAATCTACGTTGATAAAATGGACTAAGATCCATATACTTAGGTCTTTTGAGAGAATCAGCAAAGCTTGGTAGCTTCTCTCGATTCATCTCCGTCAGAATTCTTTGCTGTCCTTTTTCGTACTTAGCATTGATTTGTTTGTCTGTAAGATTTGAATTGCCATTTTTGGAGGACAATTTTTCCCACATCGCTTTTTCTGCTGGAGCAACTAACATCGATATTAAGGCTCTTAATAGCTGTAAGACTGCAATATTCTATCTATAGACTAGCTTGTTTTCTCATATAGTTACAGCGTCGTAAATAGATTAACATCGACCGCATTTTAAAAATTTCTAACGTTGCATATTGAAATTAATTTTAAATATCACTTGACTCTCTAGCCAACTAGAGAGTTTAAGCTAACTGTATAACCAAATAAACAAGGTAATAAAAATCATGACCATAGAATTAAAAGTCCCTAACATGGCTTGTGGTGCTTGTGGCGAAACCATTACTCAAGCAGTTCTCTCAATAGATCCTAAAGCATCAGTCAAAGCCGATCTTAAAAGCAAACAGGTAGTAGTAAATACGCAAGCCTCAGAATCATCTGTAAAAGAAGCAATTTCTGCTGCTGGCTATCCCCCTGCCTAAATAAACAATCAAGATACAAAACTCTCTGTAAGGGCGATTCGCAAATTGCCCTTAACTATCAATCATGAATGCAAAGACAAATGTAGAAAAGATAAATCTCAAACTTAGGGGGATGAGTTGCGCTTCCTGCGCTAGCAGTATCGAAGAAGCAATTAGTAATGTACCAGGGGTAGAGTCATGTAACGTTAACTTTGGTGCAGAACAAGCTGCGATCGCATATAATCCCCGTCAAACCAGTATTGAAGATATTCAAGAGGCAGTAGAAGAGGCAGGATACTCATCTTATTCTCTCCAAGAACAAGAAATGGTTACGGGAGAGAATGACCAAGAACAAGCTGCCCGTAAAGCCGAATCTCGCGATCTAAAGCTCAAAATAATTGTTGGTGGCGTAATTAGCCTGTTGCTAATCTTTGGTTCTTTGCCGATGATGACAGGATTAAAACTGCCTTTTATTCCTGCATGGTTGCATAACCCCTGGTTACAATTAATTTTGACCGCACCCGTACAGTTTTGGTGTGGTTACAGATTTTATATTGGTGCGTGGAAAGCTTTTAAACGTCATGCAGCTACGATGGATACTTTGATTGCTCTGGGTACAAGTGCAGCCTACTTTTATTCTTTATTTGCTACTGTTTTTCCTGACTTCTTTCTCAGTCAGGGCTTAATACCAGAAGTCTACTACGAAACCGCAGCCGTAGTTATTACTTTAATTTTGTTAGGACAGTGGTTTGAAAATCGAGCCAGGGGACAAACCTCGGAAGCAATTCGGCAACTGATGGGTTTACAGGCTAAAGATGCCAGAGTAATTCGTGACGGAAGAGAAATAGATGTACCAATTAACGAAGTACAAATTGACGACACCATCTTAGTACGCCCTGGTGAAAAAATTCCCGTCGATGGAGAAATCATTAGCGGGAACTCAACCGTTGATGAAGCGATGGTAACAGGAGAAAGTATTCCTGTTGAAAAGCAGCCAGGGGATGAAGTGATTGGCGCAACTATTAATAAGACTGGCAGTTTTAAATTTAAAGCTACTAGAGTTGGCACAAATACGGTTTTAGCGCAGATCGTTCAATTGGTGCAGGATGCTCAAGGCTCAAAAGCACCAATTCAAAAACTGGCTGACAAGGTAACTGGTTGGTTTGTACCTGTAGTCATGGCGATCGCCATTGTAACTTTTGTCCTTTGGTTTACTATCATGGGTAATGTCTCCCTAGCTTTAATTACTACTGTTGGAGTGTTAATTATTGCCTGTCCCTGTGCTTTAGGTTTAGCTACCCCTACGTCGGTTATGGTGGGTACGGGAAAAGGTGCAGAGAACGGTATTCTTATAAAGGGTGCAGAGAGTTTAGAGTTGGCTCATAAACTACAAACTATTGTCCTTGATAAAACTGGCACGATTACGGTCGGAAAACCTACTGTTACTGATTACAATACCGTTAGAGGTATTACCAACGGTACAGAATTAAAGTTATTGCGTTTAGTCGCAGCAGTCGAACGTAACTCCGAACATCCTTTAGCTGAGGCAGTAGTTAGATATGCCCAGTCACAGAATATAGACATACCAGAAACTGATAACTTTGAAGCAGTAGCAGGAAGTGGCGTACAAGGAACTGTTGGCGATCGCTTAGTACAGATTGGCACTCAACGCTGGATGTCTGAATTGGGAATTAAAACCGATACTTTACAACAAAAAGATATTTGGGAAGGTGAAGCCAAAACCGTAGTACTAATTGCCGTAGATGGCGAACTAGAGGGTATTATGGGTATTACCGATGCCGTTAAACCTTCTTCAACCGCAGCAGTTAAAGCATTACGTAACCTAGATTTAGAAGTAGTAATGCTAACGGGAGATAATCAAAAAACAGCAGAAGCGATCGCTCGTCAGGTGGGTATAGTTAGAGTAGAAGCAGAAGTACGTCCCGAGCAAAAAGCTGCCAAGGTAAGAGAACTTCAGCAGGAAGGAAAGATAGTTGCAATGGTAGGGGATGGCATTAATGATGCTCCTGCACTGGCTCAAGCTGATGTGGGTATTGCGATTGGTACGGGAACAGATGTAGCGATCGCAGCTAGTGATATTACGCTGATTTCGGGAGAACTACAGGGCATTGTTACTGCCATTGAATTGAGTAAAGCGACAATGAATAATATTCGTCAAAATCTTTTCTTTGCCTTTGTTTATAACGTTATCGGTATTCCTATCGCAGCAGGAATTTTGTTTCCTTTCTTTGGTTGGTTGCTCAATCCGATTATTGCTGGCGGTGCGATGGCGTTTAGTTCGGTTTCGGTGGTGACTAACGCCCTACGTCTGCGTAATTTTAAGAAAAGCTGATAGCTAACAGCTATCAGCTTTTTGAACGTGAACTTTCTACTTTTAAAATAATATGTTGAATAAAAACAGAATTATTAGCAGTTTAGCTGGTTTGGGATTCCTGTTAGCTTTGACTACTAACAGTACATTAGCCCAAAATAATAGAGAGGTAAAAATGCCTGCTTCGGCAGGGGAACAAACGAGCCAGTTTCAAAAGATAGAACAGCCTCTAAGTCTAAAACTGGCAGTTGCTGTAGGTGGTTTGGGCTTAATTGGTGCAGAACTTTGGTGGTTTATGTTTAGTAAAACTAAATCCCAAAAGGCACAGGTTAAAGAGGGAATCCAAGAGGTTGATATTGTGGTAGATGGTGGTTATACACCCGACAGAATTGAAGTGACTGCTGGCGAACCTGTTAGATTGAATTTTTACCGTCAAGATCCTAGTGGCTGTTTAGAACAGGTGTTATTGCCCGACTTTAATAAGGCATTGGATTTAACTTTAGATGAAACTACTTCTGTCGAAATCGTACCAGAAAAACCAGGAGAGTATACTTTTACCTGCGGGATGAATATGTATCGTGGGGTAATTATCGCATTATAAGTATATATCCCTCTCTATTTTTGAGGAAATGCATTATTTTATATTGTTTATGTATTTTTCGCTTTATAGACGCTATATTGTCCAATATAACTGTCTGTACAATTGTTCGATATCGGTGTAGATGCTGAATTTTAGAAAAAACTAATTTCAGACAAAGATTTTATCCTATTTGTAAATTATCTTGGATTGAGTGCCATATAGATCGATAAACCTTATGAGCGATCGCAACTAAACCATAAAAATCATTGAAAACTGGAAAGATCTAGAACTATTCATAAACTTTACTACGATGAGCAATAAAAATTACATTGACTATAACTAATTCATCTTCTATAAATAGACAACTCGGTAATCTCTGACTCTGTAGCGATAATAGCCAGAATAAGAACCTTTTAATGGCTTGATGCTGGCATGATAACGAGGATTATCTTCTAAGTTTTTGAAGCATCTTGCTAATTTTTTAGCTAGAGTCTTATCGCTTTTTACAAAAACTTTTTCAGCTTCTAAAGACAACCGAACTTTATACATCGCCTCTAATCATACGCCAATCTTTAGTCTTTCCTTTTTTAACTTGTCGATTGGCTTTTTTGAAAGCAGACTCAAAACCAGCGATACTTAATAAATCTTCCGTTGCATCGACATCATTCTCACTTGTTAACTCTTCCCATAATTCAATTGGAACAATTACAGCAATCCGATCGCCTTTTTCATCGGATATATATTTCAGATCGGGTATATTCATCAAGGTGTTGTTTGAATATTTAGTTTAATTTATTTTATCAAATTGTTCTTGGTTTGATGATCGCACTGGCTATAGCCAATCCTATACTTGTGGTATGAATATGTATCGAGGCGTAATCAAAGCCGAAGCTGATGAAAGCTGATTTATTTTCTAAAATAATTAAAGCTGGTTAATTAAGAGAATTTTTATGCACAAAGATACATTAGAACAGTGGCAACATTCCCACGATTTTTTAGTCAATCGCGATCGCGCTGAAAAAAATACCACCACTGTAATGTGGCTTACCGCTATAACTATGGTGGTGGAAATTGTAGCAGGGAGTTTCTTCGGTTCGATGTCTTTGCTAGCCGACGGTTGGCATATGGCAACTCATGTAGCAGCTTTTGGCATTGCAGTTTTTGCGTATCGTTATTCTCGCCATAATGTCAATAACTCCAAATATACCTTTGGTACGGGAAAAGTCACGATCCTCGGCGGTTATACTAGTGCGGTGGCATTAGCAGTAACGGCTTTGGCTATTGCTGTTGAGTCTCTAACTCGTTTTTTTCAACCTGAAGCCATTCAATTTAACGAAGCGATCGCCGTTGCCGTTTTGGGTTTGATCGTCAATCTAGCGAGTGCTTGGTTATTACAAGACGATCACCACGATCACCACGATCATTCTCATCACCACCAGGATAGCAACCTTCGGGCTGCTTATATTCACGTCATTACCGATGCCCTAACTTCGATTTTGGCAATTATTGCTTTATTTGCTGGCAAGTATCTTGGTTGGATTTGGTTAGATGCAGTCATGGGATTAGTCGGTGCGGGAGTTATATCTAAATGGTCTTATGGTTTAGTTCAAGATACAGGTGCTATTTTGCTAGATGGGGCAATTGATAAACAAACTAAGTTAGATATCATGACTGTTATTGAAGCCGATGCCGATAATCAGATCGCTGACTTACACGTCTGGTATGTCGGTGAAAATCGTTTGGCTGCAACCATTTCCCTGGTCACACATTTTCCGCGATCGCCCGAACACTATAAAAGCTTGCTCAATGGAATATCTTCTCTTACTCATGTATTGGTGGAAGTTAACCAATGTCAAGGCGAACCTTGTATTAAGTGAGAGTTGATCTACGATTGGACGAATTAAGTAGGCAGGAAACAATAAACCTTGGTATAGATTGACTGGGAGACTAGGGGACACGGAGACGGGGAGAGGGTTTGATGATTTGTTGCCTAATTCAAAAATATACAGTTTAAATGCACATCAGCTTAGTAATGAATTAAGACTATTTCCTTGGTTAGATGAAATCATGTTTGCTTATTTGTAATCTATAACTTAAAGACGAATAACCTCGTTTTAATTTATTATTAGTCAAGTAAAATTATGACAGCTACTCAAACTCAATCATCCAATTTAGATTCTTGTATTCAGGCTTGTCTAGATTGTTTAAAAGATTGCGAGAACTGCGCTAGCGCCTGTCTCAACAGCGATATGGTGCAAATGATGTCCAAATGTATTGAATTATGCCGTGATTGTTCCGATACCTGCGCATTATGCGCTCGTTTTATGATGCGTTCCTCTGGTATTCACGCCCAAATGTGTGGTGTTTGCGCTGAAGCTTGCGATCGCTGTGCTGAAGAGTGTGGCAGTCATGATAGCGATCACTGCAAACGCTGTGCGGAATCCTGTCAACGTTGTGCAGAATCTTGTCGTCAGATGGCAGCAGCATAGATTTTGTAAACGGCATTTGTTGACCCCCGAATATGAATGTCCTGGGGGAGTTAAAACAGTCAATTTACTTGAATCTCAAGAAATTAAATTTGAAAATCATAAACTGCGAGACAGCCCGTTGTGAAGCCAGTCCGTTGCGGAGGTTCCCTCCGTTGTAGGAACTGGCGCGGGGTTACCACCATTGTAGCGACTGTCGAGGGTGCGATCGCTGATTAAAATAGGATCTACCTACTACTTGTCATCACCGTTTTATATTTAATTACATCGATCTACTTATATCCCATTTTTGGCGACGCAATCCTAAAGCTTATAGCTTATAGCTGATAGCTGATAAACGGGATAATAAAGAAAAAATGCCAAATCCTAGCAATAAAGCACCACTGACGGGATTAATCCAGCTAGACCAACGACGCAACTCTAGAATTTTCTTAATTGAGGCGGTAAAAGTGCCTGCGATAACTAAGGGCGTGACGTAACCGATCGCATAGGCAATTAATAAAACTCCACCTAAAACTAAATTCTGCGTTGTCGCTACCCAGGTCAATAGTGTTGCTAAAACAGGGGTACTGCAAGGGGAGGCTATCAAGCCAAAAGTCAACCCTAGCAAATAAGAACGCAGTCCACGGGGTAGATCTTCACTAATCCAATCCGTTGCCCCCAGAGAAGGAAAGCGTAATGGTAGAATTTCCAATAAGTTCAGTCCCATAGCGATCGCAACCAAGCTAACGACAATGGGTAAACCAATTCCAATCTGTCCGTATACCTTGCCTATAGATGTAGCGACAATACCCAATATGGCTAAGGTGGTGGCTAACCCTAAAGCAAACCAGCTAGACTGTGCTGCTGCCTGTAATCTTCCCTTAGATTCATAACCGCCAATATAGCCGACGGTAATGGGTAACATCGACAGCATACAAGGAGTTAGGCTAGTAAACAGTCCTGCTAAAAATATTACCCCTACACTAACTGCGCTGAGGTGAGTCAACTGAGTTGAAACCAAGCGATCGGCAAATCTCTCTAAGAAAAATAACTGTGTTTGTAAAAATTCCAGCATTAAAAAAATATATCTATAACTTTAGCTATAGGCTCGTCCTTTCAGCAATTCTATCAAAATACATAATTTTCTAGGTATTGAAACAAAAAAGACAATAATATTAGCGAAAGTGTTATGACAATGAAAGAATTAGATCGAGGAATAACCAGTCAGTATGTTCAATAAAGACACATTTTTCTTAGTTTTATTAGTATTTATCCCCATTTCGATTGCTGCACATTTTTTAGAATGGGGAGAATCCGTCGTATTTATCACGGCAGGTTTAGGCATTGTGCCTTTAGCTTCTTATATGGGTACTGCTACCGAAGAGATCGCTGTAGTCACTGGGCCGAGTATTGGTGGACTACTCAATGCTACCTTTGGTAACGCCACAGAATTAATTTTGGCTTTTATTGCCCTTAAAGCTGGTTTAGTGGGTGTAGTCAAAGCTACTATTACTGGTTCAATCGTCAGTAACCTGCTATTGGTAATGGGGTTTTCTATGTTGCTGGGTGGTTTAAAATTTAAAGTGCAGAAATTTGAGCCTACCGTAGCCCGTCTTAATGCTTCGACAATGAACTTAGCTGTAATCGCGCTGCTTCTACCTACAGCGGTTCAGTATACATCTACAGGTATTGAAGAACAAACGTTACAAAATCTGTCCGTAGCCGTGGCGGGGATTTTAATTTTAGTTTATGGGCTAACTTTACTTTTTTCGATGAAAACTCATGCTTATCTTTGCGATGTAGGAGATGCTGATCTAGATGAAGGGGGAGAAGGTGAACCCGAAGTTAACTTACCTTTCTGGATCTTTATTTTGTTAGCTGTCACTTTAGCTGTGGCAGTAGAATCAGAACTATTGGTAGATTCTTTAGAAGTGGCAACTACTCAATTAGGTTTGAGTGCTTTATTTACTGGGGTTATCCTGCTGCCAATTATTGGTAACGCAGCAGAACACGCTACGGCAGTAACTGTTGCCATGAAAGACAAGATGGATCTTTCAGTATCCGTGGCAATGGGTTCAAGTATGCAGATTGCTTTGTTTGTTGCCCCAGTGTTAGTCATTACTGGCTGGATTATTGGTCAACCAATGGATCTTAACTTTAATCCTTTTGAACTTGTGGCAGTTAGCGTTGCCGTATTGATTGCCAACTCTATTAGTTCTGATGGCGAATCTAATTGGCTAGAAGGTAGTTTGTTAGTAGCAACTTATGCCGTAGTTGCGATCGCTTTTTTCTTCCATCCCTTTGTCGAAGGCATGATCTAGATAATTGTACTTTATTTGCAGAAATTAAAACGCTAACTCCTTGAAATCCCCCAAAATTAATTGAATTGGGGGATTTTGGTACAATTGTCAGAATCAAAGTCTATTTTTGTAGTTTAGTTCTGCAAATGTAATTTTAACTTTGGTTCCATTATCATTAGTCATTTCTATTTTTCCCTCTAGTTGTTCTACCAAGGTAGAAACAAGTTCTAAGCCTAATGATTCGCTATGATAAAAGTTTTTACACTCAGGAAAGCCGATGCCGTCATCCTTAATTATCAAAGTGAATTGATCGCTATTTTGCGTAAACTCCAGGCTAATATCGCCTTGATTTCGTCCTATAAAGGCGTGTTCGACTGCATTAGAAATTAATTCATTAATAATCAATCCGCAAGCATTAGAAGTTTCTATATTTAAATAAACCTGCTGAATATTAGTACTAACCTTAATAGTGTTGGTTAAATAAGAATCAATTAAATAATTAGTTAGTGTAGTCAAGTATTGCTGAAAGTCAATCTGACATAAACTAGTACTAGAGTGGAGTTGTTCGTGAATCAAAGCCATTGAGGTAATACGATTTTGACTATCGCTCAGCATTTTAAGTGCTTGAGGATTATCAATATATTCCGCCTGAGACTCTAAAAGACTAGAAACAATAAAAAGATTATTCTTAACTCGGTGATGAATTTCCTTGAGCAGTAACTCTTTTTCTTCGAGAGATTGTTTGAGTTTCTTTTCTGCTATTTTACGATTTTCTATCTCAGCGATAAGGGATTGATTAACATTAGCAAGCCGTTCATTTGTATCTAGTAAAGAAACTTCTGTTTCATATCTTTCGTTAATTTCACGTTGTAATAAATCATTTTGCTTTTCTAAGGTTTGACGTAAATTAAGTAACTCTAGCTGATATTCAACCCTAGCCATCAATTCGGCTTTTTGAAAAGGTTTAGTAATATAGTCACTTGCTCCCAATTTAAAAGCTTTAACCTTTCTTTCGGTTTCTGCTAAAGCAGTCATAAAAATAATCGGAATATCACAAGTAGTAGGATCTTCTTTAAGCAAGCGACAAGTTTCAAATCCATCAAGCTTAGGCATCATCCCATCTAATAAAATTAGTTCTGGGGGGTTCAATTTAACTTGATTAATAGCATCAATGCCATCTAGTGCCGTAGAAATTTTTAAATTAGCTTTAGCAAAAATTCTACAGACAAGATCTAAATTACAAGCATTATCATCAACAACTAAAATATGGGGTAAAGCTTGAGTTATGGACATGACTTCAATTATTTAAACTCTAATAACTAGACTTCTTGTAAGGGAAGACTAATATTGTTCATCAACAATTTTTGAAATTCTTTGGCTGCCAAAGGACGACTATACAAAAAACCTTGAATTTCATCACATTGACACTGCTGAAGATAGTTTAATTCTGCCTTTGTTTCTACACCTTCGGCAACTACTTTTAAACCCAATTGATGTGCCATCTCAATAGTATTTTTGGTGATTACAGCATTAACTTTATTGCTATCAATATTACGAACAAAACAAGAATCGATCTTCAAAATATCAAAGGGAAACTGCTGTAAATAGCCTAAAGATGAATATCCAGTGCCAAAATCGTCTAACGCTATTTGGATTCCTAACTTCTTAAGTAAATTCAATCTTTGAATATTTGTTTTAATATTTTCCACTAAAATCGTTTCCGTCAACTCTAGCTCTAAGTAGTGAGGATTTAAAGATGTTTTAAACAAAATTTGAGTAATTTGATGAAATAAATCTGATTGTCTAAATTGAAATCCCGATAAATTGACGGCAATTCTGAGAAAATCAAATCCAGCATTGTGCCATTCATTCATTTGTTTACAAGCACAGTGCATAATCCACTCACTGATTGGTCTAATCAAACCGTTTTCTTCAGCTAGAGGGATAAATTTGTCTGCTGTAATTCTCCCCATAACAGGATGATTCCAGCGTATTAAGGCTTCTGCTCCTACAATAGAATTATTTTTCGGATTAATCTTAGGCTGATAATATAACTCTAGCTCTTCCCTTTCTAAAGCACGATGTAAATCAGCTTCTATGGTTAAACTTTCCGAGGCTCTAGAATTTTTAATGTTAAAAGCAAAAGTAAACAACTGACAACGATTTCTCCCCTGGCTTGCCGCATAATCTCTAGCTTTTTGACTCTGCTCTAATAACTCTTCAATATCTGTACTATCAAGGGGGGAAAAAGCAATGCCAATATTAGTGGGGAGAAATATTTCTTGGTTATCAACATCAAAAGCTTGTCGTAGTTGATTAATAATTTCTTGTCCGTAGTTTTGTGCCGTTTGTTTTTGATCCAAAGTTACCATAACCACATAGTTATCTGGCTCTAAATACACTATCGCTCCATTGTCATCAAAACTGCCGACGCAATTGCTCAGACGTTGTGCTATTTCTTTAACTAAAGTATCTTGTTGTTCTTTGGTCAAAAAATTGCTTACTTTTTCTAGTCTATCAAGGCTGATGTTAAATAGAGCTAATAATTCTGATAGTGGCTGTTGTCTGTCCTGATTTTCTGCTATTGCTAAATTATCATGGTTATCGCTTTGGTTTGTTAGCTTGACAGACGATCCTAATGTGGATGACAAGTAATCAAATAAATCTCTTAAAAATAGCTTGTTAGGCAAATTAGTTAGACTATTTTTATAAATATCATCGTAATGTGATGAATAATCATTTACAGTAGATTGCAAAGCTTGTTGAATTGCAGATTGCTCTTGATATTTACTCAGAGCCATTTTAACTGTAGCCTGCAATTCTCTATCTCTAAAAGGTTTAATTAAATAACCATAGCAGCCTGTCTTGGAAGCTCTTTCTAAAGTTTCATCACTGGCGTAGGCTGTTAGAAATATTAAGGGAATATCAGCTATTTCTTTAATTTTCTCTGCTGTTTCGATACCATCAATTTCTCCTTTAATGGCAATGTCCATTAAGATTAAATCTGGGCGATCGCTGATGATGATCGAACCTGCCAACATAAAGGATATTGAATATATCAGGCTCAATTCCTAGTTTTTGTCTGGCTGTTTTATGGGCAACCGAGCCAAATATTCTAGTATCCGTAGCGCAGGGGACAATCTCGATGTTGCCTTTGGTAGAAGAAACTAATTCTTGTAGATATTCTTTTTGCTGAGGGCAAGTGGCAATACTTAAATCGGCTGTTTCCAAACAAGCTTTTTCGATTGCTAAACGAGTTTTGGCAATATTGGTAAAATTGTTAGCATGAGCATATTTTACAGCACCAAGAGAATGATAAGTATGGACGTGTTTAAGAGGCTGTGTTTTCTTAAGTTCCATACCTACCCAAGCCGACAGCTAGTAATTAGTATGAATTAAACGATACTGAATTCTGTTAATTAGTTGAAACTGGCGTAGTTGTTTGAGAAATTCTGGCAAGTAACCAATTAATTGTTGTCGGGGGATATGTTGCATTCTCCCAGCATTTAGGCGAATAGTTCGACAATTAGAATTATGCTGTACTATATTTGCTTGGACAACATCGGTTTTGCGGGTAAATATATCTACCTGCCATCCTAAACGAGATAAAGCTTCTGCTAAAGATCGCACATATACATTTTGACTGCCAACTTCCGCAGCAGGATCGCTATAAACTGAAATTAAAGCAATTGTTTGAGGTGGATTCATCGTTATAAATATTAATAATTTTAATAATTATTGTGCAGAAATTAAACATGAGCTATGAGATTGAATTTGCTTTGACTTAGATGGTTTTGATTGCTCACGAATGCTTGAAAAGCTATTGAATTCTGAACGACAGTGTTGACAATACCAATAAAGGTTATGGGAACGAAGATGAAGCAGTAAATTATGGGAACAGCAAATACAAGTCTTCATAGTTTCTACCCCAAAAAATAAAAAGCTTAACAACAAAAAATGATTTATCGTCTTAAGCTAACAAGCACTTCTTTCATAGCCATGTCATTGTTATGTCAGTATTGACAAGATTTTGACAAATCATAAATGCGATCGCGCTTTCTAACTGTTCTGTTGTTGCTATAGCTGCTGTGGTTATACTAGGTAATTTTAATTTGTAGCAAATTATACTAGATTAATATGAGTTAGCTTTAAATTTTTATTCAGCTTAAAAAATAGTTGTTAAGAATACACAGTTAATTATTAGTTTAAATCTCAGACTGGGAATATTATAAATAACCTGAGTTCGACGTAAAAAATAGACTGGAAACAAGTAACCAGAAAGATTTACGGCTATTTTTAAGTAACTAAGCATTATCAACTTTGTTAGTCTATTGAGAAACCGAGAAGAGAAGATGACGAATACGGTAAAGTTTAATGAATAAAAATAAATTAATTTAACGCATTGCCGATTAAAAGAATAGT
>JBBSPC010000006.1:0-61457 GCA_038259125.1 Chroococcales cyanobacterium | reverse complement strand
ATTGGTTAAGGTAATGGTTGCCGAAGCGATGTTGGTGTTATCGGGGTCGGTAATGCTGACATCAGTATCGCCAATGGAGACGGCAGCACCTTTTTCGGTAAAGGTGGTGAGATAGTTGGCACCTGTTGCCGTACTACTATCATTGGCATCTAAATCAATTACTGGTGGGTCGTTGACTGGAGTTACGTTAATGGTTGAGACGGCGGTGTTGCTGTTATTATTACCATCATTAACTACAACATTGACCGTGCGAGGGGTGGTACTGGGATTATTTGAGGTGTTGTTGAAAGTAATTGCTCTAATTGCCGTTTGATAATTCGCTAAAGTAGCACCTCCACTAAGGGTTATTACTCCTGTGGTCGCATTGTAGGCACTAGCGGTAATACCTGCGGGTAGACTACCTGCTGCTAATAAATCGCTGGCTTGAGCATTAGTTAAGGTAATAGTTGCTGATTCGATGTTGGTATCGTCAGCATCGGTAATGCTAACATCGGTATCCCCAATGGGTACGGCACTACCTTTTTCGGTAAAGGTGGTGAGATAGTTGGCACCTGTCGCCCCACTGCTGTTGTTGCCATCAAGATCTAGGGTGGGTGCGCTGTTGTTGAGTAAACTAACGCTAATAGTTGAAATGGCGGTATTGCTATCAGCATTACCATCATTAACTACGACATTAATTGTGCGATCGCCGCTGAGTCTTCCTGTTAGTGCCGTATTATTGTAGGTAATTTGAGCGATCGCACTTTGATAATTAGCAAGTGTTGCCGTACCTGTAAGGGTAATTACGCCTGTGGTTGAATTATAGGCACTAGCGGTGATACCAGTCGGTAATGTACCAAGTACCGCAAGACTTTCACTCGCGCCATTAGGACGGTTAGTTAGGGTAATGGTTGCCGATTCGATGTTGGTGTCATCAGTATCGGTAATAATTGTGTCGGCATCGGCAATGGTTACGGCAGAACCATTAAAGCTAAATTTGTTTTGATAGTTGTTGCCCGTAGCACCACTGCTATTGTTGCCATCTAAGTCAATTACTGGTGGATTGTTGACCTTAATGTTTACTGTTGCTGTACTATAACCCCCTTTGCCGTCACTAATAGTATAAGTAAAAGCATCAGTTCCCGTAAAACCCGTAGTGGGAGTATAGGTTACAGTATCATCACTGGAGTCGAAAGGAGTCTGATTATCGTTAAAAGTAACCGTTCCGTTTGTAGGCTGAGTGACACCTAAAATAGTTAAAATGTCGCCGTTAGGATCGGTATCGTTGGTGAGAATACCATTAGTAGTCGTTCTGACATTAATGCTGCCATTACGGACGACTTCATAACTGTCATTATTTGCAGTGGGAGCATTAGCCGTACTGGCTTGAGCAATGGGAAGCGTTCCAAAGTCACTAACACTACCATTAGCAGCAGAAAAAACACCAGTAGCAACAATAGTACCAACGCCTGTAGTGGTATTAATTTGGATTAAGTTACCATTGCTAGAGGCATATAAATTGCCATCGTTGCCAAAAGCAAGAGAGCCAGAGGTAGTGGCATTTTGACCAGTATCAGTGCCAATTTTAGTAGTAGTGCTGCTGCTGAGATTAGTAGGATTTAAAGTAACACGATAAGTTTCAATATTGCTACCACTAGCACCTCTGGTAATGTAAAGTACGTTAGCATTATTGGGATCGAAAGCCATATCACCGCTTGCAGTAGCGGTAGGAAATGTCCCTGACGGCATTGTATAGGCTTGAGTAGCTGCACCCGTACCAGGATTGATAGTGTAAAGTACATTATTACTACCAGATGCCCAAATCGTTCCATCTTGGGCTTGCGCCATTTTAATAAATGAAACACCAGTAGCTCCAGTCGTACCTACTTGAGTGTGAGTACCAGCCAGAGTATCGTAGTAGGCAACTCTGCCATTAGTTACATTTTCTATGTAATAGATCCTGCCTGTTCTTGCTCCTCTACTTATAGCGTTAGTATTAAATAGAGTTGTACTGTTGGTAACTGGAGTAGAAGAGCCGTCGGTAAGATTAACTGTTCTTAGTTGATTGGCAGTACCGCTACTAGGAGTAAAGATGCCGTAATAGACGTTATTAAAAACAGGCAGAACAAACGAATAATTATCGAGAGTTTCTTGCTCAAAAGCCAGTGAGACAGCAAGATCGCCTGTAGTAACTTCTAAATTCCAATCGCCACCAAGAGCAGTATTACCAGTGCGTGTTGTTGATGCAGCGATTTCCGCACCAGTAAAATCGTGTAGTTTGGCAATAAATTCTTCGCCAGCATCGCCAGCAGCAACGTTACAACCGTAGAGAAGGAGACTGGGAGACTGGGAGAACCAAGTTTTTAGTTCTAATTGATATTTATTTAAAGTATCTAAACTTAGTTGTGTATTGCCGAGATATATACAGCCAGGCGAACCATGGGAAACTAGGTGTATCGTAGATATATCAGTTCTTTGGCTGAGGACTTCTGTTAGTTGTTCGATGCCATTGCGATCGCTCTCTAAAACAACAACTTCTATACCTGGTATTACACCATTAGCCAGCAGTTGATAGTCTTCTACTTGCGAGTCGATGAAGACAATTTGTTGAGCAGGGACAAAAGTGTTTTTAATGCTTGGTGCGATCGCAGTATTATTGAACATAAAATTTTGGTTATTACTGTGTTTCTTGACTAATAGAGATAGAAATAAAATTTATAAGTTGATCGCTTAGATTAATTGATCTAATAATTTGAGATTTTGACGTTGAATATTGTTTTGATTACAGTCGCTTAATAAGGTATTGATAGTAAGATCACATCGGTTGTTCGATCTAGATCACACGTTTTATAGCTCTTTATAAATTAATCTTGCCGATCGAAAATGGCATCAGTATAAAACTCAAAAAACGCACGGAAAAGAGAGAAAATAATTTAAGATACGGTATTTTCCACAATTGCCAAATTAAGAATTAACTTTATGAAAGTCGCTTAATTAAGACATGGATCGATAATTTAAAATTTTTTACTGCCCCCTAAATCCCCCATCTTAGGGTAGGGCTGTTTCATTCTCAGAAAAATTCTAGAATAGTGGGGAATTAGGGAGATAGGGACTTAGGGAAACTCAAATGCAGCGAAATAACTCAAAATTTATCAGTAGCCATGAAGACTTAGAAGTCTATCAAATTGCCTTCGATGCTGCTATGGAAATATTTGAGCTTTCTCAAAATTTCCTAGTTGAAGAGAAATATTCTTTAACTGACCAAATTCGACGTTCGTCTCGTTCAGTGTGCGCTAACTTGGCAGAAGCTTGGAGAAGAAGACGTTATAAAGGCTCTTTTTTATCTAAGCTGAATGATGCCGAAGCTGAAGCTGCGGAAACTCAAGTTTGGTTAAAGTTCGCGGTTAAATGCCAATATTTGGACGTAGATTCAGGAAGAAAACTTTATAGCCAATATAATCAGATTTTAGGATTAATTGTCATCATGACTAATAGTGCTGATAAATGGTTGTTATCAAAGAACTAAATTATTTGTATTTCTCTATTTCCCCATTCCCCCATTTCCCTAACTCCCCATTCCTTTCGATTTAAAAAGAATGAAACAGCCCTAGGGTAGGGTGGGGTGTGCCTCGCACTACGAGTTATTGGTTGCACTCTTTTTTCTAACTGGTATAAGGTGGACAAAACTATTTTGAAGCACGGTTATATAAGTTAAACCTGATTGTTGCCCACCCTACTAAACTGGACTACTACTCGAAACCCATATGGGTAAAGTTAGAAATTAGAAAATTCTAGTCAAATTTAAAGTAAATTCAGGTAAAACATCTTCTCCTGATAAAGTTAAAGGATTATTTACTATCTCTACCTGCTGCTGCGATCTATATATTTCGACTGTTTTGGCTGATGGCTCGATTAACCAACCAAGTTCAATGCCATTATCTAAATACTCCTGCATTTTTGCCTGTAAATTTTCATATCTTTGGTTTTTAAGATCGCTAGGACCAACAAGTTCGATCACAAAATCAGGAGCGATGGGGGGAAAACCTTGTTTTTCTTGAAGAGTTAAACTATTCCAGCGTTCTAATCTAATCCAGCTAACATCAGGACTTCTTCTAGCACCATTAGGCAATACAAAAACAGTAGAAGAATCAAAAGCTTCTCCCAGGTTTGTTTGACGATTCCAATTTCCCAGATCCAAATATAAATTGAAATTTTTTCTCCCTGCTTCACCTCCAGTTGGACTCATGATAATTAGTTCTCCATTTTTAGTTAACTCCAATCTGGCTATTTGTTCGGCATCAGCTAGTTGCTCAAACTGTTTTGGAGTTACTTTAAATCCTTTAGGAATAGCAAGCGGCGTAGCCGCACCTTCGATGAACGCTTCCATTTTGATTCTTTTTATTAATGTCTTTGATTATTATTTTAGAACTTTAACTTTTATAGCGATTCTCAGAGTCATGGGGTACAGGATTTTTCCCTTTCCCCGTTTCCCTTTAACCAAACACAATCGAGGTGTACCTCATTAATAATACAAAAAACGCTATATTATCTACCATTCAAACTAGACCCCGTGCGTTTGGTTAGCAGCCAAATAAAAGAACGCCCAACATCACGAAGAATTTTTAGTTTAGATTCAGGAGATATATTTGTCTTTAAAGAAACAGGAGTCCAAGTAATTCCTTGACTACCTAAAACTATAAAAGCGATCGCTTTAGCTCTGGGCATATGAAAATCAGAAGTAATCAAGTAAATATGCTGAATATGCTGCTTGTTAAAATCTGCAACTAAAGTAGTAAAGTTAGTAACCGTATCAGTAGCACGGCGATCGAGATATATCTGCCGATTCTTATCGATACCTGCCTCGTGAAAGATTTCTCTGGCTCTGGTTATTTCGCTGCCAGTAGAAACCCAAATAGGTAGGTCGGGATGAGATTGAGCAAATTGTGCGGTAAATTCCTCCCTGGCTGGATCGCCACCGAGAGTAAGAATGGCTTGGGGAATAGGTGCTTGATAACGGGCGATCGCTAATTTAAACGGTATGCCAAATATTAACAGCAAAATTACAGTTAGACCAGCTATGACCAGATAAATTCTCTTCTTGCCTTTGTATTTAATGTATTTAAATTGCATCTATCAATATCAATAATAGGCATCCACCATCATTTTGACGACATCGTGCATCTTATATCTGGCTGACCAACCAAGTTTTTCTTTTGCCTTGAGGGGATTACTTTTGCTGATTGCTAAATCCGTAGGTCTTAATAAGCTAGCGTCTGTAGTAACACGGTCTTGCCAATCCAAACCCACATATTTAAAAGCTTCTGCTACAAATTCTTCTAAAGAATAACTGTGTCCTGTGGCAATTACGTAATCTTGTGCTTGTTCTTGCTGCATCATCAAATACATCGCCTCGACATATTCAGCAGCCCAGCCCCAATCTCTAATTACGGACATATTCCCCAGATGCAACTGTTCTTTGCTACCTTTAGCAATTCGACATACAGCATCAATAATTTTTTGAGTCACAAATCTTTGTGGTCTTAAAGGAGATTCGTGATTAAATAAAATACCAGAACAAGCAAATATGTTATATGCCTCACGATAATTTGCCACCTGCCAAAAAGCCGTAGATTTTGCCACTGCGTAAGGACTTCTGGGACGAAAAGGCGTATTTTCATCCGCAGGGCGATCGCCAATATCACCAAAAGATTCGCTCGAACCTGCATTGTAGAATTTGATTGGCGCACCAATAAAGCGAATTGCTTCTAAGAAATTCAATGTGCCTGTAGCGATACTTTCCAAGGTTTCTACTGGCTGATCGAAGGATAGACCAACAGATGTTTGTCCAGCAAGATTATATATCTCATCAGGCTGAATTTTGCTAATTACCTGCAAAACGCTGCGGAAATCTGTCGGTACTAAAGACTCATATTTAATTTGTTCGCGAATTCCTAAACGAAGTAAATTCCGAAAGGAAGATACTTGAGCATCTCTAGAAGTACCACATACTAGATAACCCTTTTCCAGCAGCAACTTAGCTAAGTAAGCCCCATCCTGACCTGATACACCACAAATAAGTGCTACTTTCATAATTACAATTGTGATAATTTTTTGCTTTAAAAACTACTAACTTAGAGTTCCCATAAAGCAAATATTTCTAATAACTTTCATAGCAAAACTTATATTTATCAATCTGTCAAAACTTTTGTCGTTGAATTTGTATACTCGTTAAGTGATTTACATTGAATAATATCGTCATAATACTGAATAAGTTGAGTTGCGATCGCCGACCAAGAATACTTTTGACTAGCTAATATCCTGGCATTTGTCCCCATTTGCGATCGCAATTCAGGTGAAGCAATTAACTGAGATAATGCCTGCACTAACTCAGCTTTTTTTCCTTCGACAACTAATCCAGCCTTAGCAGCAGCTATGTCAGGGGCGATTTGTACTCCTGGAGTAATGATAATTGGTAAAGAAGCGATCGCAGCCTCGGCAACTACAATGCCAAAGTTTTCTGAAAAAGATGGTAAGACAAAGATATCTGAACCTTGTAAGAGCAAATCTTTATCTCTGCCTGTTACAAATCCCGTCCAAGAAGTGCATTCAGCCAAGCCACGATCTTTAACTAAGTTCTTCAGATAGTTAACATAATCATCTTCTCCCGAACCAGCCATAATTAGCTGAAACTCTTGTCCTAATTTCGCCAATTCTCCCAAAGATTCGATTAATAAATCGGGACGTTTTTTATAGTGAAGACGGGATAAAAATAAAATAATTGGTTTGTGTACATTTATATTATATTTACTGCGAATCTCTGTTTTAGCTTCTGGCAAGATTTCAGGCGGATCTACTCCCAACGGTAGAGTAATAGTTGGCGTATTAATGCCAAAATTACGCACATCTTTAGCTTCTCCTGATGCCGTACAATGAATAGCTGCTGCACTATTTAAATTATGCCGTTCAATTAAAGATGTGTAGATTTGTTTTTTGAGACGACTTTGAGCTAATGCCCAAGGTGTAAGTTGACCAATAGTTCTAACTACATAGGGAATTTTATTGAGTCTGGCAAATATTCCCGCACAGGTAGAAGCATAGGAAAAAAGATAGTGAATATGGACTAAATCGTAATTGCTAATATTTTGCCACAACCACTTAGTCAATGCAGCCGAAAAAATGAACTCTTTCAGCGGTAAAGCAAAACGAGGCAAAAACCAGATCGGCACATCCTGATAAATAATGCGATCTCCCAAAGGTACGTTCAAAAGATGGTTGCCATCATCATTGGTAGTGGCTATTTCGGCATCAATTCCTTGCTTTGTCAGTGCTTTAACCATGCCCAATACTGCTTGACTAGGACCTCCTCTAAGAGGCGAAATAGAAGGTACAACGTGGAGTACTTTCATTAATTTTTAGCCTCGTTTAGATAGTCTTTCATTAGTCCCTTGAGTGTTTTTTTGAATTGAGCAAAACCAAAAGTGTCAATTACTTTGTGTCTTAAAATCTTTGGCTGATAAATCAAAGGATGAGGATGAGTACCCCGCAAAACTTGAATCAAATTTTGCGCGATCGCACCGATATCATCTGGATCGACTAAAATTCCTAATTCGCCGTGACACAAAGCATCAATCGCCCCATCGCGATCGCCTCCTAATATTGGTTTACCGCAGGCTAAAGCTTCTAAATAGACGATGCCAAACCCTTCACCTTTACTTGGCATAGCAAACGCATCACAGAGGTTATAGTGATCGTTTAATTCTTCGTCAGGGATAAAACCAGTCAAAGTTACGCAGTCTTGTAAATCAAGATCGGCGATTAACTTTTCAATACGAGGGCGATCGCTCCCTTTACCTACTATCATGTAATGAATATTAGGAATAGTCTGACGAATAGTTGGTAATGCTTTTAGTATTTGGTCATAACCTTTATAGCGTTCGGCACTGTCTAACCTTGCCACCGTTAAAATAACTGGTTGTTCAAAAGTTAATTGGTAACGCTCCAGTAGTTGTTGGGGCTTGCTAGCAATTTTAAAGCGACTAGCATCAAAAGTAACTGGCAATAGAGGGATTTTCTCTGGAGATAAATTTTGTTCCTCAATCAAGCGAGTTTTAGTGTAATCACTGATTGAGATAATTTTACTAGCTTCGTGTAAGGCTTTGATTTTCCAATTGCTTTTGATCTCCCAGGCATCAACACCATAAACAATTATCCAATAAGAAAGATTGGTAAAACGATTAATTAGATAAGCTACGGGAGCAAAATTGAGATGACCGCATAAAATCAACTGTGGTCGATTGGTGAAAATTGCTTTGATAATATTTAAACTAAAATGCAGTGTTTGCCAAATTCCCGAAAATTTGCCGCTATAGAAGAAAGAAAATCTCTCTGAACTAAATTCCTCTTGAGGTTTTGCTTTGTCGAGCTTATCAAAGACCACGTAATGTCGATCTGGCAACTCCTTGTCTAATGCTTGCAGCAAATCTTGAAGGTAGACTTGAATTCCTCCTTTAAACTCAAAAAGATTAGGAAACCATAAATGAATACTATTTTGGGAAATTTTCATGAGTATTTATATTTAATTCAATATACTCTTCCTTAATATTTTAGATTTGTTATCTGGTTTGGCTTTTAGTAGCTAATGCCAATTTTGCAATAAAGTATAATCCAATTCCTAATATAAACACACGACCAATCATTAAAGAGAAATTAGATTCTTGATAGATTAAATTTAAAATTATGGTAATTCCCAAAACGCATTCAATTAAGTTCATTTTGTTATTGTTAAATAGTTGCTCAACTAGAGCTAGCAATACACCAAAAAAAGACATACCGATTAATATGCCGACAGTTCCAAAGTTGGCATAAAGTTCGACTATCCAAGGTAAATTTACTGAGGTTTGAGTATTTAAATCAGCAACTAGATGATAGCGTTGACCAAATTGATTGCCGATAGTTTCTTCTGGTTTGTTTGTCCAAATAACTCGCGGAATAAATTTAGTTAATAAAGTTAAATAGCTTCCACCATTCCAGTAAGGTATAAACTTTGGTGTATCTTCAATTACTTTGGAAAACAAAGCAATATGAGCTATTCTACTGATATTTTGCTCCTCTGTATTTTCTAAGCCGAATGATGTCGATTTGTTTGATTGATGATCCATTGCTAGATCAATAAACAAGTGTGTTTTAGCCATTAAACTTTCGTTACTATAAATCCCCTCCCAAACTAAAGCACGATATTGGGCTTTAACTGGATTTAAAAAAACATAAACAGACACGACAAAAGCTACCAATATTATTGGTATACGCTGATGTTTATACCACAAGATGCAGCTAGCAAACATTCCCAACTGTATTATTTGAGCTAATGCTCCGCTAGCTATTGAAGAAAGTATCTCTAAAGGAAGAAATATACCCACTAGTAATAAAGCTTGAATGCGCGGTAATTTTCCCTCGGACCAAACAAGATAAAATATTCCATAGCATAAGATCCCCAAAGGTCTCAGAAAATTACCAATTGAAGGAATAGAATGTAATATGGGAATAAATTCATATACAAGATGAGAAATAAGTGCTAACCAAGTCAAAAATAATAATCGATTAATTGAATAAGAATTTGATATTTTGATGGGCTTCACATTTTCCCAGACGGAGGCTTTTGATTGATAAAAAAAGAAAATTAAGCTAGATACTCCAACCAAAGTTAAAAATAGGCAAAAATTGCTCACTTCTCTTAAACTGGCTACGCCAAAAACATAGATATCATCGGTTAAAAACATTGGTAGGCTAAAAGCAATAGCATAAAATAAGCCGATTAATGGCAAGAAAGGAATTGGCGGACGCTGAGGATTTCTCAAGTAATGTAGGCTGGGAAATAGACAGACCCATAAAATCAATAAAGCTAAATTAAGTTTGCTGGTAGGGAGAGTTGGTGGTGCATTAAATAGTAGATAAATGGTAAAAAAGATTAATCCAGCTAGAAGACAATAATATATTTTATTGACATAACGTCTATTTTTTAACTGTTGTTTATTTTTAATGATGAGATTGGCGGTCTCTAGATTTGTTTGAGCTGAATGTCGGTCATACATAATGATAAAACAATCTGGATAAGCTTTAATTTAACTGATAAAAATCGATCACTTAGAGCGGGATATTTGAGCATATGCTTGGATAATTTCCTCGCCATATTTATCCCACGAATAAGATGTTTTAACTTGCTCTAAAGCATTATTGCCCATCTCATTGCGTTGGTCGGGATGTTCGTAAAAGAACATAATCTTTTCTTTTATTGCTTCTACATTTCTAATTGGCACGCAAAAACCATCAATTCCATTCCTGACAATATCTTCTCCGCCAGTGTTAGTAGTGTGAATTATAGGTAAACCACAAGCCATTGCTTGAGGCTGAACCATCGCTAATCCTTCTTCAATGGAAGCTAAACAAAATACAGAACATTGCGCATAAAACCAGCGCAGTTGATTTTGAGGATGTCTGCCTTGGAAGATAATGCGATCGCTTTGATATTTAGCTAAAAAAGGCTCTATTTCGGGAGTAACTGAACCGACTAACCATAACTCGGCATCAGGTAAATTTAACTCATGAAAAGCTTGAATTAAATACAGCACGCCTTTGCGGAGATTAATGCTACCACAGTGGATAACTCGAAAAATATTATCTTCTTTTGGTACGGGATAAAACTCGGTCAACGATGTTCCATAAGGAACATGAATGAGTTTACTTTCAGGAATATTTTGGGCGATAAAAGTGCGTTTGGCAAACAGACTAGGAATGGCAATGCGATCTGCTTCTTGATACTCTTGTAATTCGCGATCGCAGACTCTGGGGTGAGTAGCATTAAATTCTAATCCCCAACGTTCGTATTCTTCTTGCAGAATTTGGGTTTGATATTGCATATGACTGCTACCCCGCTCGACTACTGTCATAGCCCCCATTTCCTTGGCTTGACGTAAAGAAAATAAACTAGACCCAGACCAACCAACAAATACATCTAAGTTAGATAATAGTTTTTTAGTCACGCAGCGATCAAAAGTTTCGGCAAACCATAATTGCAGATTGTGCTGTTGTTTCAACCAATTAGGTAATTTTTGCCAAGCACGAGCTAATATTTCTAGGTGTAATATCGAATCAATTGAACTCTCAGCAATACCATATTTGGCAATTTCAAAAGCTGGGTAGCTAGAAATTAACTGATGCAAACTATTTCTTTTTTGTAATTGCTGCGCCAAATTAAAAGCATGGAAACGACCTAAAACTGATATAGCAACTTTCATCAATCTGCATTTAATTGGTAAGGATCATTTTTAGACTTAAATATTATTTTTGGTTAACATTTTTTTCGGCTAACAAAATAATATTTTCTGTGGAGCTTTTATCTACTTGGTGTTTGGGAAAACAATTCCAAGAATCATAAAAGCCTAGAATTTTAAAGCCATATTTAGGTAAGTTTTCTTGAAAAAACTGATTAGAAAATCCGATTGGATGTACTGCTCCTACAGTAGATAACACTTTTTTCCCTAACTCAGCAAAATTAAAATTAGGTACTTCAATTAAGAGTTGACCTTTATCTTTTAAGACGCGATGTATTTCTTTAAAAATAGTAGAGAGATCGACAAAATGCTCTAGTGTGTGGGCTGTATAAAACAAATCAAAATTATCATTATCCAGTTTATTAAAACTATCAACAATATTTACTTTGAGGTTATTAATTCCAAATTCTCGTCTTGGTTTGCTAATTTCAACTCCCGTAACATCAAATCCTTGTTGCTTTGCCTGATATAGAAAATATCCCCAAGACGAACCCAATTCTAAAATTTTATTACCATTGCATTGAGATTTAATCGACTGAATTCTTTCGCCAAAAAACTTATCTGAAGAACGAAAACAATTATCAATTAGATCGTTCAATTGTTCGGAATTAGGAGTGCAAGTAGTAGACCCTTCAGCAGTATATAGCTGTTTATATAAATTGGCAACTAATAAAGGCTTGTAGATTGGATCTGTAAAGTTTAAATAGCAATTATTGCATTTTTTGATATTTATTACTAAATATTTTTTGGCTATATTTTCTAAACTTTTAGAGTGACAATGAGGACAATATGATTGTTTCTTGAATAACGATTGTGCGGCAAATTCTAGTCTAGGAATTAAGTAACTCATATTAGACTCCAATTTAAATAATTTAACTTATGGGGAATATTTGTACGATCGGGGATAAAATCAAGCTAATTTTCTCTGGCGATTACTTTTCCTTTTAAATTAGCTCTATAAACAAGTTCATAATTTTGTAACTTATCAATTTGAAAATTACTATAAATTATTTTTCAATTAATATTGGAGAATTATTGATAGTTTTGTAGATACTTTTAATCTCTTGAATTTGGCGATCGCTTGTGTGTTGTAATGCTTTTTGATAACCTGCTTCTGCTACAGATTTAACCAAGCTATCGTTGTTTAACAAATAAGTTACTTTTCGGTTTAATTCCTCTGGACTAGAAAAATAAACCGCTTCAGTATCCTCTGCAAATAGATTTAATAACTCTTGATTGCGCTCGCTCAACATCAAAGTTTTGGCAGCGGGGATCTCAAAAGTTCTAATATTGTGACCCATTTCGTTTTGGGGACGGAGAATATTTAGTCCTATTTTTGCCGAGCCTAATACTTGAGATATTTCCGTATAAGAACACATTCCTTGATGAGATTTTTTAACTAAAGCTTCTTGGCAACGAGTTTGCCAGTAGTCAGAACCCCAAATTCCCAAACGACAGTCAGTAATTGTTTTCAGATAACGTTCGCGTTTACAGCTATCATCCCAGTTACCAATAAAGGCTACATCGTAATCTGGATTCGTTTGTAGTTGAGGATAGTGGTATTTAGTATCGCTGCAAAAAGGATGATAAAAGACGTTTTTAATACCGCGATCGCTAATTTGTGTGACTAGCTTTTGACTCCAAATAAACACCGCATCCCATACAGATAATCCTTGCTGTACCCAAGCATTGGTATGGGTGTGATGGTTATCTAAAGGATTATCGGTAAAAAAGACAAAAGCTCTGCCGTATTGCTTTAAAGCTTTGATGGTATTAGGCTGCATTAATAAAGGAGATACAACAAAAGTCAGATCTGGTTGAAATTGTTTGGCAGTCTCAATTAATTTTTGATTAGCTGCTTTAGCTCGTAATTGCCACGCTAGTCGCCAAGAAGCTCTTTGTAATAAAGAACCGGACAATAGACTTGGTTCAGCTAGATTCCAGCTAAAGTGTTTGACTTTACACCCTATAGCTTCAAACCCTCGCCCATAGACTTCTTCGGTTCGACCAAGTTCTACCGTTTTGCCGACAATCAGAATTTTCTGCATCTAAGCCACCCTTATTTTTAATTGTTCTAAAGCCTGTTTGACTCCCTCAATGTCCTCTTTAAAACTCCAGTTTTGAATGCGCTTTAAGCCTATTTTTCCTGCGAATTCTTTATTAGCGATCGCCCATTGAATAGCCTCAGCCAAAGCCGTAATATTACCTGTAGGAAAAATTCGACCATTACCGCTATCTTCGATCAAGTCGGGAGCGCAGCCAACTTTATCGCTAACCACTACTGCCTTACCTGCATTCATTACCTCGTTGATTGCTAATCCCCAAGGTTCAAAATCAGAAGGCAGGACAAAAACATCGCAAAGATTATAAAATTTGGGCATTTGTGACTGATTGCGGAAGCCTAAAAAACGGATTGATTCCCAACCTGTGGTCTTCACTTCCGCTTCTAAATGCGATCGCAAGTTACCATCTCCTACAAATAGCAAGTATGGCTCAGGTTCTCTATTTTCGTCCACTGATAATAAACGATAAGCTGCAAGTAGATCTTGAGGACGTTTTTTTTCAATTAGCTTGGCGGCAAACAAAATAATTGGTCGATCGGGCTGTAAATTTAGAGATTGACGTAATTCTTTCTGACTGTGGCTAGCTAGTTGGGTTTGTTCTTGGAAGAAGCTATTATCTACCGCATAGGGAACGGAAAATAAAAGTGACTCATTAATACCATGATGTTGATAAAATTGGCGATTGAAAGTACCTACACAGAGAAAACCTGATATTTTGGCGAATAACCAGTCCAGAAACTGAGTTTTTGCCCAATTTTTTGCCTCAGATTTTAATGACGGTAAAGACGGTTGTGGTTCTCTCAAACCGTTCGATTCACCTCTAAGTAAAATCGGGATATCTAAATGTTCGGCTGCCAATAACGCTTGTAAGCTACACAGCCAATGCCAACCATGTATCCAAACTGCATCAAACTGACCTTGTTTTAACTCTTGGCAGATATTGCGAGCAATCGGCTGCCGTATAAGGTTTTGTCGCTGCTTGCTGCCCCAGCATTCTAAAAACTGATGGTCATAGCCCTCTAAAAGAGGTACATCCCATTTAATTGCTTGACCAAATTGCGGATCGTAATAGGCTTGCACCGAAAAATCGCTATAAAAAAAGACTTTTAGTTCAATATCTGGCTCTGCGGCTAAAAGACGCAACAGGGGAGCTTGATACTGAATTGGATGAGAAACAAAATAAGCTAAACGTGGCATAAAAAGAAAAAGGCGAAAGGTGAAAGATAATAAACTACTAACTACTAACTACTAACGCTTATTAGCTCTAATACTGGTTTAAACTGCTGTTCGTAGTTCCATTCTTGGGCTATTTTCTGTCTGCCTAATTCGCCCATCTTACGCATTTGAGTTGGATGTTCGAGACACCATCGTAAAGCAGCAGCAATACTATTTACATTATCGGGATTACAGGACAAACCATAGCCAGATCCGACGTAAACATCATGCCAGTCTGGTAAATCTGATACCAATAAAGCTAAACCACAGCTAAGATAATCAAAAGGTTTATTTGAAGCACCAAGCATATGTTGCAAGTTGATATCGTTGCTGTTTTTAGGCATAAATGCTAAACCTAAATCGTATTGTTGCAATTGCTGAAGTAGTTTGTGACGAAGAGGGATCGCTCCTAAAAATTGAAGGCGATCGCTAATTTCCAAACTCTCGGCTTTTTCTGTTAACTGTTGAACATAATTACTATGTCCGATAGTTTCATAGCCAATAATGCTCAGTGTGATGCCATCGCCCAATTTTTTTATTGCATCTAATATACTTAAAGGCAACCGCGAAGGATTAATTGAGCCATGATAAACTAGTTTTAAACTACGAACGCAAAATTTGTCTGATGGAGGTGGCGGTGAAATCTCTTCTGTAGCTGGGCAATTCCAAACGCAAATAGTTTGAGGTTTGTTGTCTGTTTCTCGAAGATATAGTTCTAATCTTTGTTGATTGGGCAAAACAGATATTCCGACTCTGTTACCCAGCCACTTTCGAGCAGTAAAACATAGCTTTATAAACAAACTAGATGATAATTCTATAGTGTTAGTGTCATGTTCGTGATAAATTACTCTGACACCAGGTACAAAGCTGATAATTAAAGCCATCGGACAAGAAAATAGATCGGAGGCATAAACTACTTTTGGTTGCCAGTAAATACACCAAGCCCACACCCATAGACAAAACTGGATATAGTGTAGTTTCTGTCGCCAGCCTGGTGGACAAGAAGATATTTGTCGTAGCTTAATATTGGGATGAGAAGCAAAAAGCAGATTATTTGCTTCTCCCTGTGCGCCAATACCTAGAAATAATACCTGCCAATCATTCCGCGCCAAAATACGAGAACTATGCTCTAAAGGAGGGTAAGCAGTAGGATTAGTGTATTGCAGATAAAGTATTTTGCGATCGCTGTTCCTGATTATTTTCATTTCTAGATCGCGCTTATGAATTAAAAGTAGCCACGGTTTTAACCTTGCGTTTCCAGCTAGCCAAATAGTCTGCTAAGGTAAACCCCAAGAATTTAGCATACAGGTTGTATAAACCACTCTCGTTCGGTTGAAAATCTGGGTTAAGTTCTTTAGCTAAATTAAGGTGATATTGATACAAGTTGCGATCGAGATCGAAGTAGTTTCTAGCTAAAGCAAAATGTGATTTTGCCAAAGCTTTTTTATATTTATTTTGTAAACTATTTTTAGCTTTTAAACTAGCTCTAGCGTTTTCTAAAATCTGAGCGTGACTACTACACCATAGCTGATGATTTTTAGTAGAAACTGTCACGTTTCCATAGCGGCGATATATTGAATAGCAGCCAGGTTGATAAACAAATTTAGCAAGAGCGATCGCAACTCTAATCCAAAAATCTCGGTCTTGTCCTGCTTTTAAAGTCTCATCCCACCCATTAATTTCTATTACTATTTCTCGCCTAATTAAATATGCTGCTGGAGATGCCCACCAACCTGTTAACAGAGCTTCTAAAATATCAGTTTGTTCACCACTTAGTTTAATATTACCAAGAGAATTAGTGCCATCTTCTTGATGGTATTGATGTTGCCAATCTCCATAAACCACATCACAATTATTCGCTTCTAAAAATTCGATCTGATGAGCAATTTTTTCTGGTAATAAATAATCGTCGGCATCTAACCACTGAATATATTTGCCTTTGCTTAATTGAAAACCACGATTGCGAGCGACATTACCACCCTGGTTCGTTCCCGTTACCCATTTAAGGCGATCGCTATAACTTTTGATAATTTCTAAACTAGAATCTGTCGAACCATCATCGACAACAATTATTTCAATATTCGGATAAGTTTGAGCTAAAGTACTGTTGATCGCTTCGGTAATCCAGCGTTCAGAATTATAACAAGGGATGATAACAGAAACTAAAGAATTCATAATTACCTAAATTTTATTGTTTAAGAAGTAACCTTAGTTTGTCACTATTGAATATTCGGTAGTATTAGATAAATAAGAATTGAAGAAATTAGCCTCATGTGCTTCAGGTACGAAAATATACTCGCAAATCGAAAGATCGGAATGCACGCCAATTGTATCTATAGCCATAAGTTTGCCGTCATGCATAATTCTGTAGATTTTATAGCCACTTTCTTTGATGAGATTTTCTAATAAATCTTGTTTTCTTTTTCTTGAGTTTACTTGAGTAGTATTTGAATTGTAAACGGGAAGAACTTCGCACAAAATGTACGGATTATACTTGGCTATTGAGTCTTGAAGACCTTGAATTACTTCAAGTTCTGCTCCTTCTACATCAATTTTAATAACTGAAATTGAATTAATCCCAAGTTGACTTAATAAATAATCTCCTTGAAATACGGGAACATAGGTACGAGAAGAATAGAAAGTTTCATCTCTAAAATCTTGAGCAATACTTGCTGATGGGTCTATATCATTGTTCATGAATAAACTTAATACAGAAGATTCATTTGCCAAACCAACAGGAATAATCTGACAATTATGCCAATTATTAACACCAATTAGTTTTTTAACATAGGTTGAGCAAATTGAATTTGGCTCAAAACCAATATACGTATTATTTAACTGAGTAGACTTTACTTTTAAAAGAGTCTGACCTAGATTTACTCCAACATCAATAAATGTTCCTTTCTTAGTTTTCAAAGCACTTTGAATAATATTGTCTAGCCAACATTCGCGACGTGCTACATTTAACAAATCATAACCTAAACCATTAATTAGTGGGACTCTTATTTGAGTATTATTAATCTTAATGTTTTCAAATAAACTAAAGCAATTGAGTAAGTTTAGTTTGCGCAATATTTTAATAATCTTAATCATTCTTGTTTACCTCTGAATATTTAATTTTGATCAACTAAACTTTGATATATTTCTATTAAGCGATTAGTCAGATGATCAATATTATATTTACTTTCCACAAATGCTCTACCAGCTCTCCCCATCTCACTCCAGACTTGGGGATTTTCTACTAAATAACATAACTTTTCAGCCAAAGCATCTATATTTTTTTCGGGAACGAGAATGCCAGACTTTTCAGCTAAAATACCTTCGGGAATACCATTATGTTGAGTAGATAAAACTGGCATCCCCATAGCCTGGGCTTCTTGTAATACTAATCCTTGTCCTTCCATATCTCCATCAGCAGCAGTTACACTAGCCAAAACAAAAATATGAGATTCAGCATATAGTTTGGCAATTTCATCATGATTTTTCCATCCCAATAATTTAACTTTATCTGCAATATTTAATTGCTCAATCAAACTTTCAAGAGATTGACGCAAATTTCCATCTCCCACGATATTGTAGATAATATTTGGATGTTTTTTAGCAATCTTAGCAACTGCTTTGATACTGTATTCACATCCTTTTTTTTCTACCAGCCTAGCAACCGTAATTATTTTTATTGGTTCGCCAGAATGTAACATACGTTTTTTAAATTTAAAATGGGATAAATCTAAACCTACGGGAAGTTTGATGATTTTTTCTTTTGGACAACCTAATGCAGCAAGTTTATTAGCGGTAAAGTCACTATTAACCGTATATAAATCTCCCCTTTGAAAGAGGTGGTGATAATTTATGTTGTATTGTTTGGGTAGTTTATTGACATCGTAACCGTGAAAAGTTGTAATGACTTTACCCTTAAGCACACCAATATCTTTTAACAAAACTCCTTTGATGCCGTTAGGACCAAAATGACAATGAATAATATCGTATGTTTGGCTATTTAGATGAGATATAGAAGCATAAAGCAGATTTAAAGAAGCAGCATATTTACCATATTTGAAAAAATTTAAAGATTTAAACAAGGCTAGAGGATTATGACCTAATTTAGTTAATAAAAATCTCAATCCTTTTATAACTCTACATAAGCGATTAGTGGGAATATACGGCTCATGAAAAATACAGTTTTGAAAATGATTATTGTTGATTATATCTATTTTGGAGCTAGTTCCATCAACAGCATAAATATCTACCTGATGTCCTTTACTTTTTAAACCAATTATTTGATTAAAAATAAAAGTTTCCGAAATCACCGGGAACTCATTCACAATAAAAGCTATTTTTAGTTGTTTACAAACTTGATTTTGACTACCGATTGGAGAGATAGTTGTTTCCATTAGTTAAAAGATAATTTTATTTGTTAGTGTTTCTCCTCAAAAATTGAATGGCATATTTGAAACTTCGATAAATCGGACCAACAACTTTGTACAATGGGTTATAAGTAATTAATTGGATTTTATAATTAGCATCTACTAAAGCATTAGCTAATCCCATCAACTCTTGATAAGCAATATCTCTTGCACCATAATCCATAACTAAAAGCGAAGTCTCTACAAGAGTTTGCTCTTTTTGAGCCGTAGTCTTTGCCTGTTGATGAGCAGTGGCATGAGACAATACTATGTCTAGTTTCTCAAAATAGAATTTTTGAGACATTTTTAGCCATAAATCTATATCCATACAGTAATTAAGACTCTCATCTAAAAGTCCGCAGACTTCCCATGCTTTACTGGTAAAAAAACAAGATGGCTGCATAAAATGAGATTTACGCCAGCTAAGCAAAGACTGAAAGCTTAATTCAGGTCCTCGCGGCGGAGTATACACTATTCTTCCTGTTTCATCTACTTTGTGACCGATTCCCACTAGTGCACCAGTGCGGTCGTCTTCTTGATTAAATTTTTCTGCAACTGACGATAAAGCATTAGAAAGATAAATATCGTCGCTGTTTAACCATGCAAAAATTTTACCTGTAGCTTTAGCAAAACCTTTATTAATAGCGTGAGCTTGTCCTTTATCTTTCTCGCTAATCCAATATGTTAGCCAAAATTCGTATTTCTTGATAATTTCGACAGAACGATCTGTACTACCGCCATCAATAATTATGTATTCCAAGTTTGGATAGCATTGTAACAATACAGAGCGAATTGTAGCTTCAAGAAATTTTTCTTGGTTATAAGAAGGAGTAACAATAGAAATTTTTGGCCAATCTAAACCGTCAGGCATTCCTTCAAGGAATGGTTTTGTCTCTTCTGTCCAAGGCCATCCTGTCTTGCCAGGGGGTGCTTTAGGTAAATCTTTTAATCTCAGGACAGTATTCATATGTTGATAATTTTTTACGAAGATAATAACAAAGAATTTTTTAGGTATTTTTACGATACTTTTCTCTTAGCAATTTCCAAAAAGCGATCGCTTAAGTAGCTATTAACCATAATTTTCTATATTTATGTTTTAGCTTTAATTTTGAGATTCGTCGATGTCTTTTTAGTCGTCCACTATCGATAAAATACTTATTTTTTTATCCAAGATTTTATTAACTAAGACAATATTTTTTGATAAATTTTTAGGTATTGTTGAGTTTGAATTTCAAGAGAATATTCATCTAGTGAGATCGCCCGACAATTTTGTTTCATTTCTGCCCTTAATTGATTATCTTCCAAAAGCTGAATAATTCCCTGACAAAAATCATTAGAGTCTTCGGGAGTAGCTAAATAACCTGTAATATTGTGGCGAACTAAATCAGGAACACCGCCAATCTTAAAAGATACCATCGGTGTTCCACAAGCCATGCTTTCTTGTAAGACCAAAGGTAAGTTATCTGCACGAGTGGGAAAAATGAATAAATCAGCAGCAGAATAGGCAATAGATTTTAAGTGATCGCTGCTAATATAGCCAAGATTTACAGTCTCAATTCCGACAGCATTACTAATAGTTTCTCCACCATAACCAAAAGTTAGCAATACGGTTTCTGCTTTTAGAGACTCTGGTAATTTTGTCAAAGCTTTTGCTAATAAATCGCCACCCTTACGAGAATCGTTAATGTTTTCAGCACCAAACATTAAAACTCTTTTATTGTTAGGAATATTAAGTATATATCGGCATTTTTCCGAGTCGATTGGCTGATAGGCTTCTGTATCAATTCCAGAGGGAATTTGATGAATAGGAAAACGATTCAGCATACTTTGCTTAACCTGTTCAGTTAACCATTTGCTGGGTGTCACTACTGATAGATTAGAGCGACTATAAACCCAATTTTTCAACTTCCATTCCCAATCCGTACTATCTCTACGAACAGCAGGATAAGTATTGAGATCGGGACACTTACCACAGCCTTGTTTCCAGCGATCGTCTATGCTAGTATTATTACCTATAATAATTTTATTAGGATCTCTTAAATGACAGCCATTATAGATAACCGTGTCATTTCCTATCTTTAGTTGAAAATGCTTGATGTAAAGATATTTTCTGATAGTTTGAGAGGGAATTTTTCCAATTATTTGTAGCCAGAGAAATTTCAGATGTTGATATTGCGATCGTAAGTTGGAAACAGATATTATATTCATAACTTTATAAAATTTTCTAAATATAAATTTTTGTTGTTGCCTTAGAAGAACATATTTTTTTTGTTTCCGCCCATTTAATAAAAGATAGAATGTCTTTTTGTTCAAAATAAGGCTGTGCTTTACATAATTCTTCTTCTGACCAATTCCACCACTCAATTTTTAATAATTGCTGAATGATATCTTCCGTAAATCTATAACGAATAACATTTGCTGGAACTCCTCCTACAATTGCATAATCTGGAATATTTTTAACTACTACTGCTCCAGCACCAACAATTGCTCCATTTCCGATCTTTATTCCATCTTTAATAAATACTCTTGCTCCAATCCAGACATCATTACCAATAATTATTTTTTTTCTTTCCTCAAAACTATTTTGATTAGTAAAAGTGACTCCACATTGTTTTAGAGTAGAAAAGAATGCTGGGCTGGTACTTACAAAATCAGTAGGATGATCTCCATATCCGCATATCAAGTGAGGTCCTATTGAACAAAAATTACCCAGATTCACTAAAGAAAGTTGAGAGTTAGGTGCTATATAGCTAAACTTACCCAAAACAACTTGAGATAAATTGCAATTTCTATGAATAACTATTTGCTCGAATAATTTAGACTTTACAATAATAGTAGATTCGCCAATATTTACGCTTTTACCTAAATGAGAATTTGCAATAAGACAGTCTTTATCTACTACTACATTTTTATCTATGTGAGAATCACTTATTATGCTACTTTTGCATACTACAATGTTGTCACATAAATTTGAATTTAAAGAAACTCTAGCTCCAAAAGCGATATTAGAACTTAAATATTTAACTTTATAAATTAGATATTTGATTGTATTTTTCAGCCATTGAAAAAACATAATGTTATTTGTAAGAGCGCGATTGCAGTTTTAATATATTGTTTGCTAGTCTCAATCTTTATTTTTGGAGTTAATAAATAGATTGTCAAAATTAACTCTGGAAAAAACATCCAACATTCCACCTTTGGTTGCGTTATAAATATTAATATTATTTAACTCAGCATACTCTCTCATCAATCGATATTGCTTCCAGCGTAAATAATATTCCTCAAACCATTTTTCTGTGCTAAAAGAACTTAGATGTTCTGCATCACTAACTCCTTCTTCTTCTAAGTAAAAATGATGATTAGTTACTCTGTTAGTATCATTCAAATAATCATGATCGCAACCAACAAGATAAATTTCTTTGCACCCCATGTATATAGCTATTTGAATTGCACTATAAATTACTGTTCTTATTCCAAATGGAGATTTAGAGATGTCCCAGGTATTTGAATCAAGATAATTTGTCTCATTTAATGCTGGACTATCAGAATAATTGAGAAAATAGTTACGTTCTGTTTGATATTGAGGATTATTTTGTAGAAAATTATAAACTGAGTAGTCATAAGGACGATGACCTAAGAAATAGGTAACATCTTGAGGATAATTAGTATTAAATCCAGTAAAAACTTTTTCTAAAGTTTGAAAATCAAAAGGAGGATGACAAGGAGCTAGTATTTGATACTTTGGGGCAATAGTTTCAATATCTTTATGCAAGAAAAAATGACTTACAGCAAAACATAATTCCCCAGCTAACAATGAAAGATTTTGTTGATTAATTGATGGTCCTGTTGCCAAAATAAAACATCTTTCGCCTTGGTGTTTATTTTCAAAAATAGAGTTGTTTTCGGCAATTGAAGCTATTTTTGCTACTTCTAAATCATGATGATTTGGCTGTGTTTGTTGATAAAATTCGCGTATAGTTTGTTGAACACCAGGAGGTAGTGTCCAATGAGCGATCGCTTTAAGATAATCTTTTGTATCGAGCATAACCGTAGATAAAATTACAAATAGTTTTCTAGTTTTTCTAAAGCAGCCCAAAATCCTTCACCATCATTCTTATGACCTTGCCAAATTTCGGGAATAAAAGAAGCTAGATGTGCCACTTCAGCTAAATCTCTTGCTAAAGCTGAAAAATCTAGCTCTCCCTCACCTACCTGCAACCCCTCGCCATCGACACCTTCAGCATCGGCAATATGCAAATGTGCGGTGTAAAAACCTACTTTTTCGACAAATTCTTTGAACGACCACTTGTGATGGTTGCAAGCAAGTTTTGAATGGGAAACATCCAGACATATACGATAGTTTTGTGATTGGCAAAATTGCACTGTATCTTGAGGATCGACAAATAAGTTATGGTAGCGTTGTCCACCGAAATGCCAAGGGAAAGGAGGCATGGTTTGGGGGATAATTTCTACTTCGTCTGCATCTAAGACTGAAAGGCTATTAATGAGCAGTTCGTATAGCTCATCTTTGCGCGAACTTGGTAACGGCTTATCTTCAGTAAAGCCACCGACGTTAGTTACAATACAGGGTCGAGAAGCTTTGCTAAAATATGGTTTGAGCGATCGCGTTAGGTCGATAACTCGCTGCAATTCTCGAATTGATTGTTGGCGATAGTCTTGGTTAGTAGAACACAAGTCTAGGACTAAATCCCCCGCAAATAATTCGGGACTGTGTATAACTAAATCTAAATCGTAAATGCGATCAAAGTATTGTTTGATGTCTTGTTCTAAGTCTTTATAGCTGAGATGAAACTCTAATAAATCGGGATTAGTTTTCGCCAGCATTGTTTTAAAGTCGTGATAGCGCACGGGTAAACCCCAGGGACGCTTAAACTGGTAGGGACGGGGTAAAATGCGTTCTTGTTCTAAATCGCTGGGAAAAAAGAAATCTCCTGCTTTGAATGCTCTTTTGGCTGGTTTGCCGATTAATTGCGCTTTGCGGTTGGGTTGCAGTCCTTTTCCTGGACTTTTAACCTCAATCATCCTTGCTGTAATAATTTCACCTAGCTGCAAATCACAGTTAATAACTAGGCTTTTTGCCAGGGTTTCGCGGTTCATTAATTCTCCTTGACTCAAACGGCGATCGCCTGAACTACCCAGAGAAACTTCTACCTGTCGTATTCCTTCCACCATCGCCTGAAATTCTTGAGGCAACAAACTAACTTTATGATCGTTACCCTCCATTGATTTATCTAGGGTAAAATGCTTTTCAATTACTTTTGCACCTTTGGCTATAGATGCGATCGCGACATTAATATCACGTTCGTGACCAGAATAACCTACAGGACAATTACCTAGTTCTTGCAAGCGTTCTAAATAAGCTAAGTTGACATCTTTAAAAGGTGCAGGATAGGTAGAGTTACAGTGCAGCAAAACATACATTGCACCTAAACGCTGTAATAAATTAACCGTTTCGCTAATCTCTGCCTCAGTAGACATTCCCGTCGAACAGATTAATGGTTTCCCTGTTTTAGCCAGTAGCTTCAAAAAGTCATGATTAGTTAAATCTGCCGAAGCCACCTTATAAGCGGGCATTCCGTAATCTTCCAAGAGACTTAAGCTATTTTCATCCCAAGGAGTACACAAGGGTAAAATATCCCGCTCTTTACAATAGTCAAAGGCAGCAAACATTTCCTCTGGATTTAGCTGAAAACGGGACAATAAATCTAAAGTATACTGAGAGCCTAAATCCTCACTCGCATCGTCAGCATTACCAGCATTTACATAAAGAGAACTTAAATCCCGTAGTTGAAATTTAGCACAGTTAGCACCCGCTAACACTGCTGCATCGATTAATTGGCGGGCTAGTTCCAAACTACCATTATGGTTATTGCCAATTTCAGCAATGATAAAGCAGGAAGACTCTGCATGGATAGTAAAGTCGCCAATCTGAATAACTTGCGATCGCCTTTTGGCAACAGCAACTAAATGATGGTTCTTATCTATTAGAGGAACAAATTCAATTTTATCGGATAAATATGATTGAATCTTAGCTGGTTCATCACCATCAAAAGCATACTTAAAGTTTTTGTTGGCAACCTTAGAAACTGACTGATTGAGATCGATAGTATTTTGACTGACTAACCACCTCCGAAAGTCCCCGTCGGTCATTACTCCTTCTAGTCTGCCAGATTCGGTAACAGAAAAAATAACTTTACTTTGGTTGTCGCTAATCTTTCTTAAGGCATTAATTACATTGTCTTCAGAAAAGACGATATATTTAGTAATATTGCGATCAATAAGCATTTGTCTAATATCACTCCAAAATTTACTTTTTCACCACATAACATGGAGTCATACAGAAGGGAAACTTTTTAATTTCTATATCTTGGTCGGCAAAATACTCATTAACAGCTTTAGTTTCACCAGGAAAAACTCCATAGTCATCTAAAATTAGAATTCCTCCCTTGACAATTCTGGGATAAAGCTTTTCTAAGATGACAACTGCTGGTTCATAAATATCTGTATCTAAATTTAATAAAGATATTGTCAATTCTGGATGCTGTTCTAAATAAGTAGGTACTGTTTTCAAGATATCTCCTTCTATCAATTCGACATTTTTTTCAAGCCTTTTTTTATCTAAAATATCTAATAATTGTTGCCTAGAAATACTTTCTTCTCCAGCATTTTCAACAAACTTATTCCTCGGAAATTTATCCTGCTCAAATTCCGTCTCGGGAAATTTACTAAAGGTATCAAAGCCAATGATTTTCTTAGAATATGAATTGCCGAATAAATCGCGAAATGTTGCAAATTTCACTAAAGATGTACCCTTAAAAATACCACATTCAACTATACTGCCTGGTACATTCATAACCAGTTTGTATAATTCGTAATGAGCTAATATTTTACCGATTCTTGTCGAATCGCAAGATAAATAAAAATTATTTTCATATTCAAAAGTACAGCTAAAATCAGGTAACGTAATCATTTATTTCTCCACTAAAGTACAGCTAATATTTTTCATCAGACATTCTGCAACTTCAAAATCAAGCAGAGAATCTATTTCCCAGCTTGCTGCTTCACTCATATAAAACAAGGCGATTTTACCACCAAGACGATTATTTAATTCTTTTAATACCCAAGGTTTGAAAATATAAATAGAGCCATTTTCCACATATTGTGGCTGCATATCTTGGCGACGCAGACGACAGCCATAATCGTAATTAATTGATTTAGCTATACCATCAACTTCTTGCCATAAAAATCTATGAGAGGGAGAAACTGATAATAAAGAATCGGCACTTTCTGTTTTAACCTTTTTAATAGCATTGTCAATATCTTGCGCCGTTCTTATAAAAGAAGTACATTGAAGAAATACGACTAAAGTTATATTTACACCTTGAGATTCAATTTGTTCAACTGCATGAATTAAAGCCGATTCAGAAGAGGCAGTATCATTAGCTAATTCATCAGGGCGATCGATTATTTCTGCGCCGTATTTTCTAGAGACTTCGGCAATCTGGCGATCATCTGTAGAGACATATACCTTATCTACTAGTTTTGCTTCTTTGGCATTAATAATCGAATGAGCAATTAGTGGTTTATTAGCTAGATTTCTAATATTTTTACCAGGTAAACCTTTAGAACCACCGCGAGCAGGAATGATAGCTACTGAACTCATAGTTTTAATCCTCCTCTGATTCTTTTAAAATGATTAACCAAGCGATCGCCCAAAATATATTTTATTACTTTGACAAAAGTATTTCTGACCCAACTTAAACTGTTTCGTAAAGGAGTTAAAAAATTTCTTAGTTCCACAAAATGTAAGTAACTTAATATTCGTTTAAACTGATTGGAACTCGGACTAGCATCTACATCTTCGCTTTTTTGATACAAGGCATAAATATTTTCGTCCCCTCGAACAAGTTTGAAACCTGCTTGAGCCAAAACAAATGTCAGAGTATTTAAAGTAAAGTGATACAAATGAGCATTTTGTAGAAAGTTTACTGTTTTGCCATAGGTTTTGTGAATAGCAAATATTCCTGGTACTTCCACATATAAATAACCGCCATTTACTAAAGAATATCTAATTTTTTTTAGTTCAAATACAGGATCTAAAAAATGCTCTAGAACATGACTTAGAATTACTAAATCGGCTTGGTTAAATTTATTTAAAGATTCAATATTACCGTGTTCTAATAATAATCCCTCGGCTTTTCCTCGTTCTAAATAATTGCTACCTAAATCACATCCAAAAGTAGAGTATCCAGCCTCTTTAAATGGTATTAGAACTCCACCCGCCCCACAGCCAACGTCAAATACTTTACTATCAGAATTAAGCTCAATATTCGAGGTTACGAAATCGTAAATACTTTTACCGTGTTCAATTTGCTCAAAGAAAAAATCATTAGGAGCTTGGGTATATCCTACATAAATTGGTCTATAATCTTCATCATAAAACTTAGACAAGCTTTCTGGTGTCAAACGATTTTTAGTTCTTAAGAGACCGCATTCTTTACATAAGCAAGTTTTAAAAGCAAGACCATATCTATCCCTCTTGGCAATTAGATAATCATTAACACTACCACACAGACATGGAACTTCTTCAAAAGAATAAGTTCCATCAGCTAGTTTAGTTTGAAACTGCTTTAAAGCTTTTTGTTGATTATTATTCAAGGAAATCGTTGCTGCACCTGGAGTCAATAGACCAGCAAAAAATAGTTTATCTATAATCTTAATTGAAGATTCTTTTGATTTTTCAAGTGTTGAATTAGTTAATTTGGCAATCATTTTGTTGTACTATCCATTGTTTTGGTTGATAAAATTTAGAACGTTTCAAATTTGCTTGTTTTTCTTTTATTTGTACTCTGAAAGTAAAAGATGTTGCTACATCTAGTTGATATAATGAATTTTCATGAATTCCTACGCCAATGTTGTATATTCCAGGCATTAATCCTAAATAAGGCATATATATTTGAATTTCACTTTCTCCTTTAGGTATGTCAAAAAAAACACTATCTTCTAAGTTATTAAAAAACAAAATATCGCCTTCTTCTTGTTTTTTTATTGACAGTCTTACACAAAAATTTTTTATATATCTTTCTGATTTACAGGCTATACAAAAATATGTAGCTTCTCCACTACAAGGACTATCTATTATCCTTTTTGCCTGATTTCTAATAAAAAGTGAGACTATATCTGTTCCCATACTTTTGTGTTTGGAAATAGATTGAAGAGATGTAGATTGTACGATATCATTTTCATAACAAATATCCTGTTCATATCTATTCATAACAGATACTACATCACCAGATAAAACAAATTTTCCACCTGAAAGATATAGTGCAGAACTAGAGGTAGAGTAAATTGCTTCAGGATTATGTGCAACTATAATAAATGAAGTAGATTTTTGTTTTAATTCTGCTAAACGACGAAAGCATTTACTTTGAAAATTAACATCTCCTACTGCCAACACTTCATCAATTAGCAAAATATCTGGCTCTGTATGAATCGCGCTAGCAAAACCCAAACGCGCAGCCATACCAGAACTATATGTTTGAACTGGTGCATCGATCGCATCACCAATTTCAGCAAACTCAACTACATCATCAAAACGTTCGTCGATTTCTTTGGTAGATAAGCCTAAGATCGACATATTGGCATAAATATTTTCTCTACCCGTGAGGATGGGATTAAAACCCGCACCCAAAGCAATCAAAGGTGCAACCCTACCCGTTACCTTTACCGTACCGAGATCGGGTTTAATTAGTCCTGCAATGATGCGTAGTAAGGTAGATTTACCGCTACCGTTTTTGCCGACTAAGCCTAATGCTTCACCTTTTTTGAGTTCAAAACTGACGTTATCTAATGCCCAAAACTCCTTTGTTCTCAGGCGATCGCTTTTTTGTCTGACTCCAGTTAATTCACTAGCAATATCTTGAACTCCGTAAAATAAAGAACGTTTTAAATCGCGACAAAACTTTTTAGATACTCCTTCGACGGAGAGAACTACTTCATCCTTACTGGAAGAAGGTTCGATAACTTTGGTTGGGCTAATGTTAATCATCTTCTAAGAACTAATTCTCTCTACTATGTAAGGCATTGAGACACGATAGATAATCCAAGCAATAAACAAGCCAATGAAGCTAATACCGCTAGCAATCCAAAAACCTACTGGATCGGATATTGTTCCCGTAGTCGCTAATTCTCTTGTAGTAACTAGTAATGGTGTCACGGGATTAAGCTTAACAATCGTGCTAAATGTACCACCGTTGGGTACGGGATAAACTACAGGAGTAAGAAACAGCCAAAAACCAGTTAATAAAGTAATGGCGCGGGAAATATCCTGATACAAAGCTCCCATAGGTGCAAGTATTAAACCGATAAAAGTTCCTAATACAATCAAATGGATTAAGGCAACTGGTGCTAGGATAACGCTGGCACTTATAGGCATTTGAAACCAGATAAACAGGACGACAATCAAAATCAACTTAACGCCAAAATTAAAGAATACTTCGCCTAATTTGCTTAAAATTAAAGCTTCACGGGGAAAGTTAATTCTTGCCAACATAGCTTTTCCTTCTGTCAATGCTTGAATAGGCGCGTTAAGAGCTTCTAAAAAAGTTTGCCATAAAGTCATACTAAACATCACATAAGCTGGATAGGGCAAGTCCGTAGTTCCAATATTGACAATTCCATTGTTTTTCGCCAGGGTAAATCCAGCAGACGTAATTACCGCAGGAATAATTGCCCAGAAAAAACCTAAAAATGACTGACGATACTTAGCACTAATATCTCTAACCAATAGTCGCCAAGCCAATTCTCTAGAAGCCAATAAATCTTGCCACATTTGCTTGAGCATTTTTTTAGGATGTCTGAGCAAGCTTTCTGGAGTATAAATAACTTGGCGCGAGGATTGAGGTTTTGATTTAATTAATCTACCCATAGCTCTACTGTTTTTAGTTTCAAATTGAAATAAGTTGATGTAATTGGGTACGATTAACGACGACGAAACTGTTCTAAAAGCCCTTTCTTTTTAACCTCAGATTCATCATTTTGAGCATCAGAGTTGCTGTTAGGGTGAGGCTGATTATAGTAAGAGTCGTAATAAGAATAAGCATAGTAATCAAATTCAGGATCGACCAGATTAGCGACTACCCCTGCAACATGACAATGACTGTTGTTTAAAATGTCTAGAGCATTACTAATTGACTTACGGCTAGCTTTTTGGATACCAGAGATAAACAATATAGAGTCAACCTCGTTCGCCAAACTTTTCGCATCAGCAATAACCCCAATTGGCGGAGTGTCAATAATTACGTAGTCATAGGCTGCTTCCCATTCGCGAATTAGCTGCTTCATTTTGCCAGAATTTAATAAAGCAATAGGATTGGGGGAAGTTGCCCCAGCAGTGATAATATCTAAATTTTCTCTTGTGCTTGTGCGAATATGCTCAGACCAAGGTTGCTCGGTGGTAATAATTTCACTTAGTCCAGATTCGTTGGGAATTTTAGCAAGCTTGTGAACTTTTGGCTTACGTAAATCTGCATCGACTAATAACACCCGCAGATCAAATTCTGCTAAAACGACACTTAAATTATGAGAAATTGTCGATTTACCCTCAGCCGAAGTGGAAGACGTAACCACCAAAGATTTGATTTGACCATCATCCGCCATCAAATAGCGTAGATTCATCGCTAAAGAGCGCAATCCTTCGGTAAAAGATGAATAATAGGAGTAAGACTTTTTATTCGTGTGAATGTTAGCATCAATTCTCGGTTCAGAGACTTTAGGAATAACACCTAATAAAGGTAGCCTGGTAATCTGCTTGATTTCTTCAACCTTCTTAACGCTTTGATCTAAACGTTGCAGGATAAATGCAGTGGCAACTCCTAAAAAACCTCCAGCTATCAAAGCCTGGATCAAACATTGACTAATAATAGGCGAAATTGGTTTACTGGGTAGAAAAGGCGCATTAAGAATACGCCAGGGAGCAATTTCTTCCGCTTCGGAGATTTTTAGCTCTTGTCGTCTTTCAAGCAGATAGTTATACGCCTCAGATTTAAGCTCAAGCTTACGCTTTAATTCCATAAAGGTTTGCTGTAACCCAGGCATATTCAGAAATTGATTATCTGCCTTAGTCTTGGACTGACGTAAACTTGCTAATTTGCTTTGCAGACTTGCAGCTTCAGTCTGTAACTCTAGCTGACGACTTGCCAATGCTCCTAAGGTTGAACCTTCAGATGATATTTTTGAGCCTGATTCTATGCTTGGATCTCCGAGAGTTGAACTGCTGTTGTTATTAGAAGTATTCCCGTTACTGCTAGCGTTAGTCTGACCAGAAGTTTCACCGGAATTAGTTGCTGATGATGATTGAGATTGACTATTAGCAGGAGCGTTAGTAGTACTGCTAGTAGATGGTTGAACATCTGTATAGCTGGGAGCGAGAACTATACGCTCTAATACTTGAGGAGAAACTGATTTGCCTAAAACTTGATTAGCTCTTTCTTGCAGAAGTTTTTTGAGTTCTTTTCGCCTCTCTTTTAGGTCAACCATGACGTGATAGTTGTCATTGAAATCAACCTTACCCAAGTTATATTGAGTTTCAATGTTTCTTAACTGGGAGGCTAAATCTTGGTAAACTCCATCTTGACCCAAAACCGAAGATGCTACCATGGTATCTGAATCTTGACCCAACTCTTTCATTTGACGATTTAACTCTTGAGTTTGTTTTTGATTAAGAGCGATCGCAATTTGGGTTTTTTCTATTTCTTCGGCAACATCTTGTTGAATTTGTTCTGCGCCCACCGCAGATGTGTCAGGATCTACTAATTCATGAGCCTGTCTAAAGTTACGAATTTCTTTGGCAGCAGCATCTAAATCTCCTTGGGCATCAGGTAGCTGACTATCGATAAACTCGATCGCATTTCTTGCCTGTAATCGCTGCTTTTTCAAACTATAGTCTACATAAGTACTGCTTAAAGCCTCTAAGACTGCCTTGGCTTTTTCTGGATCTGTATCGGTATAGGTAGCAATTAGGACGTTAGTGGGTACTTTATTAACTGCCGCCTGATTGATCGAGAGGTTATTCACTACTTCAGCTACAGAAAGATTTTGATAGCGGTCTTTGATGGTTTTTACCGCTTGTTCCACCATCGAGTTACTACGGAGAATAAAAATCTCTGTGGATAAATCTTTGATTGAGTTATATGGACTAGCAGAAGCTATATTAGTAGGAGCAACAGAAGTAGCTTCTTGATTTTGGGGACTTTCTAATAAAATTAAGCTTTCTGAAAGATATTTAGGAGTTTGTAGCGCAGTAAACAGAAATATGCCTGTAAAAGCGGTTATTCCCACAGCTAAAGCAGGTTTCCAGCGACGATAGACGACCTGTTTAAAATCGGCGACAGAGAAGCCTGGTTCTTGAATATTTAGCGCACTTAAATCAATTTCCGATCTGATTATTTCGTTACTCATATTTAATTCGATCTGTAAATATCACAATGCCAAGTGAACTTTACAAAACCTTAGTTAAAGTTAAATAAAATTACTGATAAAAAACTCGATCATTCTGACCACCTATCTTAAGTTTTTTTCTATTTAGAGGCTTCAGTAGTTTTACTGTTTTGTCTTTAACCTTGATATGAGCAAAACAACTTATTTATTAATAGCTAATCTTCAGGAGTAATTGTTTTAATTCTTGCCCAGCCAGTACTTTTCCAAATCATAAAAAACAAAATAGCTGCTATTAAGGCACCGAGATTCCACTTAAGACATTGTTTAGTTAACAAAGAACGTTTTTGCGCCCTAAATGACTTTGTTTGATTGGTTATGTTGTCTTGGTTATTTTGTAAATTAGCGATAATATCAGTTTTTAACTTCTGAGTATTTACTGAGTCAGGAATATTAACTTCTTCTTTTGCCTGTTGTTGTAGGACTGCTCCAATTTCATCTTTAGAATTAGCTGCTTTAAGCTGTTCTTTGAATTTTTGAATTGCGTCTTTCTGATTGACGTATTGAGCATTCACCGTCGCATTTTGCTGATGATAAATCCGAAAGCTGTTGCTGATATTTAGAGGAATCATTAACACCAAAAATATTGCTGCTACTAAAGACAGCCAGGATAAAGCCTTGAGAATAAAAGTTTCAATGGGAGCGCGATCGCCTCTCTCGTCATAATAAATCAGTACTATCCCCAATAAAGTAACGGGAATCCTTTCCACAATTGCGCCCACAGTTTGGAACTCCCACAGTGGATTCATTAGCTGGGGAGGAATTACCAAAAAGAAAACATCTACGATCGCCATGACCAACAAGCCATAGCCAACCAAACGCAAAATACCAGAAGAAAATACTTGTCTCTCTTGATTCTGTAAGATAGTCATCAATTTGCTTGAAGATCTTTGTTAAATTTAAACTTGTCTAGTATAGACTTACAAATTGCAGATTGCCTAAGTTTCAGTTAGAGCGGGTGGAAACGCTTTTTAAAAAGTTTGTTCCACAGCCGCTTCGCCAGCTAGAGCAGTTAGAGCGGTTGGGGTAGTTAAAAAAAAGATGAACAGCTATCGGTATCAAATTGGAGGAAGCTTAAGTGTAAATGCTCCTTGTTACATAGCTAGAACAGCAGATAATGAACTTTTGGCAGCTTTATTAAAGGGCGAATTTTGCTATGTATTTAACTGTCGTCAGATGGGTAAATCTAGTCTCAGGGTACAGGCTAAAAAACGTTTGGAAGAAGCCCAAATGCACTGTGTATTCTTGGATATGAGCAATATTGGTAGTAAGAACATTTCTTCTGCACAGTGGTATAAAAGTATTGCAGCCGAGCTGTGGCGGGGATTTAATCTATTCGGTAAAGTAAATTTTAAAAGCTGGTGGCAAGAAAACACGGAATTGTCTCCTGTTCAACAGCTAAATTACTTTATCAGCGATGTAATCTTGCCTACTCTAAAAGCTGAAAATATTTTTATATTTATTGATGAGATTGATAGTGTTCTCAGCTTAGATTTTTCGACGGATGACTTTTTTGCCTTAATTCGCTATTTTTATAATGCTCGTGCTGAAAATTCGGAATTTAAACGTTTAACTTTTGCCCTCTTTGGTGTAGCTACACCAAGCGAACTTATCAGTGATCGCCAGCGCACTCCGTTTAATATTGGTACGGCGATCGCTTTAGGGGGATTAGAATTTCCCGAAGTGATGTCCCTAGCACAAGGACTATCCCCCCTGGTCAATCAATCAGAAGCATTAGTCAAAGAAATTATTACCTGGACTGGAGGACAACCTTTTCTGACTCAAAAAATCTGTAATTTGGTTCGCGATCGCCTAGCCAATGCCCACAAAACCATCAAGATTTTCCCTGGTGGTGAAGCAATCTGGTTAGAAAGATTAGTCCAGCACCAAATTATTGATAGTTGGGAGTTTCAAGACGAACCAGAACATTTGAGGACTATTCGCGATCGCCTGTTGCGAGACGAAACTAGATCGGGCAAATTATTGGGGATGTATCGCCGTATTTGGCAAGAAAGCTCAATTCCCATTGACAATAGCAAAGAGCAAATGGACTTGTTGCTGTCGGGATTGGTAGTTAAGTACAAAGCTACTTTGGTGATTCGCAATCGGATTTATCGCGCTGTATTTGATTTGAACTGGATCGATAAACAACTCGACAACTTACGCCCCTACAGTAATCAAATTAACAACTGGATCGAGTCTAATTATCTAGATAAATCTAGGCTGCTGCGAGGAAAAGCTTTTAACAATGCTCAAGCTTGGGCAAGAGACAAAATCTTGAGCGATCTCGATTATCGTTTTTTAACTGCTAGCCAAGAATTAGAACAACAGACAGATAGGCAAAACCTGGAGGCAGCACGTCTTCAAGAAGTAGAAATTAGACTAGAGGCACAAAAACGCAACTATAAACGTCAAAAGTTTCTGATTGCGACACTTAGCTTGGCTTTATGCTTGGCTACAGGATTAGGTTTATTTGCTTGCCGACAATATTATAGAGCGATCGCTCTTAGAACAGCAAATAGCCGAAAGTCAGCGTCAGACTATGGTTAGCGTCATAGAAGCGATTGCCACTTCTTCAGAAGCCTTATTTGCCTCGGATCAACGATTAGAAGCTCTTACCCAAGCACTAAAAGCTAAATTAGAACTGAATAAACTCGATCTGCTAGAACCCGAATTAACGGCAAAAGTCAAGCATAATCTGCGCCGCGCTGTTTATTCATAAACCTTAAAATCATTGATTCTCGGTTAAAGGCGGAAAATTAGACAGCCAGTATTGATATACATCTTTCCAGACTGTTTCGAGATTTTGGTAAGCAGCCTGGGTATTTAGCGTGTCAACTGGTGTTGAGAGTAATATCCAAAGACAACGGCGATCGCGTATACTCGCTTTGCCTCTTAGCCAGTCCCATCCTACTTGCCACCGTAAGTCATTTTGGTAACGATATTGAGAAAACTGCTTTTGAGTTACATTACTCAAGCTGCGGGGACTAATACAGCTACTCAAATAAGCGCGATCCTGACCAACGGTCACAGCAGGCTCCGTCCGTTTAGGGCGGAGTAATCTGTGACCAGAAAATAATGTATAGTAGCCTACTTGATCTAACTGCTTAACTATCTTAGCTTTAATAATTTCTGGAGCTAGGTCGGTATAGTTCTGCAAATACGTTTCTACATCTCCTCTCGTACCAACCAAATAGCTGATGTCCAGGCGCATTTTTGTTTCACCGTCGATATACTGATATCTTTGCTGAGATCTAATTACTTCCTTATCTATTGGTTTAATTGCGCGCTGACCTAAACCTGTTTTCTCGAAAGCCTTATCGCCATAATTAATCTTCAAATGTTCTGGAAACTCATAATTAGCCACAGGGCGATTACTCGCTTTAGGCATGATAAGCGCATAGATAACAGCAGCATTAATTCCAACACTGGCAACAGCCAAAAAATAACTACGCCATTGAGCCTGATTAATCATATCTTCGAGTTAACCATAAATATTTATCCCTTATCCCTTATTACTTGCCCTTGCTTCGTTTCTAAAAACCAATAACAAAAACCTGCAAAAATCACAATTGCCAAAGTAGAGAATATTTGCGAACCCTGCGCCCCATGCCAATAATCAAACTGTGTTGGGTTTGGTATTGATAATGTCAAAATGCAAACTCTAATTACTCCCAGAAAAAAGCCTAAGCTAATTGAAAAAATTGGAATAAGTATTTTTTGTTTGCTTGATAAAGTTATCAAATTTACTAGCAACAGTGACAGCTTTAGCATCAGCAAAATCATTGGTACTCCCGCACAAGGATAATCGACGATTGCCTCAACATTTCCTGACTCAGGCAACGACAACAATACTTGATTACCTTGACTAGCTGCATTAAACCCAACATAGTATAAAAAATAGCTAGCTAACTTAGCATTGAGAACAGTAATGTGAACAACACCATCAATAAACAATCCGATGACTCCTGTGGGAAAAAACAAAAACCAGGCAAAAAATAACTCCTGAAAATATTGACCCAAGCCTTTTAATCCCGAAGCCATTAAACCTAATGCGATCGCAGCACTTATAGGTAATATGGGTAATAATATTGATTCAAACCAAAAAAGCGAAAGAGCTTTAGATAAAATTAAACCTAATAACAGTAAGCCAATAAAACTAGATAAAGGATCGCTACGATAATCTAAATTATCCTTTTTGCGCCATAGTAGCCAAAAAATTGCTCCCCAAAACAAACTGTCTGTAGTTAATTGGTCAATGTCACCAGTGGTTTTCCAAATCAGGTTGAGATAGAGAGCAGCAATACCAATTAAGCTAGAAGATAACCAAAATTTATGATAATTGCTGATTTTTTTGCTGTACATTAATATTTTTATTTATTGCCAAAAAACCTATTACATCTCTTGCATAGATAAACGTCTAACCGTTCGCCTGCCCCCAAATTTGGGGGATTTAGGGGGCAGATGCGTAAGTCCTATAACCTATAAAAGTGACTCTAAAACATAAAATGTCACTCCTCCATTTCCTTCAATTTGAAACTGAGGCTGAGTTTGACTCAAAACGTTAAATTCATTAGTGTCACTAGTAAACAAATGCGATCCTGTCTGCGTATTCAACATTCTATATAGAGGAATTGTTTCTATATTTTCGGGTTGAGAATCAAAAGCATAGTAAGCGACATCTTCAAAGCTGTAGTAATCTAAGTTCTGGCGAATATAATTTTTCTCGTTTTCGTCCATAGTATAAAGATGCGCTCCAGTAACTTGATTAAAGAAGCGATAAACTGGGGCAGAATTCTGAATTTTTTCTCCAGTCAAGGTATCTTTATCTTGAGCTAAAACATCATAGGCTACACCTTCATAGGTATAAGGTAATTTTCCTGCTTCACTCAACTCTGTGACTACCTTCTGTTCATTTGGATCGGCAGTGTAAAAATGAAATCCCTTATCATATCGAAAAAAGCGGTATACCTCAGTCCTCGGAAAGATATCGTAGCCAATATCAGCTAAGATTGCTAAATCTAAATTTGTTGGCAAATTTCTTTCGCCAAAGGTAAAAGATTTGTCTAATAAAGCATCCCTTCTAGAATCTAAAGAAAAGCCATCCTGAATATGGTTTTGATCCGCGTCTAAAGGTATTGGTTGAACATGGTTTAAAAGAACGCTTTTTTTACCAACAAATTTTTCAGCTTGAATTTGGTTTGCAAAAGCTTTAGAAGTTCCAATTCCCAAAATATGACCAATTTCATGCAGACTTAAACTCAGAAAATCTTGTTTATCTGGGGGAATATCATTATCAGTTTTGGGGATTTTATCAAAATATAAATTATCTACTGCATTGGTATTAAACTCGATCGTACCTAGCCAAGGTTCAAAATCGCTTCCTTTAATTCTTGACTCGCGATCGCTACCATTAACAAAATCAGCGTGAAACGATCCTTCTCCAAAAGTCAATGAATCAGAATTTAAGTTGACTGAAGAGACAAAAATAATTACATCATCAATTGGTTTGTTTAAAATAACCTCTCGTTCTAAGTTATCGATTGGGAATTTTAAAATTTCTTCTGCGGGAATTGGAGTAAAGTCATCTTGAATATAAGAACTCCAAATATTACCTGCTTGTTCTAATATTGCTTTTCTTTCCGCTGTAAAAAAATTAGCATCATCAAAACGATAATCAAACTTGATATTAAAACTCATAGAATTTTTCTAAGTATATTTTCATAATTTTTTTTTCGACTTGGGAAAATTTACCTACAAATACCTATTTTTTTATTTATCTGCTTGATGAAAGATATAAAACCCAAAATGGCAAACGACAAAACTACGCTTTCATGAAATACATTGACAACCTGTTTAAAATCAAATCTAACCTCAAATAATAGTATTGTCTTGTGTATAAATAATTAAAATTATTAAATGTTTTTAGCAAAAATAGTTAAGTTTATATCAGTGTTTACAAGCATTATTTTACTATTATGGCATTCAAGAACACCGTATAAAGACTTAGTTACTCAGTAATAATATCTATTTACCTTATATTTTTGATTTACACGTTGAGGATTTAAAGAATATGAAGTATAACAGCAAAAGTACGACTAAATCTTGCTAATTGTCAACTAAACAAAAATAAAAGCCTGTAATACAATAACTTGATTAATTAACGTTATTACTTTACTTGATTGATAAAAAATAGGCTTTTTGCTAGTTGATGTTTTTATTGTAAGTACGATTTTATATCTGTTCCTATGAATTTATGCGTATATTAACTTTTGCTAGCTCTACAGCTGTACTTTTGCCTCTTTTAAGTTTAAATGCTTGGGCAAATCCAGCTAATCAATCTCAACCACCAACTTCAAAGTTTCCGCCCACTAAAAATCAACAAATATCTCAAGAAAAATCAACAGTTACTGCTGATAATTCTTGGAGTAATTCCAATCAAAAAGAATTAGAAGACGTTAAATTTCAACTGCAAGATATCAGTCAGCGTAATTTTACCCCTAGCCGCGGTGTCCCAAGTTTAACTATTGCCAATCCTTATGGATTTGGTGCAGATAGGGGCTTTTTTAGCGGTCTAAGCTATCAGACAGATACTCGTGGCGGACTCGATGGAGTCAATGATCAAGATGGAACTTGGGGATTTGGGGTAGGTCTAGGAAATGCCCAGAAGTCTGTTGGTGCAGAACTTAGCTACAACATAGCCAGTTTTGGTCAGAATGGTCGTGACTTTGGTTCTGGCGGTTTTAACCTGAAGCTGCATCGCAAAATTGCTGATGGCTGGGGCGTTGCTGCTGGATGGAATAGTTTTCTTTCAATTGGTGATGGTAATGACCTTGATGACTCTTTGTATCTGGCTACTACCAAAATTTTTAGAACCAGAGAAAATGTCAATTCTGCCTTTAGCCGAGTTGGAGCAACCATTGGCGTTGGCAACGGACAATTTCGCACCGAAGACTCGATCGCTAATGATAACAATAATTTTAACGTTTTTGGCAGTCTAGCTTTCCGCGTAGCACGACCAGTTAGCTTTATTACGGAATGGACGGGGCAAGACTTAGGAATGGGTTTATCTGTTTCTCCTTTTCGTACTGTTCCACTGACCATTAATCTTGGTGCTAGAGATATTGTTGGTGCTGGAGATGGAGCCCGTTTTGTTTTCGGAATTGGTGCAGGAATTTAGGTTTATTTGTAGATCAATTTTATAAGGACAATTATGTTATGCGCTATAAGCAAATATTACGGCTAAGTTCTTTAGTTACCTTGGGAATACTCACCGCAACTACGTCTGTTACAGCCCAATCAGTCACCAATAATTCTGATACTTCTGGATTTCAGACCTATAGCTCTCCCACAGTTGGTATAGATAGTAATAACGGTAATGGCATACCGCCAACTACTCAATATAATCCAGCTACAGGAGAATTTGTAGGCGGTGGAATAAAAAATCCGATTACATTTGGCTCAGCTAGAGGTTCTGGAAGTTCCATCGGTAATGCTCGCAGAAATGTTTCAGGCTCAGACTTTGGGAATGGTTCTGGGAATATTTCAGGCTCAGACTCTGGGGATGGTTCTGGGAATGGTTCTGGGAATGGTTTTAAAGAAATAACTCTCAATGATGCTGCCACTTTAATAGAGGGTAGTCTCAATAACTCCTTAGATAATCTAGCAGCAGCAGAACAGGCAGGGCAAGCAGGACAGACAGCAAGTGCAACTCCTGATGATCCTAGACGAATTACCAGAAGAAATTCTGACAGCAATAATCGAGCCTGTAGCTGCGCCAACCCAGCATCTTCTAAGCCCAGACATATTATTAGAAGTAGTTCTACAGCTTGTGGTTGTGCTAACTCTAGTTCAACTGCTGAAGCTCGTAAAATCGAAGACAGTGAAATTCAAGCTCGTCAAATTGTTGAAAAACAATTAGCTGAATCAAAAAAATTCATTCAACAAGTTAACCAGATTAATCCAGATAAAAATATTTGGTAACAAGACAAGTAAATTTATCAGGCGATCGCTCTGCACTTTTGTACTCGAATAGATAAGCATTAGCCCCAGGTATTCAGCCAACGAATTTCGCCATTACAGCTAAAATTATTCTCCAAATTAAACACTATGATTAAACTCAATTGGACTTATATCGGTATATCTTTTGCTACATTAGGATTACTAAATGCTACGAGCCTTAAAGCTGTAGCAGAAGATGTTATAGGTAATAAAGGTATTACGTTTCAAGAAGACACAATTATTGAAATGGAATTTATTGAATCCCACGGCGCATATCAATCTACTTTTGGCGTTGTGGATTTAGATTCTTGTCAAACAAGTGCTTCACAAGCAATTAATTATGATACTTGCTCTAAAACTCCCTTACTTTCTGAAGTAAAAGCGTCCGATAGCTTGGATACTGTTCATCGTCGTTCTACTTACGAGACTGATTTAAAAGAAAGTCGTAGCAATGATTTTTTAGGCACTCCTGGCAATACCGTTCCTAATTTTAAAACAGAGTTTTTATTTAAAGCCAATAAAAAATATGCTTTTTATTTAGAGTCTGAGTTTGATGGCAAACCCGCTGGAACAGTTTACACTACAGACTTATTTAATTCTCAGGGTAATCGTCAGGCTTTATTTAATGAACAAGGTTTAGATAGTGAAACTGTAGCTAAACGGCGCAATAATCCTCAATTTGATGCAAATAAGTTTGACGCTTTAATTAAAGGCGGTTTATTGCTTAATATAGATGATACTGGCTCAAATTTGGTCAAAGACGTAGACGAAGATGCCGATTTTGATGATTTTATTGTTGGTATCGGCGGAGAGTATGGCTGTAATTAATTTGATAAATCTGAGCAGATATTAATAGCAATCTTAGTCTGCGATCTAAATATATTTATACAAGGTGTGGTAGCTGCTTTTTAGCTAATAGCCACCCTTTTTTTTTCGAGATAATGGCGATGATTTGCCTTTACGCTTGAAGTCACATTAACCAACTTAGTCTTGAAATCCTAATTCTCAGTAATTTCTCGGAATATTATTTCTTAAATGCTATGTTATCGTGATGCAGTCAGATAATTATCCGTTAATATACGGCAGAATTATCTCTGATACCTGAACGAGAAGTTATGGAAAAAGCTTCATGGATGTTATTCAAACGACAATTCCCGATGTTTTAATCATTGAATCAAAAGTATTCGGTGATGACCGTGGTTTTTTTATGGAAAGCTTTAACGCCAAGACTTTTGCCGAAAAGACTGGAGTTACAAGTCAGTTTGTTCAAGATAATCACTCGCGCTCGGCTCAAAATGTTTTGCGGGGTTTACATTATCAAATAAAACAAGCTCAGGGAAAATTAGTTAGAGTGGTTTTAGGAGAAGTATTAGATGTGGCGGTAGACATTCGTAAAAGTTCACCAACCTTTGGGCAGTGGACCAGCTGTATTCTAAGCGAAAGTAACAAAAGACAATTTTGGGTTCCTCCTGGTTTTGCCCATGGCTTTGTAGTGCTATCCCAAACAGCAGATTTTTTATATAAAACAACAGACTATTACGCGCCAGAGTATGAGCGTTCAATTTTGTGGAACGACCCTGCTCTTGATATAGACTGGAAAATATCGGGCGAAGCAATTTTATCAAACAAAGACAAAGAAGCTTTACCTTTAGAGCAAGCGGAGGTGTTTGAGTGACCAAGATCTTGCTAACAGGAATTACAGGACAAGTCGGACAAGAATTGGAGCAAACTTTGACTTCTGTAGGAGAAGTTATCGGCGTTGGTCGTCAAGAATTTGATTTGAGCCAGCCAGCTCAAATCAAGCAAAAAATCGCCGAGATAAAACCGAATGTGATTGTCAATGCTGCTGCTTATACGGCTGTAGACAAGTCAGAAAGCGAAGCCGAACTTGCTACGGCAATCAACGGCAAGGCACCAAAAGCGATCGCCCAAGCGGCACAAGATATCGGTGCAAGCCTTTTGCATATATCTACTGATTATGTATTTAATGGTCAAAATCATACTCCCTACTTGGAAACAGATAAAACCGATCCCCTAGGAGTATATGGTAAATCTAAACTCTTAGGGGAAATAGGAGTTAGGGATTGCGATCGCCATATTATTTTGCGGACTGCCTGGGTATATGGCTCAAAAGGGCATGGAAACTTTGTTAAAACTATGCTCCGACTAGGTAAGGATCGAGAAGAATTAAGGGTAGTCGCCGATCAGGTAGGCAGTCCATCATGGTCTTATGATATTGCCCTGACAATTACTCAGCTAGTGGATAAATCTCTAAATGATTCAAATATCAGAGGGACTTATCATTACACTAATAGTGGTGTTTGCAGTTGGTATGATTTTGCAGTGGCTATTTTCGCCGAAGCCAAACAACTCGGCTTTCCTCTAGCCATTGAAAGAGTTTTACCTATTACCACTGCCGATTATCCCACCCCGACCCAACGTCCAGCTTATTCAGTCTTGTCTAAAGTCAAAGTTACAAAAACACTAGGAGTTTATCCTCCTCACTGGCGTGAATCCCTAGTAAAAATGCTGACTGAATTGAGAGATGAAGGATGTCTAGAGGGATGAGGGATAAAGAATAAAAGATGAGGAACAAATTAAAAGCTAATAGCTGACTAAGTCCTCGAAGGAGAATAGCTACCAAAATAGTCTTATTATCAACTAAGCCAATCCAAAAACAATGAAAGCAATTATTCTCTCTGGTGGTAAAGGTACAAGATTGCGTCCCCTGACTTATACAGGAGCGAAACAACTTGTTCCCGTAGCCAACAAACCGATTCTTTGGTACGGTATTGAGTCCATTGTGGCAGCAGGAATTACGGAAATTGGGATTATTATCAGTCCCGAAACAGGAGGCGAAGTAGAGTCCAAAACAGGTAATGGCGATCGCTTTGGAGCGAAGATTACCTATCTTAAACAAGATCAACCTTTAGGTCTGGCACACGCGGTTAAAGTAGCTCAACCGTTTTTAGGAGATTCTCCCTTTGTAATGTACCTGGGAGATAACCTAGTTCAAAGTGAATTGGATCAGTTCATCGATAAATTCAAGTCTCAACACCTTGATGCTTTAACCCTACTCTGCGAAGTCGAAAACCCCTCTGCTTTTGGGGTAGCGAAAGTAGATGATCGGGGTAACGTTTTGCAGCTAATCGAAAAACCCAAAAATCCGCCTTCAAACATGGCACTGGTAGGAGTGTATTTATTCTCTCCTGAAATTCATCAGGCGATCGCCAATATTCAACCATCCCCTAGGGGTGAATTGGAAATTACCGATGCCATCCAATATCTAATCGATCAAAAGCAAAAGGTAGCATCTTTCCAATTATCAGGCTGGTGGCTAGATACAGGAAAAAAAGATGATTTGTTGGCAGCTAATCAAATTATCTTAGATACTTGCTTGGAATCAACTCACGAAGGAACGATAGACAAAGAAAGTAAGGTTAGTGGTCGAGTTCACGTGGGAATTGACTCTGTGGTTAAAAACTCCATGATTCGTGGCCCTGTAACCATCGGTAAGAACTGTAAAATTGAAAACTGTTTTATTGGTCCTTATAGCAGTATTGCTGACGACACAACCCTAATTGATATTGACATTGAGCATAGCGTAGTTCTTAAAGGTGCAACAATTGAAGGCATCAATAGTCGTATCGTCGATAGTTTAATTGGCGAAAGAGCGCACCTGAAAGCTGCTCCAAATCGTCCCAAAGCATTACGCTTTATGATTGGTGATGATTCTCAAATTGAATTGTCGTAGAAGTAAAAAAGGTAGGGTGGGCATGAAAAATAATCATGTACTAAGGTACAGAGTTTAATTTATACCCACCTAAAAGCTAAAAGCTAAAACAATATAATCTACAATTCTAGATTTAAAATCTACAAAGCTTTAGTCCGTAGTCCCAGTTTGTAAAGATTCCTTGGCAACTTTTGTCCACTCTGTGTGAGAAAACTCACCTCTTGGTGTATCTACTCTTTCATAGGTATGTGCGCCAAAGTAATCTCTTTGAGCTTGGGTTAAATTTTGAGGTAGACTAGCACGACGATAGCTATCGAAATAGTCCAAAGAAGAACTAAATGCAGGAACAGCAATACCTAGCTTGTTGGCAGTTGCCAAAACTTCACGCCATGCAGCCTGACGGTCAACAATTGACTGTTTAAATTCTGGCGCAAGAAGTAGATTAGGTAAATCAGGATTTTCGTTAAACGCTTTTTTGATTTTGTCTAAGAAAGCCGCCTGAATAATACAGCCTCCTTTCCAAATTCGCGCGATTTCTGCCAAATCGAGGTTAAAGTTAAACTCAGCCGATGCTATGCTCAATAGTGCCATGCCTTGAGCATAGGAACACATTTTGGAGCAGTATAAAGCATCTCGGACTTTATCAATAAAGTCCTGTTTGTCTCCCTCGTATTTAGCGGTTGGTCCACTAATCTCTTTAGAAGCAGCAACCCGTTCTTCTTTATATGCAGACATGACGCGAGCGTTAACCGCAGCATAAATAGTAGGAATTGGCACACCCAACTCTAGAGAGCTTACTACTGTCCAGCGTCCTGTACCTTTTTGTCCCGCAGCATCTAAGATCGAATCTACTAGGGGTTGGTGCGTTTTAGGATCGATATTGCTAAAAATATCGGCAGTAATTTCAATTAAAAAAGAATCTAGCTCATCGGTATGATTCCACTGACTAAATACGTCTTCTAACTCTTTGCCATTTAAGTCTAGAGTGTTTTTCATTAAGTCATAGGCTTCGGCGATTAGTTGCATATCCCCATACTCAATGCCATTATGTACCATTTTGACGTAGTGACCAGCACCACCAGGACCAATATAGGTAACACAGGGACCATCATCAACCTGAGCAGCAATTTTAGTCAAAATTGGCTCTAAATCGCGATAACCCGCCTCTGTGCCTCCAGGCATCAAACTAGGTCCATTAAGCGCGCCTTCTTCGCCACCGCTAACTCCCATACCCACAAAACCTAGTCCTGTTGACTCTAGATCTTTGGTCCGTCTTTCAGTATCGTTATATAAAGAGTTTCCCCCATCGATAATAGTGTCTCCTTTATCTAGTAGTGGTTTTAATTGATCGATAACCGCATCTACTGGTTTGCCTGCTTTGACCATTACCAAAATGTTACGTGGACGTTCTAAAGTCTGCACAAATTCTTCTAAAGAATAGGCAGCTTTAATGTCTTTGCCTTTAGCCCTTATTGCCATAAATTTCTCAGTTTTAGCAGCAGTACGGTTATATACAGCGATCGGAAAACCGCGACTTTCTACGTTGAGGGCGAGATTTTCCCCCATAACGGCTAAACCAATTACACCAAAAGTTCTCTTTGCCATAGTATTAAAATTGCCCAAGGATTTCTTTGTTTGTCTGGAAAATAACAACCTAGAAAAAGGCTAACGCAGTTTCACGGATGGGAATCGTTTTTTAATTAACTCTTTTATTTTCTGTAGGCAAAAAGATCATTTGTCTGCTCACTTGAGCAAAAATCGGTGTTGTATTACACAATTATCTCGTGAGTCTAATGAATTTGCTATACGTTTTGTAACCTGACATCTCGACAATTTACAAATTAATTAATAATTGGTGGAGATATCAAAATTGATTAAAGATTATGCGTTATCGCTATTGGGTTAAGTAAATTGTATTGATTCTTGAGCGTAATCGAGAAAAAACCAATAAGTTACGTTTTCAAGACTTAACTGAGAGGCGATTTTGTGAAACTATGAAACCATAACCTAAGCTCATTCCACGCTTAAAAACATATTTAAAATTGAGGCGAAATTTAAAATGACATGGACTAAAACTTTGGCTGCTGATGCCCTCGCACCTGGCACAAGACAAGTAGTAAAATTACAACAGCGATCGCTTTTACTGCTCAATGAATCAAGTAATATCTACGCGATTGATAGCATTTGCCCCCACATGAAGTTTCCCCTGAAAAAAGGAAAAGTCACCGCAGATGGCTCGATTATCTGTCCTTTCCATCGCAGTGAATTCGATCTAAAAACTGGCAATGTCAAAAACTGGTGTCCTTTTCCTCCTGTTGTGGGTAATATTTTAGGAAAAATTTCGGCTGAGAAATCTTTGGGAGTTTTTCCCACCAAAGTAGAAGATGGACAAATTATGGTGGATTTACCCGTTTAAACAAAGTTTAAACAATTAGTGACGTTAAAAATAACTAAAAGTCCCCCAAATTGGCGAGCGACCCTGCGTCGCCGTCAGGCGCGCCCTCAACAGTTTGCTCAACGGGGTGAAACCCCCTTCGGGTTCAGCAGTTTGCTCAAGTCGGGGAACCCGTCCAACGCAACTGCTTCACCGCAACGCAACTGTCTCGCAAAGGAATGCGCGAGTTTGGGGGCTAAGCCTGATTATATTGAATGTCAAGTCCATTTTTAAAAATAAGGCGATCGTCGATTCAATAGCTTAAAAAAATAATTTTAGCTTTTTACAATCCTGAAAGTTTAACCTTATAGGGAATTTCTTCCACGGGCAAATGCTCTCCATCTAAATCGTTATAGGTTAATTGAAGCCTACGTTCTCCCGCATATTTAATCAGTTTGCCACTGTATAGTTCGGCTTTTGTTCCCAAACTCTGTATTCGTACTTTGCCACCAAATACCGTTGCTCTGGCTAAATAAATTACTAGATCATCCCTTGATGGACGATTTACCGTAGTGCTGGCGGTGAGATGAGCTAATCCTCGTTCATCTATTTCCTGAGTCATTGCCATGGCGGTGTTGCGAATACCACGAATAGCTACAATTGCTGAAGCTACTGCCATAGTGATATCTATTCCACCTTCAGTAACAATCTTTTGGTTAGAAAGATACTGAAAGTTTTTTTCGCCTAAATCATCCCTAATACGTCGATGAATCATATTGTGGGGATGATAGTTTGATAACGCTCCGACAATTGCACCACAGGCATTACGGGGTTCTCGCCAAGGAGATTCACGGGTTTTACCGTAGATGCGCTTTTCTCCTTCTTCTAAACGCCCTACATGAGTTTTGAGATCTGTTGCCACCAATACCATTGACTGAGAATTTCCCTCGTATAGTCTTCGGCGTAACGGTTCGTCCATTTGATGTGCCACGGTAACGTGAGCGAGAGTTGCCCCATTATCTGTCCCACCGCCTGCGGGGAAAAATGCTTCTAGCTTTAGTTCGCCAATTTCTGAGAGGGTTGCAAAACGAGATGCGACTACATCTCGGTAACGTTTAGTGACTTCTCCTTGGTGAATGCGATCGCCACAGTTAGTATATGCTAAAGTTGTCACGACGCTGGGTAAACTCAAATCGGCTCCACATATATGTATATCACTATTGCTAGAAGCAGCAAACTGTAGTTCGTCTCTTAGAACCTGTAGTCCATTGACTAAAGCATAGCGATCGCTGACAATTTCGTTGAGATAATTATGATAAGCGTTTCGTTCCATACCAAAACTAGCAGGCAGACACCAAAACTGATCGATCCGTTTTTGAGCAGATGCAACATCAAAGGGAATAGGCATATACAGTTTCTTGTTAAATTTACTAGTGATAAAAAAAAATAGCGCACTCCTGCCCTTTAATATATCCAGAATAAATCTTCCAGTCTGCTTAAGCGATTGTAAGATTTGTGTAGTTGAACATAGTCTTGATAGCTGGTAAATTTAATTTTCATCGCCGAGTAAGAGTTAGAGTGACTAAATTTTATTAAAACAATCTGAAGATAGACGATAAATTAATTAGACTTAAAAAGTATCAGTAGTAGATTCAAAATAATTTTGTTGACCACAAACTGTTTACAAAAAGCGATCGCCAGAAACTTATTATGATCGACACCACCTACACCAACCCAGGGTTTGATTTTCCTGATTCTCATGGGGATACCGAACTAATCAGGCAGTTGGGCTTTCTTCCTGGCTTAAAAGAGTTTCTTACCATTCGTCAAGTACACGCTCTAGAACACGCTACTGTCTGGACATTGAGTAGTTTAGGCAACTCCAGTACAACGACAAAATTATCAGCCAGCTATTTATCCGCAGACAATGAAGATATCGGCGGAATATCTACTGAAAAAGGATTTTACCTTTATGGTAATGTCGATTCCCTTAGATTAAGAAGGGCTGTAAATCTGGCTTTGATTCGTTTACAACAAGGAGAATGGAATTTAGCACTTCATCCTCGCTGTGGTACAAATTCTTCTGTGGCTATAATACTTACTAGCAGTATGGCAATGATGGCACACCTGAGTTTGCCTAAAGAACCAATACATCAACTGGTGGGTATGGGATTAGCCACCCTTGCTGCTAACTATCTCGCTCCCGATATTGGCATATATGTTCAAAAATATATAACAACCGCTATTCCGTTTAATTTGAAGCTCAAAAAAATAACCAAAATTACCGATAAATCAGGCAATTCTGGCTACTTTGTGCGATTAGATTGGATAAACATTAATTAATGATCATCAATATCATCCATTACTCTAGTTCCTTATCTTTTTATATTCCTGCGTGTCCTAGAGCAATACCTGTAAACAGCATTCCAAAAACGAGAAAAGGCTGGGCGCTAGCTTGATATTTCACATCATTTTCCAAAGGATTGCGGAGAAAATACATATCCTGAAAGACAATCTGGGGAATTACCAGTAAGAAAACAATAGTGGCATAAAGGTTTTCATGAATTGACACCAAATAACCACTAATACCAATTTGAAAAACGTCGATCGCAATGACGCAAATCCAAGCAGCAGTAGTTACTCCAAACATTACTGGCAAAGATTTTAAGCCCAAAGCGCGATCGCCTTCCACACTTTTGAAGTCGTTAACAATGGCAATACCCAGCCCTGCAAAGCTGTAGATTAAGGTTAAAATTACAATTTTCCAACTCAATTCGCCAAACAAAGCGTGACCAGTCCACCATGGTAAAGCAATATAGCTAGAACCGAGGGCATAAGTCCCTAACCAGCCATTTTGCTTGAGTTTCAGTGGTGGTGCAGAATAAATATAGGCAATAACAGAACCACCTAAAGCAAGACAAAGAATAGTCGGAAAATCATGACCTACTGCTATATCCAAGCCATAAGCTAATGCCCAAGCAGCTAGTAGTAATATCCAAATCTGTACTTTTGCTTGGGTTAGAGAAATTGCCCCCGAAGGAATAGGACGATAGGGTTCATTTATCGCATCAATTTCACGGTCATACAGTTCGTTAACGGTCTGAGTATAACCAGTCATTAATGGGCCTGAAAGTAACATACAGGCAGCCGCTAGCAGAACATTTTCGACTGTCCAAGTATAGTTACCTGAAGATGCTGCACCGCAAATCACACCCCAAATAAGAGGAATCCAGGTAATCGGCTTCATTAATTGCAGCCTTATTTTCCAAAGAGAAGTTTCCCCTGAAGCTGCGCCTTTCATACCTAGCAATTGACGAGCTTTAGAATCCCCTGAGTTATCTGCTTTTTCTATATTTGTAGGAGAATCAGACATGATTAGTTGAGTTGAAGTGATTATTAGTACTATTTAGCGATAAGTGATTTTACCTTTGATTTGAGTATTCAGTAATAATTACTAATTAATCCTGGCTACCGTTTAATTGGTTTTTTAAGGCTGCCAAACTAGACCAACGACTATCCACCTGAAATTCATCTTTTAAAGGTGTTTTTGCTGCTCCTGGACAGTTCTCACCGCATACTTTCCTTAAAGGTAAAGCCAGAGACAATTGTTCAAAAAGCCACATTTGGGGATCAAAATGTCCGTTAGGAAGAAGAACTTCTGATAAATCCTCCATTGAGACTTCTCTTTCTGCGGGGAGATCTTCAATATTTTCCAGTTCAGATTCTAGCCAAATTAATTCTGATGTATCAATTTTCAAACGGTGATTATAATGCTGTAGACAGCGATCGCAAACTAGAGTGATAATTGTTTCTGCTTGAGATGCTACTTCTAAAAAGTTTCCCCCGTGGCGCATTACAATTTTGCCTTTTACGGGTATTAAAGTGTCTAATTCACTAATATTGTCATCGATAATAATTTCTGCCGTTCTTTTGGGTGCTTTTAGCAGATGGGGTATGTATACCGCTTCCATTGTGTGCTTCTTGTTTAACGCTGTGTATTAGCAACGTATTTCGAGGTTAATTTCGATTATTGCGATCGCAAAATTAATCTTCTGTCTGGTTCTTGACCCCGACTTTCGCTGCTTAAATCTTCTATTTCTTCTAAGGAAGAATGTATCTGTTTTCTTTCTGCTGAAGATAAGCCTGGTATTTCTACGTCTTCTCCTGTTTCTCTTACCTTGGCGATCGCCTCTTTGGTCAAGACCGCTAATTCTTGATAACGTTCGACTCTATAGCCATCGAATTCTACAGTAAAGAAGCTCTGAGCCTCAGGGTCTGCCTCTAAATTAAGTATGGTATTGACAAGATATTGAATTGCATCAATACTTTGACCTTTATTGCCGATTAGCTGTTCTTTTTGCTCTGAGGTTAGATTGCTGCCGTCTATATTTAACCAATTAGAGTTTGAATCAGTAGTTACTGTCTCAAACCCTTCAGTGGTTACCTTAGCAGCCAGACCCATAGAATCTAAAAGCTGTTCTAACCACTGTTTTCCTAAGTTTAGTTGACTTTCCACGATTGTTGATAATTTAACCTGAAGTTTTTTCTTTCTTTTTAGAACGCTTCTTCTCAAAAGGAAGAGCATCTCTTTTGGCTGCTGCTTCTGCTTTTTCTTGCTCTTTCAAGATCTCCTGCAAATTTTCTGGCAGAGGTTCTCGCATCAAAAACCAAGTTTGACCAGTTTGGAAAAAGTTAGCCACCACAATATACATTAATACACCAGCAGGAAGGGGAAAGAATAAAAACATTCCACTAAAGAGCAAAGGCGTAATTTTATTTATTGCTTGCTGTTGATCGGCACCAGTATTTTGCGCGCCACTCATTTGCTGGTTAACATAGATACCTACACCAAACATTAATACCATTGCCAAGATATCAAAGTTGATATTACCGTTTTCATCCGTTACCCCAACTCGACCCAGTTTTTCAATAAACAAGAAGCCTGTATTAGCTGCAATACCAGGAACAGTTACTTGGATAGTCGCATCTCCTGGCTCTAGGGCTTTGAATGTGCCATCTGGATTAATTTGTAGTCGCTCAGAACCCTTAGTAACGTCTAAGGTAGGCTTGAGATCATTATTGCTGGGATATTCGGCTAATAAATTACTCAAAGATTTACCGTCAGGGGTTTGCAGTTCTACTTTAGTGGTTTCTCCCACTGCTAGCTTGTTTCCGCCAGGCAACATTGCTGCAATCTTTTCGTGAGTCCCTTCGTCAATATAAATATTCTTAGGCTTGGTAGCAAAAGGCTGGGGTACAACCCTTTCGATTTGCTCCCTCGGCAATATTTGCACATTTATATCATAAGGAGTGTTGGTAAATGGCGATCCTCTTAGAGTAGCAAACAGGGCAAATAAAATCGGCATTTGTAACAGTAGAGGTAAACAGCCTGCCAAAGGATTACCAAATTCCTGCATTACTTTGGCTTGTTCCTCTCTTTGTTTTTCTGGGTTGTCCTTGTATTTTTGTTTAATTTGTTCCTGTCGCTCTTTCATCAAAGGCTGAACAATTTTCATTTTTCGCATATTGCGAATTTGTCCCGCACTTAGAGGAACAACCGCCAGACGAATTACGATTGTCAAGGCAATAATGGCAAAACCATAGCTCGGAAAAATCCCATAGAAAAAATCTAGGATTGGGAGCATGATGTTGTTTGAAAGAAAGCCAATACCAAAATCCATTTTTTAATCTATCCAGCCTTTACGAAATATTGTAATTTTTAACTCAGTTTAGTCGATCGCCCATGAGGAAAACCGATCAAAACTGTTTGCGGGAGTTTAGTTAGCTTTGAATTGCTTCTAAGGGTCTACCTGTTTTCGCTGCTGCCTTTTCGGAGATATAGTCGTATATTTCTCTAAACTGAGGCACTGCGCGCATTTCTAAACGACTTTTATCTCTCAAGGTTATGACCAAATCTCCCCACAGACCTATTCCTCTAGGAACTTTGACAATCTTAATAACTTCAGAGTAAATGATGTCTGTACGTTCTCTGCCCATCCAGCCTCCTGTGACGCAAATGCGACGATCTGTAATGCGGTAACGCAGCCACAAAGCTCTGACAATCGCGCCCACTGTCAAGGGAATACAGATGACTGTAAACGCTAATAATATATTGAAAATCAGGTCGCCAACGTGGGGACCACCTTCAAAATAAACTTCTTCTTTAATGCCCATTAATAATTTTTGCTTGTTTTAATAACTCTTCTAATTCTCGCAAAAAATGTTCATATTTGCATTCTATTGCTTTGGGCTTGACTACAATCACTACTTTCCATCCAGGAGCGATCGCCTGAAGATTTGTTCTAATTATCCCTTTGATCTGTCTTTTGATGCGGTTGCGAACTACAGCTTTTTTACTAACTTTTTTACTGATAGAAATCCCGAACATTGTCACGTTCGTAGAAACCGCACCTAACTGCTTTGGCATTAAAAGCGCAATTAAGGTTAGATGAGGACTGTAGCGACGAATACCCTGCTCGTAAACAGCCCTATAATCCTGGCGATTTCTCAGTCTATGGACTTTTGGCAATCCCATCCTAACAAATTAAACTGCTAGGCGATGACGACCTTTTTTGCGACGGGCATGAACTACTCTTCTACCATTGGTAGTACGCATCCGCGCGCGAAAACCAGACTTTCTTTTTTGTTTGCGGTTAGTCCCGCCTAATGTACGCTGAGTCACTGATTATTTCCTCAATAAACTTGTATTAATATGCTTGACAAAAAGCCACAATCTAGAATTTTACTACATAAAGCCATAGTCTAGGTAAAATTGACTGTCGTAATATAGCTCTAAGCTACAAGCTTTAAGCTCTAAGCTTTTTTTTAAGTTTATTTTTAGTGGGGATTGATATTTACAATCCAAGCACCAATTTTTTCGGGAACTGGGGTATTACGAGCAGGAATAACCTGACCATAAAAATAATATGTACCCACTTCAGGATTTTTAGTATTAGACATAACAATCTCCAGTTTTTTTGCTTCTTGGAGTGGTGTTGCCAAGTCTATTTGGAGAAATCTATTTTTTTCGTCCCAAACTACAGATTTTAGAGGTAAAGACTTTTTCTTATCTCCATTAGGTCTAACTTCAATATTATCAGTATCAAATTTACCATCAAAATAATCAGGATAAGAAATCTTTAATTGAGACATCCCATTGGGCAATTTATTTTTAGGAATTCGGAAGCGATAGCGATCGCGATTATCGGCAATCCCTCCAAAGTCTAAGTAATAGTTGAGAATATCAACGTCTCTGTTGCCAAAGATGACTAATCCTGGTGTTCCTTGAGCTTGAACAACGGTATCAATCACGCCTGTAGCCAGAGCAGTAAGAGCCAAACCCATTAAAAAAGTTTTGTAGAATGATTTGTTAAATAACATAAATTGTTTGATTTAGCAGTTAGTCAATACTTGATTTTACTTCGATCAATCTATCAAATAACCAGACGTATTTTTAGCCAAAAAGTGCCACTTAATTAGTTGGTTGTCAAGTAAGTAATCAAGATAAGAGACAAAATATTAAACTAGTAGCAAATCAACTAAAATCTAAAGCCTAATTGACCATTTACACCCCTAACAGAGTGATATCCACCACCTATAACGATATGGCTGCCTGCATTTAGATGTAATCCTCCTGAGAAGGCTATGTTTTCATCGCCACTATAGTAACCAAGTCCTATATAGGGAGAAATAATAGGCAAACTAAAAAAAGTTAAAAAGTCTCCACCTGTCGCGCCTTCTTCACCCGTCCCAATTTCAATCCCCGTACCAGCAAACCTGACCCCAGCACCATAGCTAATTAAATCATCTACTGAGCCAATCGTACCCCAAACTTCAGGTAAAATTTGACTTGAAGCAGGAACAGCACATACTGCCGAAACAGAGGCAGCAAAAATGCTAGTCAAAATTGCTTGTTGGGTAAATCGAAAACGATTCAACATACTTTTTAACACTTCCTAACTAAATAAAAAACATAACTAATCTAGGATAATTCATTCTCACAATGAACATTCGCATTGGCAATGGTTACGATATTCATCAATTAGTAGCAGGCAGACCGTTAATCCTCGCTGGAGTTAATATTCCCCATTCCCAGGGACTTTTAGGGCATAGCGATGCCGATGTTCTTGTCCATGCCACTATGGACGCTATGCTGGGAGCTTTGGGACTAGGAGATATTGGTCATTATTTTCCTCCTACCGACCCGAAGTGGAAAGGAGCAGACAGCATGGTCTTGCTACAACAAGTTGCCGAAATCATCGTCTCTCAAGGCTGGCAAATTGGCAATATAGACTCTACTGTGGTGGCAGAAAATCCCAAGCTTAAACCTCATCTTAAGCCAATGCGTTCTAACCTTGCCAAAACCTTGAAAATTGAAGAGAGCCAAATTAGCATCAAAGCCACGACCAACGAAAAGCTCGGTCCTGTTGGGAGAGAAGAAGGAATTTGTGCCTATGTAGTAGTTTTGCTAATCAATCATAATTGAAGCAAATTGACCAAACTTTTCCTAATCCTCAAGCTAAGAAAAACGACAGACGATGTGTCATTCTCATTAAAGTAGGTTAAGTTAAGATAGCGAAATCGAAGAAGAGCTATGAGTCAAGCAAGATTCAGAAGCGGAGAGTATTAATATTCTTAAGTAAAATCGCGTTTTAATGTCACAACTATAGAATAAATTGTAATTATTTAATTTATGTGTATTGGCGTACTTTTCGCCTAACTCAAAAAGTTATGAGCGTAGTTTTAGAAGTAGATAATCAAGTTTATACCGCCGAAGATTTAGTTCCACTGCTAACCCAGTACCAGATGCTACCTAAGCTGGCACAAGAAATTCTGATTGATCGACTAATTGCTGAAGTTGAGTGTACTGAAGAAGAAAATACCTCAACCTTTAATCAGTTTTGTCAACAAAATCAATTAGCCTCAGACGAACAGGTGGAAGATTGGCTGAATAAACAGGGAATGAGCCGTGAGCAGTTGCAGAAGCTTATTACCAGAAGACTAAGACTCGAAAAGTTTAAGCAAGCTAATTGGGACGATCAGGTTGATGCCCATTTTATTAAACGCAAGTCCCAGCTTGATCGAGTCGTTTATTCTTTGATTCGGGTGGAAAGACCAGAAGTAGCACAAGAACTATATTTCCGTATAAAAGATGACGAAAACACTTTTAGTGCGCTAGCAATGGAGTACTCCCAAGGTACAGAAGCTCAAACAGGCGGTTTAATTGGACCTGTGGAAATTAACGCTCCCCACCCTAAAATTGCTCAGATACTTGCTACTTGTCAACCAGGACAGCTAATTCCTCCAGCTCGCGTGGGTGAATGGATTGTCATCGTCAGACTAGAAAACTATCTTTCGGCGAAGCTCGATTCTCCCATGCGACAACGGATGCTAGACGAACTATTTAATCAATGGCTCAATGAGGTAACCAAACAAAAAGTATCTTTCTTATCTAGCCCAGTCACTTCTTAAGGTGTACTTAAACCTATGACCAATACAAACACCAACACTACTAAAATTGTCGAACAATTTCTTTCTTTAGTTCCGCAATTTAACCGACTTCCACCTGAAGCTATTTCTAGTATTGCTCCAAAACTCAAACCGCTGCGGTTTGGAGTGGGTAAGGTAATGATCATGCGGGAAAAAATGCAGGGACAAGTAGCTATTATTTCTGAAGGAGAAGTAAGGCTACTTGGTTATGACCCCCGCACTAAAATGCCTACTACCTTAGATAAGCTCAAACCAGGACAGATGATTGGTTGGGTTAACTTAGCCAGAGGTTTGCCGTGCGAAACAGCAATGGCTAGTACTGAAGTTGTGTGTCTGGCTTTAGACAACGAGTATTTTTTAAGCCTTATTGAGCAATATCCCCAGCTAGCAGAAGAATACAAATATAAACCCGCTAAGGTAGAAATTTTTGATTTACTGGGTATTCAGCTAGAACAACAGGCTCAAGGAGATTGGGATCTAGCCGAATATGCGGAGAAGATGACGGAAGTTGCTCAGGTGTATTATTTACCTTTTGGGGAACACGAGCTTAATTCTGGACTAGGACAACCTTTAAAAGATCCTAATTTAATTTGGTTGGTGAGTGGCGGTGGAGCGATCAAAGAATACCCTGTTGGCAGTCGCCTGGAATTAAGCAATGATTGTCAAACTATTGCTGTTAGTGGTAGCCAACCAGCCCGTCTTATTTCAATTCCCAGAGAATACTGGTTCGATGGAGAAAATGAAACATCAGTATTTGACGAAACTTTTGGCAAGACTTTAGATGGTTCTGCAATTGTACCTCGTCTAGACTTAGATGATACAAACTTTGACCAAGCTGAAGGATTAGGAGAAGGATACACTTTTCAAGAGGAGGAAGAGGTTGTCAATACAGGGACAAAAGAATATCCTTTTGTTGCTGCTAAAACTACCTTAGAAATAGGTGTTGCCTGTTTCCAAATGTTAAGTAAATACTTTGGAATGCCTTTTCGCAAAGAGGTAATCAAGCGGGTTTTAAAAGAACAGCTAGACAGAACACCAAATTTATCATTGCCTTTATGCGGTGCGGTTTCTGAGTTAATGGGACTTAATCCGCAATTAATTAATATTCCTGCCCAGGCAATTACTCGTCTTGAGGGACCGAGTTTGGTAGTTTGGCAAGATAGCCTAGCAATAATCTATGAGCATAGCGAAACTGAATTAGTAATTGCTGTTCCTGAACTAGGTTTGCGTCGTTATAAGCCTGAAGACTTTATCGCCACTTGGGGCGAAGGCGGAGAAGTTTTATTACTAAAAAAAACCAAGGAAACTCCCCAAGAAAGATTTGGGATCAATTGGTTTTTACCAGCTTTACAAAAATATAAGCGAGTTTTGATTGAAGTATTTATTGCTTCATTCTTTGTGCAGCTTTTTCAACTAGCTAACCCTCTAATGATTCAGGTCATTATTGATAAGGTAATTAGTCAAAATAGTCCTAGTACATTAGGCTACCTAATTTTCTTCTTAGTTGTAATTAATATTTTTGAGGCACTGCTGACTACGTTGCGAACGTATCTGTTTGTAGATACAACAAATCGGATCGATTTAACCTTAGGTTCAGAAATTATCGATCATTTACTGAGACTGCCCCTACGTTATTTTGAACGACGACCAGTGGGGGAAATTTCGACTCGCGTTAACGAGCTTGAAAAAATTCGCCAGTTTTTGACAGGGACAGCTTTAACGGTAGTTTTAGACTGTATATTTTCGGTAATCTATGTAGTGGTAATGTTCCTGTACAGCCCTTTGCTGACGGCAGTTACTTTATCAATTATTCCTGTCTTTATAGCTCTTACTTTAATATTTTCGCCCACAATTCGCCAACAGTTGAGAACTAAAGCTGAACGCAACGCCGAAACTCAGTCTTACCTAGTGGAGATCTTAACGGGAATTCAAACTGTTAAGGCGCAGAATATTGAACTGCGATCGCGCTGGAAATGGCAGGAGCGTTATGCTCGCTATATTTCGACTGGGTTTAAAACTGTAGTTACCTCCACTTTGGCTAAATCTGCCAGTGATTTTCTTAACAAGCTTTCCCGTGTGGTCATTATTGGGTTGGGTGCTTATTTGGTCTTGGATGGTAAGCTTACCCTAGGTCAATTAATCGCTTTTAGAATCATTGGTGGTTACGTAACTTCTCCTGTGTTGCGTTTGGCAACCCTTTGGCAGAACTTCCAAGAAACGGCTTTATCTTTAGAACGTTTAGCTGATATCGTGGATAATCCTGAAGAAGGAGAAGCCGATCGCAACAACATTCCTATGCCTGCTATTAAGGGTAAAGTTAAATACGACGACCTTTCTTTCCGCTTTAAAAATACTGGTCCGCTTCAGCTTAAAAACGTGACTACCGAGTTTGAAGCTGGTACATTTGTGGCGATAGTCGGCGAGAGTGGTGCTGGGAAAAGTACCATGACTAAGCTGCTGTCTAGACTTTATGAGCCAGAAGGGGGAAGAATTTTAATTGATGGTTATGATATCAACCGCGTGGAGTTGTATTCTATTCGGCGTCAAATTGGTGTTGTTCCTCAAGAAACGCTTTTATTTGAAGGTACAATCTTGGATAATATTGCCTTAACCAACCCTGATGCTACTACCGAAGAAATAATCGCTGCTGCTCAAATTGCTGCTGCCCATGACTTTATTATGACTTTATCTAATGGTTACAACACTAGGGTAGGGGAACGGGGTTCATCCTTATCTGGGGGACAAAGACAGCGGATTGCGATCGCTCGTACAATTTTGCAAGCCCCCGCCATGATGGTATTAGATGAAGCGACTAGTGCCTTGGATTTTTCTACAGAACAAGAAGTCTCTCGTAATTTAAAAGAGGCTCTTAAAGGGCGTACAGTATTCTTTATTACTCACCGTTTAGGCACAATTAAAAATGCTGACACGATTGTCATGATGGATGCAGGTTCAATTGTCGAGCGAGGTACTCACGAAGAACTGATGGCGTTACAAGGGCGTTATTGCTATCTCTATCAGCAGCAGGAATCTTCTGTATAGTCTGTATAGCTCAATTTATTTTATTTGATTGCGTTTTTTTTCCTAAGAACGCAATTTTTGTTTGTTACAGCCACAAAGTTAACCTAAGCTTTCTTAAGATTTTGAATGGTTAGCTGAATACCTAATAAAAACAACCCTAAGGCAGCTAATCCAAAGATCCCAGTTGCCATTGCCACAGTTCCCATCACCAAAGTTCTAACCGCAGCCGTGATATTAAGCACTAGAGGATTTGTCCCAGTAATTGTTTTGTTAGCATAAGTTTGGACAATGGAATTGAACAATAAATAAATAACAAAGGTAAACCCTCCCGAAATAATTGAGGATAAAAAACACTTGAGGGGAGTTACATTATCTTTTTGCGCTTCTGGGTTGGAATCGGAGTTGAGAACAGGTTTAATGGGAGTAGTTTCCTTCATAGTTATTGTTGATGTCTAATGTGAATAGTCAACTTTTAGGGTCTGGAGTCTAACATGGTAAAGATAAGAAGCTTATCTGTATTTTTTGTTGATCCCGCCTCTGATTGGTAAACTAAGCCGCTTCGTCACCGAGGCGACTCGTCTTCAGATCGCAGCATGAGACTTTCACCTCATACCGCTCCTCTCTAATTAGGTTCTGGTTATGAATACCACTCAGACTAAGGTGGGGAGGTCGTTATCCCAAATCCAATTTGAGGACTCAAATTGTAATTGGAATCTTTTATAAACTTTTTCCCATCCCTGGCGGAATTTATAACGTTTAATCGTTAATAAATCCGTTTTCGTCTTAACATCGTGACAATGTTTATGGAGTAACTGAAGATTATCTTTTATCTTACTACCACCCGCTTGATGAGGGGTAATATGGTCACGTTCGATTTTATCTTTTCTGGAAGTGAGTCCACATTGATTACATTTTCCTTTCATGTGTAGCCTGTAAACTAAAATTCACAGGAAAAGAGAGAGTACATCTATATCAATCGGCGCAATAAATTTTACTGGGTCATCGAAGGGGATATTAAAGGAGCAAACGATGCGCATACACCATCAAATATTGTTGAAACTGCTGGCGAAACGAATAGCTGATAAACGTCTCCTAAATCTGATAGAGCGATTTCTCAAAGCGGGAATTGAAGACAACCTTCAGCTATTATGTCGCCCCTGTCATGCACAAACCCCTTCTTTTGGTCGAAGGTAACAATGATGGAAAGCCCAATGACGAGAAATTGTCACGTTGGGTTTGGGGAGAGGTATGAAGAAACACACTAATTGCAAGATTGGAAGGTGCGCTTTGTGCCTACTCCATTAAGTCCTTATTGGCAAACATTGCCCTACACGGCATGGAATTAAGAATTAAGAAATATGCTGCTACCTGGAAAGGAGCAAAGAAACTCAATATGGCTTCTTTATCTCTTATCCGATATGCAGATGATTTCGTAATAATTCACAAAGACTTGAACGTGGTTAAAAATTGTAAGGGAATAATTGAACAATGGCTCTCTGGAATAGGACTCGAAATCAGTCAAGAAAAAACCAAAATCACACACACCCTTCGTAAACACGAAGATAACAAACCAGGGTTCAATTTCTTAGGGTTCAACATTCGACAGTACTCAGTTGGGAAACACCAATCTAGCAAAGGAACAAACGGAGCTAGACTAGGGTTCAAAACTATCATCAGACCATCAAAGGAACAAATTAAAGAACACTATAATCAACTGACAAAAATAATAGATAACCATAAAGCTGCTCCCCAGCGCGCACTGATAGTAAAACTAACCTCAGTGATAATAGGGTTATGTAACTATTATAGTACAATTTGTAGTAAAAACACCTTTCAATGGGTGGATTACTTGATGTTCTTAAAATTCCTTAGTTGGGGATACAAAAGGCACTCCAATAAGGGTAAGACATGGTGCAATAAAAAATACTTTGGCAGATGGGGTAACAATAACTGGCGGTTTATGTGTAAATACGAAAAAACAATTGTTCTTCCAAAACACGCAGAAACCAAAATCACTAGACACATTAAAGTTAAAGGTGATGCCAGTCGTTTTGATAGTCATGCCATAATGCCTGAAGTGCGAGGGAATAACTCTTTATTTGTTGCGGCTTTTGTCGGATAAATTCCTCAATATTCATCGCCATTAATTAAAATTAAGTATTATTTTACTTGATTTATAAAGAATAGACTTTTTATTATTATACGCCTAGTGTGAATTAGGAAAAAAGGAGGAAAAGACAGAAGATGAAAGTTATCAAGCTGTCCATCTAAATATCTTTCCTCATGAATAGCATAGACTTTGAAAGCCTATTAGTCATAGTTTTTGTCCTTGTAGAT
>JBBSPC010000005.1:0-61787 GCA_038259125.1 Chroococcales cyanobacterium | reverse complement strand
TCTCCCTAAAAAAGCGATTCAGCGCGTTGGGCGGGTTTCCCGACTTGAAGCGACTGAATCAAGACACCTTCTATTGATTTAGAGCCGAAAGAATTACTGGCACTACCTTCTGCTACTTTCTAACTTTGTCGAACTCACGTTAATTTATAGTAACAGCATAGCCATATTCATCTAGCATTCCTCTGTGTTATTTAACATCAACGCAACTTGGACATATAGCTACAAGTTCGGACACAAATAGGAATAATTCTCATTTGTGTCCGAACTTGCTTTAATTTTAAGGTGATGCGGAAAAATGATTTATGGTAGTTCTTATGTATCTACTTTTGAGATCGCCTTTTTTATCAGCTTAAATTTATTTATCCAGTCTACTTAATCGAGTTGATGCCAAAATCAAAACTGCTGTGAAATTTAGCTACACTGACGGCTATGGCGTAACTTAACCAACTTTTTTCAAGACTATGCAACAAATATTAAGTATTTTTAGTTTAATTCCTGGTTATTTAATAATTTTGGCGATTTTTCTGGTAATATTGCCTACTATTTTGGCGATATTATTACGTTATGCTTTGTACCGGCATTTAAAGCATTTAGCAGGGAGAAGTCGAAAACTATTAGCAGGAATGAAGTTAGAATCCACTCCTAAAATTATTAGCAAATTAGAACAGAGGTTTGTAGATAGTAATCTTAATCCCGATCAAATTAATACAGCTTCAGTAATTGAAGGAGCATATAGCCAGGAAAAATTTTATTTTTTGGGTATGTCTTTAGAATGCGAGTTTATTGATAGTTTGTGCCGTATTCTACCCAATTTACTCCTGTCCTTTGGGCTATTAGGAACTTTTTTAGGTATTACATTCAACTTGTCTAGCTTAAGTCAGACAATTACCCAGATTAATATTAATGATGTAAGAAACCTGGTCGAACAATTAAACCAGCCTTTACAGGGTATGGGGGTGGCATTCACTACCAGTTTAATTGCGATCGCCTGTAGTTCACTTTTAACAGTTTTAAACTTACTGTGGAATACCAATATCGTTAAGGCAGGTTTACTCAGCTACCTCGAAGACTACATAGACAATATCTATTTACCCAATATACAGCCTGTAAGTTCCCTAGAAGAAGCTATTAGCCAATTTAGACAGGACTTTGATGGCATGGTGCATAAACTAGGAGACACAATTGAAGCATCCATGACGAGAGCTTTTGTCCGTATCGAAAATAGCGCAGCCACCTTTGAACACGCAGCCAACACTTTTGATAATAGTCGCTTTCCTGAAAAACTTGATTCAGCCACCAATAATTTAGCCATCGCTCAAAATCAATTTTCTCAATCTTCTCTAGTATTGCAAAAGTCTACTCAATCTTTCGATCACAATTTAGACTCGATGCAAAAACTGACTAAAAAGTTCTTGGAATTAAATCAACAGGTAAGCAATATTAATCAGCAATATTCTAGTTTGGTTGACCTCAATAAGCAGAAAAATTTTATCGAGCAATCAGGTTTGAAAGAAATTCAACTAGAACTATCAAGACTGATTAATAAAATTCAAACCCCATAGCAAGTAATAAATAAACAGCTGTATGAATAAAAAACGGAAAATACGTAGTTATGAAGCCACAGAAAGCCTCAACGTGTGGCCTTCTTTTACAGACTTGATGGCTAATGCTTTTATGATTATTAGCCTGTTTCTTTTGTTGGCTTTATTCAAGTCTTTGTTTCTCAAATATACTGCCCAAGAAACAGAGCAAAACTTAAGTGATACTGAAAGACAGGTGCGGTTACTTCAAAGGGAAATAGCTACTTTAGAAAATGAACTAGGAGAAAGCACTTCTAACGTGCGCCAGCTTAAAAAAGCCTCTTCTGAACTGCAAAGACTATTACTTAGTAGCAACGAACAAAGTCGTAGTCGTGCAGATATTTTACAATCAGAAATAAAGCGTTTAAAATCTGCGCCTCCTGTGGTGGTGATTCAAGACTCTGGGGGATACCAGTTTGACTCTGGTAGTGCGAGTTTACCTCAAGAATTAAAAAGCTACATCACCAAAGATCTTGTTAATCGCATTGAAAAAATTAGCCAACAGCGCAACCTCTACGTTGTCGAGATTATTGGGCATACTGATGGTCAAGTAAACTTTGGTGGGGGTAATTTAGATCAGCAGCTAGAAGAAGTAGCTCAGGGAAAACAGCCTGTAGACAGTCTTAAACCTGGATCTAATGCCGATCTGGGCTTAATGCGCGCCCTAGAGGTGGTTAAAGAACTCCAAACGGTACAAGAGCAGACAGGAAAACTTAAAGGAGTACAATTTCGCGCCTATTCAGCAGCACAAATACAGCTTCCCAACGGGGATTTTGCCCAAGTCAATCGACAAAGCGATCCTAACCGTCGCCGAATTGAAATTCGCTTCTCCCCACTAGGAAAAGCGGAAACTGTTCAGTAAATTTTTTGGTTAAACTAGGATAATTGGCGTTGCTAATCTAAATAATGACATACATAATAATTTTGTTCGTAAGTAGGTGGGCGAAATCATTTATAAGATACCAACACTAACTTTTTGCCCTGACCTCTGACCTCTATCAAAGCCATTTTATATTTAATTACACCTACTTACTTAGCTAATAGCTATTAGTTTTTAGTTTTTAGTTTTTAAACAATCTGTATTAGTGAATAGATAAGTAAATTTTCTTTCGGCATGACAGGTTCAGCAACGCCAGATAATGTAGAGAAGCAAGCTGAGTAAAACTTTTATCCCTCATCCCTCATCCCTCATCCTTTTAAAAATGCTCGATCCTAAAATTCCTGCTGGTAGACTACAAGACAAATGGGACAATTATAAAGATCACTGCAAGTTAGTTAGTCCTGCTAATAAGAAAAAGCATACGATTTTAATTGTCGGTACAGGTTTGGCGGGTGCATCTGCTGCTGCTACCCTGGCGGAATTAGGTTACAACATCAAAAGTTTTTGTATTCAAGATTCTCCTCGTCGCGCCCACAGTATAGCGGCACAAGGGGGCATTAACGCTGCCAAAAATTATCCTAATGATGGGGATACGGTATGGCGATTGTTTTACGACACTATCAAAGGAGGCGACTATCGTTCTCGTGAAGCTAATGTGCATCGCCTGGCGCAGATTAGTAACCAGATTATCGATCAATGTGTGGCTCAAGGCGTTCCTTTTGCTAGAGAATACGGAGGGCTGTTAGGGAATCGTTCTTTTGGTGGGGCGCAGGTATCTCGTACCTTTTATGCCAAAGGACAAACAGGACAGCAGTTATTGTTGGGGGCATATAGTGCCATGTCTCGTCAAATTGCCGAGGGCAAAATCGAGATGTTTTCCCGGCGGGAAATGCTGGATTTAGTTTTAGTTGAAGGGAAAGCACGAGGCATTATTGTTCGCAATTTAATTACGGGAGAAATAGAACGTTACGCAGGGGATGCAGTATTACTTTGTACTGGAGGCTACAGCAACGTTTTTTATCTTTCTACTAATGCTCGTAACTCAAACGTTACTGCTGCTTGGCGATGCTATAAACGCGGGGCTTTGTTTGCCAATCCTTGCTATACCCAGATTCATCCTACCTGCATTCCTGTGTCGGGAGAATACCAGTCGAAGTTAACTTTGATGAGTGAGGGGTTGCGGAATGATGGCAGAGTATGGGTACCAAAACAACCAGGAGATAAGCGTCATCCTAGTCAAATTCCTGAAGCGCAGAGAGATTATTATCTGGAAACTAAATATCCTAGCTTTGGTAATCTTGTTCCTCGTGACGTGGCTTCACGAAATGCTAAACAGATTACAGATGAAGGTAGGGGGGTAGGAGAAACAGGACTAGCGGTTTATTTAGACTTTCGAGATGCCATTAAAAACTTAGGCAAAGAAACAATTAGCGATCGCTATGATAATCTATTTCAAATGTACGAACGGATCACAGGCGAAAATCCCTATGAAGTACCGATGCGTATTTATCCCGCCGTACACTACATTATGGGTGGCTTATGGGTAGACTACAATTTAATGAGTACTATTCCTGGTTTACACGTCTTAGGAGAAGCAAATTTTTCCGATCACGGGGCAAATCGCCTGGGCGCAAGTGCCTTAATGCAGGGGTTAGCCGATGGTTATTTTGTCATTCCCTACACTTTGGGCAACTACATCGCCACCGCCGATTTAGCATCTGTAAAAACTACTCACCCTGCCTTTGAAGAGGCAGAAGCCACGGTCAAGACTAAAGTAAACAAATTACTGAGTATTAAGGGAAATAAAACCGTGACTGAGTTTCATCGCCAATTGGGTCATATTCTTTGGGACTATGTGGGAATGTCGCGAGATAAAGCAGGTTTAGAACAAGCGATCGCCTTAATCTCAGACTTGAGACAAGAATACTGGCAAAACGTCATTATTCCAGGAGATAACTACACTTTGAATAAGAATTTAGAATTTGCGGGCAGAGTCGCCGACTTTTTGGAATTGGGTGAACTTATGGCGCGGGATGCCTTGGCTAGAGAAGAATCCTGTGGCGCACACTTTCGCGTTGAATGCCAAACAACAGAAGGAGAAGCACAACGCAATGATGAGCAGTTTGCTTATGTCGCAGCTTGGCAATACAAAGGCGATGAAAATACTCCAGAGTTACACAAAGAACAGTTGGAGTTTGACAACGTGGAATTAAGCCAACGTAGTTATAAGTAAGTTTGGTAAACGATTATTGGCGTTGGTGAATATATAGAATTAGGAGCAAAAGTTCCTAGCGATCGCCTAGAATATCAGCTCGAAGCTACAGATATTTCGTTTCGCGGGAATTTGCTGTATTTGAAGAACTTCTAGTCCTCTGTATTCATTTAAGACAACGGCTTGCATTTGATTTTATTTGCTCTGTTACTAAGATTTAGTTCATTTAGGAGTATTAATGATTTGATGAGCGGCTTCTAACAAATTCTCAACCGTAATCTGTGGCTGAGGATAAACTTCTAAATAATCTTTCTCTAACTGTCTGACAAAAGCAGTCTTCATGCCAACCTTTTTAGCCCCAGCAATATCCCAAGCATGAGCGGCAACTAGCCAAGTCTCTTCTAAATTATCTGTTTGAATCATCTTGTAAACATCAGGATGGGGTTTAGTAAGGGCGATCGCATCACAAGAATAAATCTCAGTAAAGTATTGTTGTACTGCTCCCCGTTCTAATAAGTTACGGGTAGAGTTTTTGCTACCGTTAGTAAGAGCAAAAACTCTCCAGCCTGCTTCTGTTAAGGTCTGAAATGCTTCTTTTGCCCCAGGCTGTAACTCTAACTCGCTAAAAGTTGTCATAATCTGTTCCAACTGCACAGAACTTAGGTTAATACCTAATAACTTCATAGTTCGTGGCAATTCAGCTTGTAAAAACTCCTTGAGCGGTTGATACTCCCCTGCATGAGAAAAAGCGAAAGCATCTCTTAATGATTGAGCAAACCAGAGTTCTAAAGTATAGTTTGGCGCACCCAATTCAATTAATTGCTGTCGAGGCTTTTCTAAAGAAAAACAAGTGCCGATGATATCAAAAACTACAATTCCTCGCTCGGACATTTTTTCTCCCCAGAAGGTAATGAATTACTGCGGTCTAACTCTCGCGCTTTGTGCTTTTTAATTAACAATTATCGACCAGCTTCTACTAGCACCTTAATTAATAGTAATTGGAAACCAGAATACAAACATCCACCAGCCTTTAAAGAAGATCAGTAAAAGTGAGAAATATTAAAAGAATTAAGGATAAGTTTAAAAAAGTCTGGTTGTATGAGCTAAAAAAGTTGATGAGCAAATTATCGGCGATTGCCACCTCCTTAGTTCGGTTTTACTTCTTGGTAAGAGACTATAGAAACAGATACCATCAAAACAAATAGAAGAGTATTGACTTACCCAGATTATATTTGGGTACTACTACTACTTAAGATTAAGAGAAGCAAGAAGAGGTTCAAGTATTAAAGTGCAAAACTGGTTGCTACAAAATTTAAGTGATGTACTAAATCGGGAATTACAAGCCGAGGGTACTTGTATAATCAATAATAATTCTGATGCTCAACAAGTACCCGAGAGCAATACAGGACAGAGATACTATAGCGAAAAAAACCGTCTAGCAGAATTAAAAGCTCAAAAAGAGTGGAGTGGAGCGATCGCTTCAGTAGAACAGCTACTCTTGTCTGAAATTGATTTTAACCAAGAAACCTTACCTCACCGAAAGCAGGGACTAATCTTTTCTGCGCCTGTTCCTTTATTAAGTAATTCTAATTTAGTTACCTGTTTTCAGTCGGCGGTATTCACCAAAGATGCTTTTAATACTAACGCTTTAATGCCCTGTCGTCATTCTGTAGAAACCAATCAAGCAGTTAATGAAGATGCTGCATCAGTAATTAAGCTGCCTTTAGTTCCTCAAGATCCTATTAGCCAAGAACAGTTTTGTCTAGTTCTAACCGCTAATTTTGGTTTGGTTATGGTTTTAGGTAAAGATAGGGAGTCAGCTACTAAGTTCCATTTTTCTTTCGATCCCATAACAATTGGTGAAGTTTGGGCAACATTGCGATCGCGCTTAGTTGTGACTAACTTTCATTATCTAAAACAGTTAGATAATTTAGTGAAGCACTTTAGTCCACCAAATCCCAGCTATCGCCTAGTAACTAACTTTAGCCGTCAATTGCTGCACAATCTACCCGATTCGGCTACTTTGTCAGTAGCTAAAACTCGTCAAGTTGAAAATATTCCAGCAGCTTCAGAATTGGCTAAAATTCAGTCTACCTCGGCATCTAAAAAGACTACCAGCTACGCCGAAATGGAACTGTTACAGGCTCTTACCCACGAAGTAAGAACCCCCCTAACTACTATTCGCACCTTAACTAAACTGCTTCTTAAGCGTCAGCAGGATTTTAAACCCAACGTGGTGCAGCGGTTACAAACTATCGATCGCGAATGTACTGAACAGATAGAACGCATGGAGTTAATCTTTCGTGCTGCTGAATTGGAGTCCACTCCTCCTGCTGCTAAACCAGTACAGTTAGTACAGTTTTCTTTGGAGCAGGTATTTCATCAAAGTATTCCCCGTTGGCAAGAAAAAGCCAAACGTCGTCATGTAGATTTAGATTTTACCCTCCCCTCAAAACTACCAAAAGTAGTGAGCGACCCTGCTATGCTAGATAAGGTTTTGACTGGGTTAATCGAAAGCTGTACTCGTAGCCTGCCTACTGGAGGACACATAGATGTCAAAGTTTCTACCGCCGGAGATCAGCTTAAATTGCAGGTGTTATCCCAAGCAAGTAATATTGATAATCCACTCAAATCTCTGGGGCAATTACTGGCTTTTCAACCAGCAACAGGATGTCTCAGCCTTAATCTAGACGTGACTAAAAATATATTTCAGGCTTTGGGAGGAAAACTCACCGTCAGACAGAGACAAGAACAGGGTAAAGAACTAACTATCTTTCTTCCTTTGGGTAACCCAAAGAATCCTAACCTACAGAAATCTCGTATACAAGTCTAGATTTTCAAAAACATATTTGATCTGCATTTATAGTTTTTAATAGAAAATGGTAGAGAAATACCTGAGTGAGCTAGGATTTTAATTGACGTATGGTTTAATCGAGAATTAATCAATGAACTATCTAATTGCTGTTTTACCCGATCGCTTCCAAGCCGAAGAAGCTTATACAGCGTTAGAAAAGGCAGGCATTCCCTTGAATAAAATTGCGATCGCAGGCAGAGGCTACAAAACTGCCGATGAGCTTGGCTTTATCGATCCCATGAGGCAAGCAAAAAATCGTGCAACTTTTATGGCATATTGGCTAATTCCTTTTGGTTTTATTGGTGGATATGTGTTTAACCTGATCACAGGATTAGACAATTTAGATTGGGCGGGAGAACCAGGTAACCACATAGTAGGTGGTATTTTGGGTGCTATTGGTGGTGCTATGGGCAGCGTTTTTGTAGGTGGTGGCGTTGGTTGGGCAATGGATACAAAAAGCGACACAGTTCCTTATCGTGACTATTTAGATGCCAATAAATATTTAGTCTTAGTTGAAGATTTGGGTGGTTTGAGCGATCGCGCTCTTCCTATCTTACGTAAACTATCTCCTGAAAACATTGAAAGTTACCAAGCTTGACTGGTTAAAAATAATCGGTTATTTTGTGGTTACTCAATGCTATGAAAACTAATCAAGCTTTTTACCAGTAGTATAATAAAAGTCAAATGTAATGAAAAATAATTCAAGCAGACGACTGTTTATCATCGGTATCCTCTTGTTATCTACAACTGCTCTACTTTTAGCAGTGGCTTTGAATAGTTTTTATAGCGAGAATATTGCCTCAGAAGAGGAAGATTCCCAAAAGACAGCGCAAGATTATAATCCCTATGAAAAGTCTAATGGAGAAGACAAGCAGAAGATTATCTCCGTCCCGCCTCCAGCAGCAGGCAGTGGTAGTGTAGAAATTAATAATGATTTTAAAGACGGGATTCCTACTGGTACTTATTCACGTCCACCTAAAACTATTAAATCTTTAGGAAGTTCGAGTCTTTCTGGGGAAAATCCTCTGAGAGATATTGATTCTGGCGTTGAGAGAAATAAATCAATTGAAGAAAACATGGCGGCTGAGAATGCTCAGTCAACGACTCCCAACTATAGTCAGCCATCTTCTAGTAATAATTTTAATAGCTCAACGTCAAATAGTCTGATTAGTCCGTTAGAAGATAGTGCATCAGGTAGTAGTCTGACTAGCCCGCTAGGAAACAGTCCCTCTTTAGAAATTCCTTCCAGTCAACGGGAATCTCGCCCTATAACGCCTTCTCCTCTTGGACAGTCTTCTTCAGGACTGTCTCCCTCACGGTAGTCTTTTTGAATTTAGCTGAAAAAATATAATTGCTAAGAAATATCTGAGTTCTGAAACAAGTAACCAATTAAATATAAAGATCCGCACAAAACAACTAAGGATTCTGTTGCGGAGTTATTAGCAGAATCAACTGCCACATCCAAAGCTGTCAATACGCTATCGTAAGTTTTACAGTTACTTAAATGGGGACAAACCTGTTGAGCTATTAATGCCAGTTTTGCAGGTTCAGCACTGCTATGATCGGGGACGGGAACTAAATGTAGTTCGTCTTGAGGTTTTAAAAGTACTTCCAGCACATCTTGATGATCTTTAGTCGATAGCATACCCATAACCCAAATAACAGACTGGTTTAAAGTATCAACATAGCTTCTAAGAGCGATCGCAGCAGCAGGGTTGTGCGCGCCGTCAATTAACAGAGGATGATTTTTCCAGGTTGTCCACTGTAGTCTTCCTAGCCAACGGGTTTTATTCATTCCCGTTTGAATCGCTAGTTCAGGAATATTCCAACCCTGCTGCTGTAAAATTTTAATTGTGGCGATCGCGATCGCCGAATTACTTAACTGCACTTTTCCCAATAGAGGCAAGGGATATTTAATATCTTGATATTCTGCCCAGCGAGCATCATTTTGATTTGCTAAATGAATTGTCAGGGCTGGCTCAATCCAGGCGATCTCGACGTTTAATTCTCGCGCTTTTTCTACTACCACTTGTTTAGCTTCAGGGGGAAGTTGACCAACAACAGCAGGGCAATTTGCTTTAAGCACCCCTGCTTTTTCTCTGGCAATATCAGCTACGGTTGGACCAAGACGCTGCCAATGCTCTTTACTTAGGGAAGTAATAATACTGACTAAAGGGCGATCGCTAACATTAGTAGCATCGAGTCTACCACCTAACCCTACTTCCATCACGGCAATGTCTACCTGTGATTTAGCAAAATAAAGCCAAGCTGCTGCGGTAATCACTTCAAATTGAGTCGGGCTTTCGCAATCAGGGTCAACAGCCTGTTTAACCTCTTGTAGCACTTCAACTAAATCGGGTGTACTTATTTCTTGCTCGTTAAGACAAATCCTTTCAGTCCAGTTTACTAAATGAGGGGAAGTATACCGTCCGACTCGATAACCACCTTCCGTCAAAATTGAAGACAGATAAGCGCATACAGATCCCTTGCCATTTGTTCCAGCAACATGAATAATCGGCACTTTCGCTTGCGGATTTCCTAGAGCAGCCAGTAGTTTTTCAATTCTAGTTAAACCCAGATTTACGCCAAAACGTTGAAAAGGCTCTAAAAGAGAACTAACTGTATCTTCTTTGACTGGCATGATCTTGACTCTATTCAAATCATTATATGAATTATCATAAGTGAAACTGGAAACCTGAATAATGATTATTAACTGACGTTACGCATTTAATCTAACTGCTGTGACGGGGTGACGGGGTGACGGAGTGACGGGGAGCAACTACGCAGGTGAGGCGGAAACGGCGAGGTTTCCTCGCCATGTTCCACGCCGTAGTAAATCCCTCCCCAAGTCCCCAAGTCCCTAATCCCCAACTCTCAAACAATAATTTTTAACCGAAACGATCGCCTAAAGCAACTCTTGCCTGTTCGCGATCGTCAAAATGGATTTTCTCTGTACCTAAAATTTGATAGTCTTCATGTCCCTTGCCAGCAATTAGTACCCCATCTCCTGACTGTGCTTGCTTGATGGCAGTGGCGATCGCCTGGGCGCGATCCTTAATAACCAATGGTTCAACCGTTAGAGGAATCCCTGCTACTATATCTTTGAGAATCTGATCGGGGTTTTCGGTACGCGGGTTATCTGATGTAACTACCGCTACGTCTGCTAGTTCGGCGACAATTTTACCCATTAAAGGACGTTTAGTGCGATCGCGATCGCCACCACAGCCAAAGACACAAATCATTTTGCCACTAATAAAAGGGCGGGCAGCCTTGAGCAAGTTTTCTAAACTATCGGGAGTGTGGGCATAATCGACGATAACGTTAATATCTTGTTCGGGAGTAAGCTGGACTCGTTCCATTCTGCCTGGTACACCTGCAAACTGCGGAAGACTATCTACCAGAACTTGTAGTTCTACACCCAAATACAGGGCTGTTCCCACTGCTGCCAGCAGGTTAGCTAAGTTGAATTGACCAACCAAAGGAGAATTAAAAGCCATTTCGCCTACGGGAGTATGTAAAATACCTTTAACTCCCATGGGTTGATAATCTAAGTTACTAGTATATAAATCCGCAACTTGATTATTTACGCTATAAGTCCAAACCTTACTGCGATCGAGCTGATTAATCAAACGCTTACCATAAGCATCATCTAGGTTAATAATGGCTTTACCCTTGAGATATTCGGGAGTAAAAAGCAAAGACTTAGCCTGAAAATAGTCTTCCATATCCTGATGATAGTCAAGGTGATCTTGAGTCAGGTTAGTAAAGACTCCCACTTCAAAACTACAGGCTTTAACTCTACCTTGAGCTAAGGCATGGGAACTAACTTCCATTACGGCGTATTTATTTCCCACTTTTACCGCTTCTGCTAGCTGAGACTGTAATTCTACAGAAAAAGGCGTAGTATGGATAGCAGTTTGGCTATATCCTTGCCAACGGGTGTAGAGAGTACCCAGCAAAGCTGTAGGCTGTTGTGCCTGAAGTAAAAAATATTCAATTAAATGACTAGTAGTAGTTTTACCGTTTGTGCCAGTTACGCCAATGGTTTTAAGCTTGCGGGTAGGATAATCATGAAAAGCTGCGGCGATCGCACTACAGGTAGCAATCATATCATCAGTTTGAATCACACAGGCATCGGCGGTAGGAGGCTGTTTGTCTGCTGCACTAGGAGTTACCACTGCGGCGATCGCACCTTGCCCCAAGGCACTACGCCAAAATTCTCCTCCATCAACTCTTGTCCCAGGCATCCCAATGAATAAATCTCCCTGTTGGCACGCATGAGAATTAGTACAAACTCGATTGACTTCCAAATCTAAAGCAGAATGTTCTGGTTGTTGAAGATTTACCTTAGCTAATAGTTCCCGCAGCTTCATCATATTTCTTTTTGAGTAAACAAAAGTTTCTACTACATTTTGGACACTTTTTTAACCTATAATTGTTAAATTTTTCTGTAACATTTGCTCTAATTTAGCCACCGAAGCACGAGGAGACAAACGAGGCAGAGTTTTTTCTGCTTCAGGTAACTTTTGACAGAGTACTGGAATGGAGTACTGATAAGCAGCAAACCAGTTCTCATTAGTGTTGATATCGCGAATTTCCAACTCAAAATCAACGTTGCTTACTTGTGCCAGTTTTGATTGCAAACCTTCGCAAAGATGACAGCCTGGTTTGCTATAGAGAATTAAGTGCATTTTTGAAGAGGTTATTAATTTAACGAAAAAGTACTGCTAGAAAACTAGGCTTTAGTCTATCAAATTGCCTAGACGTAAATAAATAGAAACGATTGATAAGTGTATTTGTTCATCTGAATAGACATTCAGGTAAAATAATGAGTATCATTATCATAGAAGCTAGTTTAAAGCTGTGTTCACTCAGTATTATTGTCTGAATAACTAGACTGATAAGTTTTAGAGTCTAAAAAATGAGTAAAGTTGACCAATCGAAAAAACAAGCCTCCTCAGAATCCGACGCACCGACTTGTGATTCCTCTTTAGTTCATTTAGAGCAAGTACGCCGAGTACAATCTGAAATCGTAACCACAGAAAAAGCACAACAAATGGCTCAGTTTTTTGGGGCAATGGCAGACCCTCATCGGCTGAAACTTCTTTCTGCACTATTCAAAGCTGAACTTTGTGTCTGTGACTTAGCAGCAGTGGTAAAGATGAGTGAATCTGCCGTATCTCATCAGTTACGTCTGTTACGAAACCTTCGCTTAGTCAAACATCGTCGAGAAGGGCGTAATGTTTATTACAGCTTGGCAGACGCACATATTGGCAATCTTTATCGTGAAGTAGCCGAGCATCTAGACGAGGTTTAATCCTGACTTTAGTTCATTGCTAAATTGCTTTTTTTTGGCTATTATCTGAACAAGTATTCAATTGTTCAACTATAAAACTATTTAGATGTTTAGATAATGTCAAATCAACATTCTTCTGGTTGCTGTTCTACCGATGAAAGCCATAATCATGAAGGTCACGGTCACGATCATAGCCACGCTCATAATGATGCCGATCTACGCTCTGAACTCATTCCTTTAAGCATTGCGATAGTTTTATTTCTTGTTGGCTTAATTTTTAACCAGCCTTTGCATAATACCCCTGGAGCGATCGCCGAATACGCAGTTTTAATTCCCGCATATCTAATCAGTGGCTGGACTATTTTAACCAGCGCGGGACGTAATATTCTGCGGGGTCAAATCTTCGATGAAAACTTCTTGATGACCATTGCAACCATAGGTGCGATCGCCATTCATCAAATACCCGAAGCCGTAGCTGTGATGCTGTTTTTCCAGGTGGGAGAATTGTTTCAGGGCTTTGCTGTCGGGCGATCGCGTCGTTCGATTAAGTCATTGTTAGAAATACGTCCCGACACGGCGAATCTCAAGGTAGATGGCGAAATTAAAGAGGTTGCGCCAGAAAAAGTTGAAGTTGGGGATATTATCATTATCAAACCAGGGGAGAAAGTTCCTTTAGATGGGGAAATACTAGCGGGTAATTCCCAGGTTGATACTTCCGCCCTGACGGGTGAATCTGTACCTCGAACTGTAAAAGAAGGAGAAACAATCCTAGCAGGAGTAATTAACCAAACAGGTAGTTTAACCGTTCGGGTTACTAAATTATTTGCCGAATCTTCTATTGCTAAGATTTTGGACTTGGTAGAAAATGCCAGCAGTAAAAAAGCCCCAACAGAGCAATTTATTACTCGCTTTGCTCGTTACTACACTCCTGTAGTGGTTTTCTTATCTTTAGCAGTTGCCATCTTACCGCCATTATTGATTCCTGGTGAATCTAGCGAACTATGGGTTTATCGAGCGTTAGTCTTATTAGTCATATCCTGTCCTTGCGGATTGGTGATTAGTATTCCCTTGGGTTACTTCGGTGGGGTTGGTGGTGCAGCAAAAAGAGGAATCTTAGTCAAAGGTTCGACTTTCTTAGATGCTTTAACCGACGTTAAAACAGTTATTTTTGATAAAACTGGAACGTTAACTGAAGGCGTATTTCAAGTTACTCAAATATCTCCCTATAACGGCTATAGCGAACAAGAATTACTAACCCTAGCAGCTTTAGCAGAATCTCAATCCAATCATCCCGTAGCGAGATCAATTGTTGAGGCTTACGATGGCGCAATTACCGATTTTGATATCACTGACTATGAGGAAATTCCAGGACACGGTATACGCGCCACAGTTAGGCAAATGTCAGTATTAGCAGGAAACGATCGCCTGTTACACAGAGAAAATATTGAGCATGATACCTGTAATGTTGAAGGTACGGTAGTTCATTTAGCAGTAAACAAGAAATATGCGGGTTATATCTTAATCTCCGACAAAATCAAAGAAGATGCAGCCAGAGCGATCGCCCAACTCAAAAAAGCGGGAGTCACCCAAACCGTAATGCTAACGGGAGATAACCAACTTGTGGCTAAGAACGTTGCCGATAAACTCGGTTTAGATACCTACAAAGCCGAATTACTACCAGAAGATAAGCTAGAGGCGATCAAGCATTATATTCGTAAGTCAGGTAAAAAGAACAAAGTGGCTTTTGTCGGAGATGGTATTAACGATGCACCTGTAATTGCCAGAGCCGATGTAGGTATAGCAATGGGTGCATTAGGTTCAGATGCAGCGATTGAAACTGCCGATGTGGTGCTAATGACCGATGCTCCTTCTAAAGTGGCTGAAGCAATAGGGATTGCTCGTAAAACCCACTCTATTGTCTGGCAGAATATCATCCTGGCAATGGTAGTTAAAGCTTTATTTATTTTACTAGGAGCAGTTGGCATGGCCTCTCTTTGGTCAGCCGTGTTTGCCGATGTAGGTGTTGCACTGTTGGCAATTCTCAACGCTAGTCGAGTTTTAAAAGTCTAGATAAAGTAAAGCACAGTTACAATACGGATTTACTTGGTTATCGGCGAATAATTATGTTATGCTGGTTTATGATTCGGACTCATGCAGTATTAACGCCCGAACCTTGTCAGAGCTTGACGGCAGCAGCAATAAGGGATGCTTAACACAGGCGTGATATCCGAATCACTTTTTATAGATGCGTTTTAGGATTTAACTCACTACAGTTGTTAAAACCGAATTACTCTTATTAATCATGACAAGAGGAATAAAAAACATACCTAAGAAATTTATCGCTTTTCAATTTTTAATTTTAAGTTTAATTAGTAGCTGTACTCAAACCGTTAATCGCCAGACAGTAGATAAACAGCAAACTCCCGCAACGACGGAATTAACTATCTCTGCTGCTGCTAGTATGCAAGATGTATTAACTAATATTAAAGATCTTTATAAGCAACAACATCCTCAAGTAAAGATAGCTCTTAATTTTGGTTCTTCTGGTTCTTTAGAAAATCAAATAGAACAAGGTGCGCCGATTGATATCTTTATTTCTGCTGCACCAAAGCAAATGAATGATTTAGAGACTAAAAAGCTGCTACTCGCCAAAACTCGTCAAGATTTAGTTGCAAATCAAATGGTTTTAATAGTACCGCCCGACAATCAATCAATTGTTAGTTTTGCTGATTTAGCTAAAGAATCAACTAAACAAATCGCTTTAGGAGAACCAACAAGTGTTCCTGCGGGGCAATATGCTGAAGAAATATTAACTAACCTAAATATCATTGATGCTGTTAGACCTAAAAGTGTCTACGGCAAAGATGTACGCCAAGTTTTAAGTTATGTAGAGACGGGCAATGTGGATGCAGGAATAGTTTATCGTACCGATGCAGAGTCTTCTAAACAAGTCAAAACTGTTGCGATCGCACTCCCACAAACCCATAGCCCTATAATATATCCTGTTGCCATAATTAAAGATAGCAATCATCCCCAAGCTGCCCAACAGATGCTCCAGTTCCTCTTTTCACCTAAAGCTCAAGCTGTTTTTAAGCAGTATGGCTTTGTGTCAATTAACAATTAACAATTAACAACTGAAGATACTTCATTTGCTTCACCCAAATTTGTACGATTAAATCTTTTGTTAAATAGCAGTGTTTTAGCTTCCGTTTGGATATCTCTCAAAACAGCAGTAGTCGCCACGATAATTACTTTCTGCTTGGGAGTTTTGGCTGCGTGGTGGATGAGTCGATATCAGGGTAAAGGAAAAGGGTTAATAGATGGCATCTTTACCGCGCCTTTGGTATTGCCACCAACAGTAGTAGGATTTTTACTGCTGTTAGCTTTGGGTAAAAATGGATTTTTAGGACAACTACTAGATTTAGTAGGCATACGAGTAATTTTTACCTGGTATGCCACAGTCATTGCAGCCACAGTAGTAGCTTTTCCCCTAATGTACAAGACTGCTTTAGCAGCATTTCAGCAAAATAATAGTAATCTCATTGCCTGTGCGAGAACTTTAGGAGCTTCAGAAATCACAATTTTCTGGCAAATCATTTTACCGTTAGCAAAACCTGGACTGATTGCCGGAACTTTATTGACTTTTGCTCGCGCTTTAGGCGAATTTGGGGCAACCTTGATGTTAGCTGGAAGTATTCCTGGCAAAACTCAAACCATACCTATCGCTATCTTTTTCGTTGCCGAAAGTGAGGCGATGGATCGGGCTTTATGGTTGGTGATTATATTGTTATTTATTTCTTTAGCCGTCATTATGGGGGTCAATCATTGGCAAAGTAAGGGCGAACAGCCGTTCGCCCCTAGGCTGTTCGACAAGAAAAGCAGGGGCTATTCACGAACAACTCTTAAAGGAAGTAAGCAAACAAAAGAGATAAAGTTAGAGGTAGATATTCAAAAACAACTACCAGATTTTTTATTAGATATTGCCTTTAAAATTGATAGCCAGCAAAATACTTTAGGTATACTAGGAAGTTCTGGCGCAGGAAAAACCACTCTTTTACGCTGTATTGCAGGTTTAGAAACCCCAGATAGAGGCAGAATTGTTCTTAATAACAGAGTTTTATTTGATTCAGCCAAAAGAATTAACTTACCACCCCAAGAGCGTGCTGTGGGTTTAGTATTTCAAGATTATGCTCTTTTCCCTCATCTTACTGTGGCTGAGAATATTGCTTTTGGGATGTCTGTTACACACTCAGCTTCAGTAATTAAAAAAGAAGTAACAAAGCAATTGCAAGAGGTAAATTTATCTTTATTACACGATCGCTTTCCCGCCCAGTTATCAGGAGGAGAACAGCAAAGAATCGCCTTAGCCAGAGCTTTAGCTAGCAATCCTGCTGTAACCTTGCTAGATGAACCATTTTCAGCTTTAGACACTAATTTAAAATCCAGATTAATTAAATTGCTCCATAAGCGTTTAACTAATTATCCTGGTTTAACTCTATACGTTACTCACAATTTGGCAGAAGCTTATTATCTTTGTCCGCAATTATTAATTATTGATCGAGGAAAGGCGATCGCCTTGAATCAAAAACAAAATGTTATCAATCATCCTCCTAACCTGAAAACGGCTCAAATAACAGGATGCAATAATTTTTCTCGTGCCAAGAAAATATCATCTCAAATTATCACAGCTATAGATTGGCAATGTGAGCTACAGGTTGAGCATCCCATACCTAAAAACCTAAGCCAGATTGGGATTCATGCTCATGTAATTACCTTTAGCAAAAATGAGTCAGGGATAAATATATTTCCCGTATGGCTAACTAAATATAGCGAATTTCCCAACAAAGTTATTGCGTATTTAAAACTTCATTCCACGATTAATAATGCAGAAGATTATCAGCTTGAAACAGAAATAACTCTGCTTGAGTGGCAAAGACTAAATAAGCTAGCTTTTCCTTGGTACATTCATTTGTCTCCCCTGGAGATAATAATGTTTGATGCTACAGCAAGCCCTAGTTAAATTAGGTAGAAAAATTATTAATAAAAGCGTTTAACTCTGCTTCTACAAGAGAGGAAAATAGTCATTTGTTGGAATTATTTACAATACAGTTACTATCTACCAGATTTAAGTTGCCTGTAGATATAACTGAACAAGATAAAACAAATTTGAGTAATGCAGGAGAAACATTTGATTCTAATTGAGATATATTTTTGTTTGTTTTTGCCGACCAACTGCTATTAGCCAGCCAACCTTTGTCTAATAAATAATTAGCTGTAAAAGCATTATTATCTAATAGTAAATAATCTACTTTGTATTTTTGTATAAAAGATTTTAAAACTTTTGCATTTGGACTATATTGAGCCTCTAATAAATCAATTGTTCTTTGTTTAAATTGATTATAGTAGGTAGGATGGTAGGCTAAGGCAAATTCACCTCCAACCAAGATTGACCGTTGAGAAAATGCAGGAATATTATCAGCATCTTGGCTTAAAGAGGCAACAAGAGTATCTTTAGGTTGTTCTGCTAAATATTGATATATCTCCGTTGCCGTACCTATTCTCCAATTTTGACACCAATTAGTAAATACATAAGGGATAGCAGGAAGTACAATTATTGTGATGCTAAAAAGAGTAACTATAGTAATTTTAATTTTTTCTGAGGTCTTAAAAGAAGTTTTCGACTGAAGCTTTTTAAGCAACCAATTTCTGGCTATATCGATCAAGATCGTTAAGACTATTGCCGTGGTAATTGCCATAACAAACCGCAGACTATGATATGTATAACGGTTTGGCAAATGTAATTTCGGCAATAAAATATGGGCAGCGATAAACATTAAGATAGATGCGATCGCAACCTGAATTAAAATGCTGATTTTTTTGGTAATTAACTTGGTAATCGGTAGCTTAGCTTTAAGTAAAAAAGGTAATGCCAACCCACTCCAAACTACAGACGGAAAAAGAGGTAAACTCAAGCCACTATCGCCAGCCAGCCAATAATTAAACCAACCACCACCAAAATATGGAGTTCTACCACCAGGATTAAACTCTGGCATTTGCTGCATTTGTTGGGCGGTAACAAGGATTGCTAATTCTGGTGGTTTTTGAACCTGGGGATAAAGTGCGATCGCCGTAACTATTCCCCCTAATATCCACCAAATATAGGGTTCTTTTTGAGAAGTAAGTTTAAATAATATTTTACCTTTTACTATTAACAAATTTAAACTAAATACTATTATTTCAACCAATAACAACTGAGGGTAAAATAAGCCTTGCAATAGCATTAATAATAAACAAGGAACAAGCTCTTTTTTGGATAAATAATAGAGAAATGCTGCAAAAATCGGATAAAGAAAAGCTCTAGGGGTTGCCGAAACCAGATCGTCATTTAGCCAGATGAGTTGATTAACAAATAAGCTACTTAAAAATGCACAACTGGCAATAGGTAATATTTCTAAACTAAATAAATAGATATAAACAGTAGTAATTAAACCTAATATTGGGGGCAATATTTTTGCCAAGACAATTGGCTGTATGCCAATTTTTGTAGCTAAAAAATATAGTGATTTAAATCCTAAAGGAGCAAGACTTTGAAAATAGTCAGCAATTAGATCGTTAGGAAATAAGTCTGGATCGACAAATCTTTGTAGCCAAACTACATGATGTCTAGCATCATCTTGAACTATGTATTTATGGCTAAATACCTGATAGTAAAAAAATAATCCGTAATAAAGAGCAAATAATAAACTTACACCCAACCAGAAATAAAAATCTTTATTGTTGATTTTCATTTACTCTTCACCATTAAATATTTTAGTATATGTCATCTTAAAAGCTAAGAGCTAAGAGCTACAAAAAGTATTATTTTGTACGTCTTCACTCAAATCAGTAACGCCAGAATTACGAATAAATGTTAAGGAAAAAGACGCTCCAAGCAGGATCTTATTTAAAGCTACTCGGATGCTATTTTACGAGCTTCTCAAAGAGGAAATTTCTTAGATAGAAAAATTAATCCGTGTTATTCCTCGTTAAATTGCTTACAATGCCATAGGAGTAAAATTACAGAAAATTTTGTAATTTCTTGATAAATCTTGTGTAAAAACTACCAAATTTCTACTTAATATTCACCAAACTCATGGCGATCGAGGCTAAAATCGAAAAATATCGCCAGCTTCTAGTTAATAACACTCGCTAGAAAATCTATCTCAACCATGACACACAAGGATCAAACCGTTATTTGTCAGCAGATAAGCGATCTCAATAATCAAGAGTCAAGTTAAGTGTAATTAGACACAAGCTAGTTTCAACTTAACTAAAGTTAACCAAAAAAATATCATTAAATTTTCACTGAAGGAGCAAGAGGAAAACGGCATGACCCAAGCTAACCAAGTTCTAGCAACGATCGCCAATCCTGGAAACGACTGGGAAAGCCTCATTGAAGAGGATTCCAAAAAAGTAAAAGACAATGTCGATCTTAAGCCAGCTGCAAAAGGCAAAAAGAAAAAAGCTACTGGTACTAAGCGTGTCGAACGTGGCAGAAAAAAGCCTTATACTGAAGATTCTATTCGCATCTATCTGCAAGAAATAGGTCGTATTAGACTTCTAAGAGCAGAGGAAGAAATTGAATTAGCCCGTCAAATTGCTGATTTATTGGAACTAGAAAGACTCAAAGATAGTTTAGAAGACGGTCTAGGTCACGAAGCTACTGACGAAGAGTGGGCAAGAGAAGTAGACATGGAATATCCCAAATTCCGTCGTCGTCTCTACATTGGCAGGAGAGCTAAAGACAAGATGGTGCAGTCTAACCTGCGTTTGGTTGTTTCCATCGCCAAAAAATATATGAATCGTGGTTTATCTTTTCAGGACTTGATTCAAGAAGGTTCTCTTGGTTTGATTAGAGCAGCCGAAAAATTCGATCACGAAAAAGGCTATAAATTTTCTACCTATGCTACTTGGTGGATCAGACAGGCAATTACTAGAGCGATCGCCGATCAGTCTCGCACTATTCGCCTTCCTGTTCACTTATATGAAACTATTTCTCGTATTAAAAAAACTACTAAATTACTTTCTCAAGAGAGAGGACGCAAGCCTACAGAAGAAGAAATTGCTACCCGCATGGAAATGACCATTGAAAAGCTCAGATTTATTGCTAAATCGGCTCAACTGCCCATCTCCTTAGAAACACCCATTGGTAAAGAAGAAGACTCGCGTTTGGGCGATTTTATTGAGGCAGACGGAGAGACTCCTGAAGATCAGGTGTCTAAAAGTTTGCTTAGAGAAGATTTAGAAAGCGTGTTAGATACACTTAGCCCCCGCGAACGAGACGTTTTGCGCCTACGCTATGGTCTAGATGATGGTCGCATGAAAACATTAGAGGAAATTGGACAAATCTTTAATGTTACCCGCGAACGTATTCGTCAAATTGAAGCTAAGGCACTACGCAAACTGCGTCATCCTAACCGTAACAGCATATTGAAAGAATACATACGCTAAATATTTTAGTAATCTGTCTCTAGACAGATAGTTAGTAGAGAGATCAACAAATAATTGCTCGATCTCTCTTCAAGTTAAGTTTTTCTGGCTGCTCTAGCTGTACTATACCAAATATTCAGTTTGTACATTTCAGCAATTTTGCCCTGCTCTTGAAGTTTCCTAAATAGCCAGCTACTTACCGTCGTTCTGGGTTTAAAGCCTCGTCCTTCTAGGACGACTTTGCGTTAGTTATTAGTTCAGGGTCATTAGTAGTTAATTAGGTACTAAAAACTAAAAACTAAGAACCAGAATCCTTGTCGTTTACGACGAGGAGTGTCAAAAGCCAGTGTTTAAACACCTCATTCTGGTATTGAAAACTGCTGTAAGTACTCATCAATTGCTTGAGATTTGATGAAATTATTACCATCGAGAATCCGAATAATCATCACATCTTTACTAAGTGGTTTCTTAATGGGGTTAGCACCAGCACCGTTCAATGCTTGGTATTTTGCTTGGTTTGCTTTAGCTCCTTTATGGATTTTAATTAGACAGCAAAAGTCGCTAAAACAGATAGCTATTATTGCTTTAGCTTGGGGAATTGGCTACGATGGCTTGGCTTTATTTTGGATCACTGGAATACATCCGATGACCTGGATAGGTGTTCCTTGGTTAGCTAGTTTAGCGATCGCCATTTTTTGCTGGGTTTTTATTACTTTATGGGGTGCAGGAGTAGTAGTAACTTGGGCAATTTTTATTGGCTTTATTGGTAAAAAAATTAGCAATAAAAATTTATCTAGTCGTCTGATTTTGGTTTTAATAGGTGTAGCTTTATGGTGTATTTTAGAAACATTATGGAGTTATACTCCTTTGTGGTGGCCCGCGATCGCCTACACTCAAAGTCCCCATAATTTAGTTATTCTACAGTTAGGCAAAATCTCAGGAGTTAATACCGTTGCAGCGATCATTATTGCGGTTAATGGTTTACTGGCAGAAGCTATTTTAGCTTGGAGGAATCATGCTAACTTTAGAATTAAACTATTATTGATAACTTCTCCTTTAATAGTTTTAATTACTGGTCATCTTGTAGGTTATTATCTCTATCAAATACCAGTATCAAAAGATAATTTAGCACCGATAGAAGTTGGCATTATTCAAGGAAATATTGCCAATGAAATTAAGCTATTTTCCGCAGGCTGGCGTAAAGCGATCGCTGGCTATACTTCTGGTTATCAAAGACTGGCTAAACAGGGAGTAGATGTAGTCTTAACTCCTGAAGGTGCTTTACCTTTTTATTGGCAGGATATCATTGATGGCTCTGGTTTTTATCAGGCAGTAATTACAGCCAAAATTCCTGCTTGGGTAGGTGCAAACGGTAGAGACGGCAGCAGCTACACTAATAGTATATTTACTTTAACTGGTGAAGGAAAAACCTATAGTCGCTACGACAAATATAAGCTTGTTCCTTTGGGAGAATACATCCCCTTTGAGTCTGTCTTTGGCAAACTAATCGATCGCCTTTCACCTTTAAATGCTCATCTAGCTGCTGGCAAAAGCGATCAGATCTTTGATACCCCTTTTGGGAGAGCAATTATTGCTATCTGCTACGAGTCTGCTTTTCCCCAGCATTTTTGGCGACAGGCAAAAGCAAGGGGCGAGTTTATCATTACTGCATCGAATAATGCCCATTATAGCACGACAATGCCTAGCCAACATCATGCCCATGACGTGATGCGGGCGATAGAAACCGATCGCTGGGCAGCTAGAGCCACCAATACAGGCTATAGTGCGATCGTCGATCCTCACGGTCATACTCTTTGGATCTCAGATATTAATAAATATGCAATTCACGCTCACACTATCTACCGTCGCCAAAACAAAACTCTGTATGTGCGCTGGGGAGATTGGTTAACGCTTATATTGCTTTTTCTAAGTGGATTAGGATTTATTTATAGCCAAATGAAAAAAAATGTTTAATTCTTTTGGAGACAATTTTAGTAATGCAATATGTTATAAAACAACTACAGAAACTCCTTGTAAAATTACAAAAGTTCATCTTTTCTTGACGTTGGTTACCACCCCGTGAAAGATAAATATTAAAGCAAATATTTATTAGTAGAAGTATTATTTTTTCCCAAAAAGCCGTTAAACTGGTCGTACGATATTTTAATACGACGAATAAATCATGGTGGTATACTTTGCTATTAGCGCATTACTGATTTTAACTGCTTACCTATTGGGATCAATTCCGACGGGATATATAGTCGGGCATTATCTTAGGGGAATTGATATTAGAGAACATGGATCGGGTTCAACAGGAGCTACAAATGTTTTGCGAACTGTGGGTAAATCCGCAGCGATCGCAGTATTGGCAATAGACTTATTCAAGGGTTTATTAGCATTAGCGGTAGTCAACCTTTTTTATTACTTTGCCCCCAGCCAAACTTTACCCGTTGACTGGCATTCTTGGTTAATTACAGGCGCAGCTTTGAGTGCGGTTATTGGACACAGTAAGTCTATTTGGCTTAACTTTAGTGGGGGTAAATCAGTTGCTACTGCTTTGGGTGTTTTGCTGGTAATGAACCCTGCTGTTGCTTTTGGAACTTTAGCAAGTTTTGGAATTACTTTGAGTATTTCTAGAATAGTTTCTCTTAGTTCAATTTGTGGCGCGATCGCCGTTAATATTTTAATGGTTGCTTTAAATCAACCTCCAGCCTATTCAATCTTTGCCGTTTTGGCAGGATTGTACGTGATCCTACGTCACAAAACTAATATTCAGCGTTTAATAGCTGGTATTGAGCCAAAGATTGGTCAAGCATCATAACTGCTAAGACAATCAGGGCATTGAATTCTATATATAAAAAATGGACTTTCAAACAAGTTTTATAAGATTCCAGTAAAATCACTTTTACTGGAATCTTTGTTTAGAAGCTAAGAAACTTACGGCTAAAAGCTTTAAACAAAACTAATTCAGGTTGGATATTTTTAATCATCTTCTCAGGCAAACAAGCTACAATAAAACCACAAACAGAAAGTTTTACATAATAAATAATAATAGTAGTTTTGAAGGTAAAACATCCAGATAGAAGCTTACTGTTGATGCTTTTGAACAATTATAGTTTAAAAAAATTAGCATCAAAGCTTATCATATTGAGAAAAGTATCCAATTTTCTCTCTGAAGACAGAGAAAGTAGGATAATCAATTCAAGAATAAATAGATAATCTGTTATTAGAGAACACGGCAGTATGCATTTAAGTGAAATAACTCACCCAAATCAGTTGCACGGTTTATCAATCCGACAACTTGAGAAAATCGCCCGCCAAATAAGAGAAAAACATTTACATACAGTTGCAGCTAGTGGAGGTCATTTAGGTCCAGGTCTAGGCGTAGTAGAGCTAACTATTGCCCTCTACCAAACTTTGGACTTAGACCGCGACAAAGTGACTTGGGATGTGGGACATCAGGCTTACCCCCATAAATTGCTCACGGGCAGATACAACAAATTTAATACTTTACGTCAAAAAGATGGTGTCGCTGGCTATTTAAAACGAAGTGAAAATAAATTCGATCATTTTGGTGCGGGTCACGCCTCGACAAGCATTTCCGCAGCCTTAGGTATGGCGTTGGCAAGGGATGCTAAAGGAGAAGATTTTAAATGTGTAGCGGTTATCGGCGATGGTGCTTTGACTGGGGGGATGGCACTTGAAGCTATCAACCATGCAGGACATCTGCCTAACACTAATTTGATGGTGGTGTTAAACGATAACGAAATGTCTATTTCTCCCAACGTAGGGGCTATTTCCCGCTATCTGAACAAAGTTCGACTATCTGAGCCTGTGCAGTTTCTTTCTGACAACTTAGAAGAACAATTTAAACAGCTACCCTTCTTCGGTCAATCTTTAACCCCAGAAATGGAAAGAGTCAAAGAAGGAATGAAACGACTGACTGTACCAAAAGTTGGGGCAGTGATTGAAGAATTAGGCTTCAAGTATTTCGGTCCCATTGATGGACATAATTTAGCAGAATTAATTTCTACCTTTAAACAGGCTCATAAAGTACCTGGTCCTGTATTAGTTCATGTGGCAACCGTCAAAGGAAAAGGATATGCGATCGCTGAAAAAGATCAGGTAGGCTATCATGCTCAAAGTCCTTTTAATTTAGCCACAGGTAAAGGTATTCCCGCTACCAAACCTAAGCCTCCTAAATATTGCAAAGTATTTGCTGATACTCTAACTACCCTGGCAGAAAACGACCCAAAAATTGTGGGCATTACCGCCGCGATGGCAACAGGTACAGGTTTAGACAAACTCCAAAGAAAATTACCCAAGCAATATATTGATGTCGGCATTGCCGAACAACACGCTGTAACCCTATCAGCAGGAATGGCTTGTGAAGGGATGAAGCCTGTAGTCGCAATTTATTCAACTTTCTTGCAGCGAGCTTACGATCAGATTATTCATGATATCTGTATTCAAAAGCTACCTGTCTTCTTTTGTTTAGATCGAGCAGGAATTGTCGGGGCAGATGGTCCTACTCATCAGGGAATGTACGATATTGCTTATTTACGGTGTATTCCTAATATCGTCGTCATGGCACCAAAAGACGAGGCTGAACTACAGCAGATGGTGGTGACAGGCGTTAACTACAATAGTGGTGCGATCGCCATGCGTTATTCCCGTGATAACGGTATTGGTGTACCGCTGATGGAAGAAGGCTGGGAACCTATTGAAATTGGCAAAGGGGAAATTCTTCGCAGTGGCGACGACCTACTTCTAGTTGGCTATGGCACTCAGGTATATCCTGCTTTACAGGTAGCTGAAATATTGAGCGAACACGGTATTGAAGCTACAGTAGTTAATGCTCGCTTTGTTAAACCTCTAGACACAGATTTGATAGTTCCTTTAGCTAAACGTATCGGCAAAGTCGTTACCCTAGAAGAAGGCTGTCTTATGGGTGGATTTGGTTCGGCAGTACTAGAAGCTTTTCAAGAGCATAATGTTCTGGTACCAGTCGAACGCTTTGGCATACCAGACATTTTGGTCGATCATGCTACCCCCGATCAATCAAAAGCTAGTATAGGCTTGAGCAGTCCTCAGATGGCAGAAAGTATCTTGAAAACTTTCTTTGATAGTAAAAATAAAGAACCCTCTGCGGTTAGCTAAACAGACTTAGTTCTGTTGGATTGCTCGAATATTATGACAATACATAAAGTGGCACTTACAATACAGCACTAATTAAATAGCCCCCTTAAACTATTAATTGAGTGTGAGGAGTAAGTGTAAGAGAGAAAGGTTTTGGGGTCGAAACACGGCAAGACTCCCGAAACCTTTTTCTTATTTGACTGCTTTTGATTCAGAAAACTTGGGATTGCTAATACCTATCCATTTTATCTACAATATGCTGCTTGACATATCAGCTTTTAGAAAGTTTATTTACTGTGACATGACATAATTGCGTTATTAATTGATTGAGATTCAGACACAATTAGTTGGTCATGAAAGTTTTGGATATTCCATGGCAATAGAAAAAATTAGATGGTAAAATTTGTTACATTACAGGAGAAAATTCGGACTATCCTGTATGAGTACCAAATTTTGTTATTTGGTATTTCACAGTTCGTGGGACTCTAAAGGTATCAGTAGTAGTTGCTGATGCCTTTTTCTTCTTTTGACTTATGATTTAGCTTAAAATATATTATATAGATCTACAAAGCAAGTATTAATACTATATAAAAAGTGACTATAAATTTCCTCAGTAATTTAACTGAATAAAATATAATCAATTCAGCAATTAAGCTTATATGTCCTTCCCAAGCAAGCATTTTTCTTTTTAAGTAATTCCAGCAAAACGATTGGGATTACAACCAGTGTTTTGAACGAGGGGATCGGCGGGGTTTCTCCGCCATGACCAGCTTCGACAGTCGCTCTTTTCAAGGCTAACTCGATAGCCAAAATCTTTGGTCTATTCAGAGATACAAAAAAGATATTTTTGCTAATCAAGAGCGTAACCCTGAAGCTAAAAAACTAACTAACTTTGATACTGTCGCTTTGATATTTTCAGGCAAATTACCTTGGATTAATGCATTTGGCTTTCCCGCTTCGGTCAGCACGCGCAGCAACACTGCAATTACCAAATCTAGTTTCCATCTAAGTTCGGTACAAGAGAAATCGGGAAGCGATCGCCCGAAGGCATCGAGAAAAGCTTTTTGACTACCCTCAAATTCTTGTTCAGCAATCTCTCTAATTGAATCGGGTTCAACACGGCAGCGTCTCATGAATCTAGCGCAGTTGATGCTGCGTCGCGAAGCCATGCCGTTAGGCTTATCGCCACTATTCAGCACTACTTTTAAAGCAGGTGTGAGAAAGGCTTCTAAAACTGCTTCAATAGCAGGAGTCTCATTCTTGGCTTCGCATTTTGCCAATCGCTTTAGTTGACCAGCAACAACTGGCTGGGCAATTCTTGCTATAGCTGCGCGAAATAATTCCTCCTTAGAATCAGAAGCAGTTCACTAATCCAACTCGACATACTGCTCTGATGACAACGATCGCGATCGCAGATCGACCCTAATAAAAAAATGAGAAATCGACCGCTAAGGTTTAAATCGAGAAGACTATCAAACCATTCCCGAACATCGCCTGTAATAAGTTTTTAGTCAATTCTTCTCCTGGGTTAGAAGGAATTGAAAAGACGACAGAGGTAGATGTAGCAGGTAAGATAATAGAGTTTATTGTTAACAATGCCTCTGAAGTGGACAATAGCGATTGTTCGGGTAAGTTTCGCGATCGCACTAAAATATTAAGTATAAAATTAAGTGTCAGAAAATACGTTTGAAATTGCCAAAGAAATAATTGCACCAGGAAAGTTACGGCGTTTTGAGCTTCCTGTAAGCCGATTAGCCACTCAAACTTTAGTTTCTCTGCCTGTTACCGTGGTTAACGGCGTTGAGCCAGGTCCCAAGTTATGGTTAAGCGCAGCCATCCATGGAGATGAAATTAATGGTGTAGAAATTATTGCTCAAATATTAGGCAGAATCAATCCCCAAAAGCTGCGGGGTACTATTATTGCTGTTTCTATTGTCAATGTATTTGGCTTTATTGAACAATCGCGCTATCTTCCCGACCGAAGAGATTTGAATCGTTCTTTTCCTGGTTCAGAAAGTGGTTCTTTGGCTTCTCAATTAGCCAATTTGTTTATGCGTGAAATTGTTCAGCATAGCACCCACGGTATCGATTTACACACCGCAGCAGTTCATCGTATTAACTTGCCTCAAATCCGCGCTAACTTGAAAGATGAAACTACTTATCGTTGTGCTAAAGCCTTTGGCGCACCTGTAATGATGCACGCTTCTACTAGGGATGGCTCTTTGCGCCACGCAGCCACGAGAAAAGGTATTCCTGTTTTACTGTATGAGGCAGGAGAGGCTTTACGTTTTGACCCTTTGGCAATTGAAGTAGGAGTTAAAGGAATTTTACAGGTGATGAATTGCTTAGAGATGTATCAAGACGATCTGGTTTCAACAGTCTCCGATTCTTGGGAAACTAAAAACAGCAAGTGGATTCGGGCTTCTTGTGGAGGTATTTTTCATCTTGAAGTCAACCTGGGCGAGAAAGTTACTAGAAGACAAGAGCTAGGCTATATTACTAACGCTTTTGGAGAAAGACGAGTTGCAGTCAGAGCTAGCGTTGAAGGTATGGTTATTAGCCATATTCAAAATCCTTTAGTTAATCAGGGTGATGCTATTATTCATCTGGCAATAATTTGATAATACTTGTTTACCCAATGCTTTACCTAGGCGATCGCTTTCCTATATTTGTTTAATTTGAGTATGTTATATGAGCCAATTTTTTAGGCATCTGAAAATTATTTGTAATATGAAATACAAAAAAGAATAATACAGATAGACCTTCTCCCAGTCCCCCAGTCACCTAGTCTCCCCGTCAACCATAGTCACGCAAACTTTAATATAAAAGATATAAGGGCGTTGGTGAATGCGTAATGCTAAACCTATATTTTGCTTATCAACTGAAAATATGCAACTCTTAAAAGCTAAGAGCTAAAAGCTAAAAGCTAAAAGCTACGAACAGTACTATTTTGTAAGTCATTACTGTCTTGAACGAGTTGCTCATTGAGGGAAACCCCCAAGACCGCACTCGTTCGCTAAATCACCAACGCCGATATAAGTATTGCCGAAGTTCATCTTTGGTCATAGTCCTAAATCGACTGCGACACGATGCCCACAACTCATACCCGAAAAAGCAACAGCATTTAAACCTTGACCAGGAAAAGTACTGTCCCCAACACAATATAGTCCTGAGATCTTGGTACGATTAAAAGGCATTCCCAATAAACCAGCCAGCTTACGACGAGGAATAGGGCCATAAGTGCCATCTTCTCTGCCCAAGAAACGGCGATGAGTACGAGGTGTGCCAACTTCTTGATAGTCTAATGCTGCTGATAGTGCAGGAAATATTATTTCGAGTCTTTTAATTAGACTGGCGGCAGCTTCTTCTTTTTTAGCTTGATACTCATGGGGAGTCAATCCTTGCCACTCTTCAATCCAGCTAGGGGTAAAGGTATGAATAATATGATGTCCCTCTGGAGCTAAACTAGGTTCAAGCAGAGTAGGAATAGAAACAAAAATAGTTCCTTGGCTGTCTTCAAGCTTGTCCCAATTTTCGAGGATTATATGATGACATTCCGTACCTTCAGGTAAAACTTTGGCATCAACCCCTAAGTGCAAACTAAGAAAGCTAGGAGATTTTTTATATCTTTGTTGCCACTTTTGTTCTTTTTTGGGAGTGTTTGCTGAAGGAATAAGTTTACCAAAAGTATCCCATCTAGTAGCGTTGGAAACGACTTTTTTAGCGCGATATTCCTTACCTTCAGAGGTTTTAACCCCCACTGCTTTACCATTTTCGAGCAGAATATTAGTAACTCTAGTTTTGTATTTAATTTCTCCTCCAGCTTTAATTAATCCCTCAGCCAGCTTTTGAGCAATTTGCCCAACACCGCCTTTGGGGTAGTTAATGCCTCCATAATGGCGATCGCTAAACACCATTCCCGCATTAATCATGGGAGTCTTCGCAGCAGGGACAACTGACCAGCAATAGCATTCCATGTCAATAAACTTTAGCAGTTGAGGATCGCTAATATGTTTACGAGCAATATCTCCTGCATTAATAGGTAAATACTTTGCTAAACCCAAACAGGATAATGGCTTCTGGAAAAACACGCGCATCAAATAGCGAGGTTCTTCTAATGAAAGTAACTCCATCGAGTTGAGGTAATTAAACACATCCCAACATTCGCCATAAAAACCGCGAATACCTTTTTCTTCGTGGGGAAAAATAGCAACTAGTTCTTGTAAAAATTCTTCGTAGTCGCGATGAACCTTGAGTTCTAAATCATCTGGTAAATGGTAATGAATTTGAACTGGATCGGCAATAGCTTCAATCTTCATATTTACCGCATCTAAAGCGCGAGTCAGTAAATTGGTTGTTCCTTTGTCGCCCAAACCAAAAATCATTGATGCACCGACATCAAAGCGATAGCCTTCTCTCTCAAAATATCCGCCACTACCACCTGGAATCAAATAACGTTCTAAAACTAAGACTTTTGCTCCTTTGGCTGCTAGTTGGGTAGCCGTAACTAAACCTCCAATGCCAGAACCAATAACTACCACATCATAAGTTGTAGTAGGAGTGATTGTTGCAGTCGCGCTCATAAATTGTAAAGATGATAAAAAAATTTAAATTGATGCTTTTGTTAGATATATAGTCTACCGTTAATCTCCAGTTTTAAATTCTATGGTTATATTTGGAACGTTTATGTTCAGTCAGATTATCGCCGTCAAGGTATTGCCACAGAGTTAACTAAAACAGCAATTGGTTATTTAAAAAGCCTGAACTGTACCAAGGCTGTACTTCATGCTTCTCCTTTAGGAAAGCCATTGTATGAAAATATTGGTTTTATATCTAGTAATGAAATGATGCTGGATTTAAGCTAAAAATACTATTGTTGCTAAACTAACGTCATAAACTCAGCGATCGCGACTTTATTAACAATTCATTCATTTTAGACTATCGTGTTCGGTCAAAATCCGCTCTACCCTTGCTTCTTCAATTCTGGTGGTCAATTTTTTCCCTTCATGAATGTCTCTTTGAGTTTTAGCTAAGCTAATAGTTGAACCAACGGTAAAGGTCAATCCCATGCCCATAAAACCTTTGACCCAACCATCTACGGGTAAGTATAATATTCCTATCGCCGTAGCCGAAATAGAAAGAACAAAAGATAACCAAGTTTGAATTACCCAAGCTGAACTATGATCTTGATTAATTGATTTTCTGCTCATCACTATAACTTGCTCCACAGACAAAGTTTAATTACCAAATATTTTATAAAAGTTCGTTTTTCTAGGACTACAGTTAGGTGACAGTTACTTGATTGGATTGATAGATGCGATCGCATCTCAGCTATTATTCTCTAAATAATTATTTAAAGTACTAACCTTGCCATGTCATTAATCAGCCAAAATTTTAACTCGCGCATGGATCGGGTACAGTCACCGCTGATTCCTTATGTAGGTGAATTAATTCGGCGCAATCCAGGCACAATATCTTTAGGACAGGGCGTAGTTGCTTATCCGCCACCAAAAAAGGCGATCGCATCTCTGCAATCATTTTTAGCTCAACCAGACAATCATCTATACCAAGCCGTCACAGGAATTGAACCCTTAATAGAAGCGATCAAAACTAAACTTGCTCAGGATAACAAAATTAAAGTTGGCGATCAAAGCTGCATTGTCGTGACTGCTGGCAGCAATATGGCATTTATGAATGCAGTCCTAGGGATTACCAAGGCAGGAGACGAGATTATCTTTAATACTCCCTATTACTTTAACCATGAGATGGCAATTACCATGGCTAATTGTCATCCCGTATTAGTCAGCACCGATGCACAATATCAGCTAGATATTGAGGCTATATCAAAAGCAGTTACACCAAAAACTAAGGCGATTGTGACTATTTCGCCCAACAATCCAACGGGAGCAGTATACACCGAGCATAGCTTAAAAGCAGTTAATAATCTCTGTCGCGATCGCGGTATTTATCATATTAGCGATGAGGCTTACGAATACTTTACCTACGATGGCGTGAAGCATACTTCTGCTGGTGCTTTTACAGATAGTCAAGCCCATACTATTTCTCTTTTTAGCCTCTCCAAAGCCTATGGCTTTGCTAGCTGGCGCATTGGTTATATGGTTATTCCGCAACACTTATTAATGCCAATTAAAAAAATACAGGATACCAATTTAATTTGTCCTCCAGTAGTTTCTCAATATGCGGCTTTGGGTGCATTGCAAACAGGAATTAGCTATTGTCAACAACATTTACCAGAGATTGCCAAAGTAAGAGCTATTTTTGCCGAACAGCTAAAGTCAATTCCAGAGATCTGTAACGTTACCACTGGAGATGGCGCGTTTTATTTCTTTTTGAAAATCAATACCGATCTCAATGACCTAGACTTAATTAGGCAGCTAGTCGAAAAACACCAGGTAGCAGTCATCCCTGGTAGCACTTTTGGTATGGAAAATGGCTGTTATCTTAGGGTGGCATATGGTAGTCTGCAACTGTCTACTGCTGAAGTAGGGATTAAGCGATTGATTAGAGGTTTGAAAAATATCTGTGGATAATTTCTAATCTGGCTTTGCAGTAGATTTTTTGCGTGAATAAAATATCAAGTGTTTTATTACCTACTACTTACTACCTATTACCCCTTGGTAAGATAGTCCGTTGTGGTTTGTACAAGAAGTCTAGTTTATGATAAAAAGAGTGGGTTAAAAGGAGATTGATGACTCAAATTAAGTTAATGCACGGCAAGCTTCATCGCGTCAGGGTTACAGAAGCTAATGTAAATTATGTTGGCAGTATCACTATCGATCGAGACTTAATGGATAAAGTCGGCATTCTGCCTTTAGAAGAAGTAGATGTAATTAACCTAGGCAATGGTAAACGCTGGTCTACCTATGCGATCGCTGGAGAAGCAGGTACAGGAGAAATTTGCCCTAACGGTGGTGCGGCATTGCTGTGTAAACCTGGAGACCTCTTGATTATTATTGCCTATGAATATTGCGATCGCTCTAAGGTGATGAGTAGTGGACATCAGGCAAAGGTGGTTGTAGCTGACGAAAACAATCGCTGTCAAAAGTTTATCGAACAGAATCTGGTTGTCAATGGCGATCGCCTAGAGCTATCTGAACCGTTCAATTCTCGTAATCCGAACTGAGAAACATATTATGACTCAGGATCAAATTAAGAGCGAACCAACTTGGCAGAAGGTAATACGTCTCTTGCGTTGGGATAAACCAGCGGGAAGACTAATTTTGATGATTCCTGCCCTGTGGGCTGTGTTTTTGGCTGCTAAAGGAACACCTCCTTTTCCTTTGGTGGGCGTAATAATTTTAGGTACTTTAGCCACTAGTGCAGCAGGGTGTGTAGTTAACGATCTCTGGGATAAAAATATTGACCCCCAGGTAGCTAGAACAAAATCTCGCCCTTTAGCATCCCGCGCCCTGTCAGTAAAAGTGGGAATTGCTATTTTTCTGGTTGCTTTAATCTGCGCTGCCATACTAGCTATTTATCTCAATCCTCTCAGCTTTATTCTCTGTGTAGCTGCTGTTCCTTTGATTGTTTTCTATCCTTTAGCAAAGCGTGTGTTTCCTCTGCCTCAGCTAGTTTTGTCTTTAGCTTGGGGTTTTGCCGTGTTAATTAGCTGGACTGCTGTAACGGCAAACATTGAACCTGCTACTTGGTTGCTTTGGGGTGCAACCGTAGCCTGGACGATGGGTTTTGATACAGGTTATGCCCTATCCGATCGAGAAGATGATTTAAAAGTTGGCATTAATTCTAGTGCTATCTTTTTTGGTAAATATACCCCAGGCGCGATCGCTATTTTTTATGCTATTACAGTAGGTTTGTTGGCTTACTTAGGCTTGATGCTAGCTTTGGGTTTGGCTTTCTGGGTTAGCTTGGCTTTGGCTACGGCTGGCTGGATATGGCAGTATCTCAAACTGCGTCAGCCAAATATCCCTCAATTTGTTTATGGCAAGGTTTTAAAACAAAATGTCTGGCTAGGTTTTATTTTGCTGGCGGGAATGATTTTAGGTTATTTAGCTTAAAGATTTATTTATTGAAACTTGACCAGATTTATTTGTAGAATTTGAATAAGATTTAATTTGCTCGTGCGGTCGCTTGCCACATCTAATACTAAATTCTCTAAATCCTTATCGGCAATATTCAATTCATGATTATTCATTCCTAAAAAAGCTTCCATCACACCTAAAGCTGTTCGCTTATTGCCATCAATGAAAGAATGATTCTTACAAAGATGATAGAGATATGCCCCAGCTTGTTCTTCTATAGTCGGATGTAATAAATTGCCCCCAAAAGACGCTTGTGGTTGAGCTAGGGCTGATTCTAATAATCCCAGATCTCTTATTCCTAAACTGCCACCGAAAGTATTAATCAAATCGTCATGAATTGCGATCGCTACTTCTAAACTAACAAACTCAGGAATCTGCAAGATTTTTATAAACCTCGAAACGCTTCTGTTTAGATGCTAAAAAAGTCTGAAAACCTCTAGATTGTTCTATATCTGATTTAGATTGCTCGCTCTTTTGCTGTAGCTTTTCCTGAATAACTTGAATCAACAAGATTTGTTCTTCTATAGATAATGCTTCGACTGTAGCAACAGCATTTTGAAAGCTTAATGTTAGTTGAGTTTTACTGGCATCCATCGGTTTTATCGGCAGACTATGTATTCAATATTATATGTGAGTGATGCTTGCGATCGCTTTATTTCCATATATCTGAAAGAAAAAGTCCTTGACTTATAGCTTTAGCTGTACAGAGATCGCCTTTTTTTATGCCATTTAAAATAATGAACGAAATTCTACTTTATGATTCAAGTTGTTGGAAGCGATCTATGATCAGCCTAATTTAGTAGTTGTCTGATTCATTTGGTCTCCATTTTAGCGCGAAATTAGCTCATGTTGCGATCGCTCTTAATTAAATCAAATATATTTAGACAAGGTATTATTATGATTCTGAAGACTCAACTAAAACAGATTCTGAAAGACTTGGCTTGGCAGTAAATTCAGTAAACAGAGTTGTAATTACTACCGCAGCAGGAATAGCGAAGATCAAGCCAATAATCCCTAGCAGTTTACTCATGACTAAAACGGCAATAACAACGGTAATTGGATGTAAGTTAACCTGTTGTCCAACTACAATAGGTTGAAAAATATGCGTGTCGATCTGGTTGAGAAGTAAAAATAGAACCAGCACGAATATAAGCTTTAGTGGTGAGATAGTCAAAGCTACTAAAGCAGGTAAAAAACCGCCGACAAAACTGCCAATAATGGGAATTACCTCAAATAAAGCAGCAATAATGGCAAAAGGAAAAGACAAAGGAATACCCAGCAGCCAAAGTCCGATGCCTACTCCCACACCCAGAAACAGCATTGCTAGAAAAGTACCGCTCATCCAACCTTGAAGTCGCAATCTCATAGTTTTGAGAATATGTCTCAGTTGTTGATGATGACGACGAGGAGTTAAGCGTAATAAGCCTTCAGTAAAAAAGTTAGAGTCATAAGTAATATAAAGAGCTAAAATAACGATCGCAAAAGCTTCTACAGTAACCCCAAAAGCTTTTTCTAATAGAACAGGAAACGATTTTAAAAGACCATAGAGAAAATTATTTAGTTTGGCAATCTCCTGGGAGATATCGGGAATAAGACTATATCTAGCATGAATATTTTGCGACTCTTTGGTCAAACTGCTTAAATATTCTGGTAGCTTAGAGGTAAGTTTTTGAAACTCATTTAAAATATCGGGCAAGATCACAATAGGCAAGAGTATAGTCAAGCCCAGAATAACAATAACTAAAACCAAAACCGCTAACCAACGCAACTTAATTAGTTTTTCTAGCTGACGCAACAGGGTTTGTAAAATTAGCGAAAGTAAAATGGCGATCGCAATTAACTCTAAAACCGATCGCAGTTGATACAAAATCAAAAGAGACAGAACTAGTAAGACTGCCAACGGCGCACCTTGAGTTAGCTTATCTACCAGTGAAGGCGGTCTTTCTTGATTCATAAACCTGTTTTTCTCTGTAAATATCCGTTGATGATAACAAAGATTGGGCAATCGCTTTTAAATCGTTTCATTGTTTTGCTATTCCACTGACACATCAACGACACATCAACTTTTTATTGTATTTAAATCCGAAACAAAATAAGCTGTTCGCCAGGATAAACCGCATCAGTCATTTTTTTTAACTAAGACAAATTTATAAATCAGCATAGTTTTTCAATTTTATAAATTCAACTTTTATTTAAACCAATCTATAGTGTGAGTTACAAGCTATGTTATTACCTTTCTTTTTCTTAATCTTTTTACCTTTACCTATTTTATTGGCTTTGTTGATTATCACCTTTTTGTTTCCCGATAGCGATCGAGATTTGCGATAAATTTACTTACTTTTCTTTGATTACGGCTTATTTTAAGAATCTATACTGTATAAAAACTGCTTGATTCTTAATATAGTTCCCAGAGTAATTTGTTTGGTTAACCAATAGAGAGTAGTTAAAATAATAAAGGTAATGGCGATGACTAATAAAGGTTCCTTGCTAGTCAAATCATCTATTGCTGAAGCCAGCAAAATGTTTGGTTTAGTAACCAAATCCCAGCTATTAAAACGGCGAAACCTACCTAAAAAAATGCCTACTGCACTCAGAGCATGAATCATTAATTCGCTGGTGAAGATAAATTTACTAGCACCCTGTTTCTTAAGATAATAACCTTGATTAATTAAAGAAACTACATAAGCTTCCCATCCAAGGGCGATCGCTAATAAGTGTAAAGGAATAAAAATTAAAGTAGTAATCCAAATAGAATAGCCTGCTCGGATTGCGGCAATTAAATGAATAATATCAGTTAATAAATATGAAGCATTCGGTAAGAAAGAAATAAAAGCAACAAAACCAATCCACCAAAGTAGAGATCGCTTTTTAGTACGCCTAAGAAATAACCAAAAGCTGAGAAATAAAGGAATAAAGGCTAAAAATAAATTCCAGACAATCCAACCACTATATTCATTAAATGCTCCTAAAGCATTAGTTAGTATTGATTCCATTATCTAGGGTGTTTGAGCAAACGTTAGTATATTTTTCTAGACAAATTAATATCTAAAATCTAGCATAGTAGTATGGCGCAAATGTGTCGGCGGTGTAATCCTCTGACAAAACAAGTATTTTGATACAATGATCCTGCTTGTCATACTATTCGATCATAAAGTAAGAAGAGCGATCGCCAATGACTCATAAAGTATTAATTGTTGAAGATGAGGCAGAAATTGCTCGTTTAATTACTATCAATCTAGAAAAAGAGGGATTTGATTGCTCCCACTGTCGCGATGGGATAGCAGCCTTAGAAGCGTTTAAAGAGCAGCAGCCAGACGTAATTGTTCTGGATTTGATGATGCCAGGCTTGAATGGATTGGAAGTATGTACCCGTATTCGCCGTCAAACCGTCGGCAAAGATCCTTTTATCCTTATGTTAACGGCAAAGGGAGAAGAGATAGATCGAGTAATAGGCTTATCTACAGGGGCGGACGATTATCTAGTTAAACCCTTTAGTGCGCTAGAGTTAATAGCGAGGATTCGTGCTTTACTCAGACGCAGCCTCCGAAACATCGATACAGAAGATCTGCAACACCTCACCCAGCATTTTGTAGTTAATGAAACCCAACGCACCGCTTTTAAAATTGATGGCGGTAAAGAGCAACAGCTAAATTTAACCACAATTGAATTTGATTTACTTAATACCTTTACCAGTCAACCTAACCGCGTTTGGAATCGCACTCAGCTAATCGACCGTCTGTGGGGAGATGACTTTTATGGAGATGAGCGTGTAGTAGATACTCATGTAGCAAGATTACGGAAGAAAATTGAGCCTGATACGGCTCATCCTCAATTTGTTAAGACAGTATTGGGAGTAGGATACAAATTTGAAGACGAAAAAAACAATTAATATCTTTAACTGATATAAATGTGACACATAGTCTATAGACACATAGTCTACAAAAGACTGAAATAGACTTATGAGTCAGATCAGAGAACCCATTCTTCTATCTTTAGGAAAACTAATCAAGCATAAAAGAAAAGCTCAGAAATTATCTCAAGAACAACTTGGATTTCTTTCTAATTTAGATCGTACATACATTTCTGGAGTTGAACGCGGAATCAGAAATCCTTCTTTGACTGCTCTTGTCAGTTTAGCTAATGGCTTAGGTATTACTGTGTCTGAATTACTCAAAGATTTGGAAGCGGAGGTAACTAGTTTAAATGAGTAACGATGATTTAGTATTAGAAATTTTGTCACGGATAAAACCTAATGCAATACAACGTAGGGTATTTGATTTACTATCCGATAAACAATGGCACTGTCGTAGCTGCGAAGGTAAAAATATAGCTTCAGGACAGTATGCAGGAGGCGGAGGAATACAAGGTTTAGAGAGAGGCACAAAAAGCCGTCCTGGATTAGTTATTGCTTCAAAAGTTATATCTTGTTCTCAATGCCAAAAAAAAACGACATGGGATCGTTGGACAGGAAAGATAAAGCAAGCTAACGCTGCTGCTAATATTTCAAAAAAGTTAATTCAAAAAATCTTAAATTTTTATTTGTACACGGATATTATCGAGCAAAGACAAAGAGCAGCACATGAATTAGTTATAGATCACCGTTTTCCTATGGAAAGATGGGGTAGTACTGAAGAAAGTCTCAAGTTAGATATGAGTGAAAACGAAATATCAAAAAAATTTCAGTTACTTAAAAAAGATACTTCAGGTAATCATAACCTTTTAAAATCGAGAGCTTGCGAACGTTGCATTAAAGAAGGAAAAAGAGGAACTCCTTTAGGCATAGAGTTTTGGTATGAAGGAAATGAAGGATGGGCTTCTGATTATCAGCTTGGTGCTGAAGCAGAGAAAGGATGTGTTGGTTGTGGTTGGTATGATTTTAATACTTGGAGGGAAAAAACTAAATGAACAACTATCTAAATCCGAAGCAAGCAAACATGATTAGTCAGTATTAGTTTTTTGATTAGCAGCAACCTGATTTAAGTAAGGAATTAAAGCATAACCAATATTTTTGGCTAACAAGGGTGGAACAGCATTACCAATCTGCCACATTGCTTTTTTCATAGAACCTTCAAAAATAAAAGAATCAGGAAAAGTCTGTAATCTTGCCATTTCTCTTGCTGAAATCACACGATTTAGATGGGGATGAATATGAGTACCACCGTGATTTTCTTTTATTGTCATACTTGGTTTTCCTGGGTACTGACGCTTAAAGGCATCTGCATAGGTTTCATACAGAGAGCCACCAGGAAGGACTTTAGCTATTCTTTCCATGTATTCTTTAGAGTGACGAGTCCACTCATGGTTAATTTCTGGAATACGGAAATATTCAGGCAAATCGGAAATTGCTGACTCTATCGATATGTATTGTTCGGGTAGTAACTGAGGTCGTGGATAAGGATTTTGAAAACCAAATCGGTTAGCAATAAAAATAGCTCTAGGACGAATTTGTGGAACTTTATAAGCAGCAGACTCTAATATGGCTACAGATGCAGAATAGCCTATAGATTCAAAAGCATCGAAGATAGCTTCTTTAACTTTACCTTCTTTTATAGTAAGTATTCCTGGTACATTTTCCATAACTATGTACCAAGGTTTTATTTCGGCAACTACTCTAATGAATTCATAAAACAAACGATTTCTAGGATCATTTGGATCTCTTTTTCCTGCTACGGAAAAACCTTGACATGGAGGTCCTCCAGAAACAATATGTATTGGATTGTGATCAATTTGTTTTAACCACTTCTCAAACTTAAATTCTTGTATATCTCCGCAAAAATGACGACAGTTCGGAAAATTTCTATTATGAGTTGCCGATGCTATAGGATTAATTTCAACACTAGCAATTGCTCTAAACCCTGCTTCTGACAACCCCTGTGTAATTCCGCCTGCACCACTGAATAAATCTATAAAATTGTATTGTAGAAACGGTTTGTCAACACCTTGGTCAAAGTGCTGGACATCTACATAAATTTTGTAAGGATTGTGATCATTTTTCTCTAATTCTTTTTGTAATCTTTCATAACGCCCCAATTTGGCTTTTTTCGCTATTGATGGAAATAGAGATAGTTGTTTTGCTTTCACTTGCTATTTGTTAAATTGCTCACAATTAAATGTGATACATAGTCTTCATTTTGTCAAGTTTGCTTTGCTGAAAGATAATTGGGAGTAAGATACAAATTTGAAGTCGAGAGAAGGCGAGGAAACCTCGCCATCTTTAATCGACTTGTTGAAGATAATGAAACCCAGTAAACATTGTGTCTGACAATAAAAGCGAATTTAAAATAGTTAATTCTCTGAGGCGCAAACCCTTATCTTTGGCGACGCGCTTGTTTTTTTCTCATCTAATAGTAATGATTGTGGCAGTTAGTTTTCTGGTGATTGTCGGCAAAACTGCCTCGCCAATTTTGTTTGCACGACACATAGAAAGAATTGAGAATGAGGGATTCGATTTTAAAGACTCTCGTGCTGATGTTATTGAAGGTTTTAACAGCGCTTGGCACAGCAGCACTCTATGGTCAGTAATCATCGGTGCGACAACGGCGGCAGGGTTAAGTATTTGGGTTACTCACCGAATTACCAGACCCATGCTGAGAATTGAACGAGTGACACAGCAGTTTGCTAGAGGTAAGCTAAGTGAAAGATTGCCTCCTAGCGATATACCAGAGCTAAATCGACTCAGTGCTAGCTTTAACAATATGGCTAGCAGCATAGAGGGAATAGAACAACGTCGTCGAGAATTAGTCAGCGATCTTACTCACGAATTACGAACTCCACTAACTATAATTTACGGCTATTTAGAAGGAATTACCGCCAGTAATATTGAAGCTACTCCAGAAGTTTACGAGCGACTAAGGAAGGAAACTAGACGGTTGCAGCGATTGGTTAATGATTTACAGGAATTATCTAAAGCCGAGGCAGGATATTTGTCTATTCATTTGGCACCTGTTAAGCTGTATCCCTTGTTATCTACCTTAGTGAAAAAGTTTGAGGCTCAGTTATTGGATGAATTGACAATTGATTTTAAATATCCAACTAATCTACCCTTAGTTTTAGCGGATTTAGACCGTTTGGAACAGGTTTTAATCAACTTACTAGGTAATGCTGTATCCTATACCGAGAAAGGCACAATTACTCTGCGAGTTTGGCAAAAGTCAAACCGAGTATGGCTGGCTGTAAGTGATACAGGACAAGGAATTGCCCCTGAAGATTTACCCCATGTATTTGAGCGTTTTTGGCGTTCTGGTCTAGCAAGCAATCGCCATAGCCGAGGTAGCGGTATTGGTTTGGCTATTTCTCGTCGTTTAGTAGAACTACAGGGTGGTCAAATAGAAGTTGAGAGCCAACTAGGTCAAGGAAGTACTTTTCGATTTTCTCTTGCCGTTGCTTAATTGATAATCTAACAACAGCATAGAAACACCGTCGAGCAATTAATGAAACTCTCTCAGCTTAAAAGATTTACTGACCAACGGTCACAGCAGGCTTTCTTGCTAGAAATGGTAGATAACAAAGCAGATCTAGATGTCTTTAAACCCACTTTTAAATTAGTTTTGGCAGGGGATAGGATGTAGGGTGTAGGGAAAAGATTAGCTTTTTAGGTTTTATAAATTATTCTGCCTATCTACTTATATTCATGTTGTTTTCACTAGCTCGTCTCAAATTTTGGCTGATGATCGCATTGGCTGTGGGATTAATCTGTATTACTTTGCCAGCCAGATCTCAAACTTCTAATTCGGTTACTAGTACTTCAACACCGCCACCACCTAAAGTCGGGGCTAACGGTATAACTGATTTATTTCCTTCCCTGTCTAGCTTATCCAACTTTACGGTAACGCCAACTACACAATGGATCTGGCTAGATGGTCGTAAAATATTTCAAGTTAGTGCTTTAGAAAACTATTTACCAGAAAGAGTTGCAATAATTGAAACTAATCTCAAACAAATTAGTGATGCTTATTTTCAAAGTAGCAGTGACAATCTGCAAGTTAGTGTAGCAGCTATAAATGGTTCTCCGACAATTAATATCAACGGTCAATATTTTTTGACCGTAACCGACCTAGATGCAAAGCTGCGGGGTATAAACACCTTTACCTGGGCAGATCAACTCAGTAAAATTTTACAACAGGCTTTGATAGAAGCAAAACAAGAGCGACAACCAAAATTTTTGATTCGTCAAGGAAAGATCGCTGGTGGAATTTTTGGACTTGTGGCGGTCGGTAATTGGATATTATTAAAATTACGTCGGCGCCTTCAGTTAACTAGAACCAAGATCCAAACTGCTATCGGCACTGAAAATATCGCCTCCAAGCGACAGATTAAAAGCAACCTACAGGCTATTGAAAATAGATTATTACTAGACGTTCAAATTTTGCTTTGGCTGGGCGGAATATTGGCATCTTTATATTTGTTTCCCTACACTAGACCTTTACCAGTCTGGCTGCTTAAGGGCTTAGAAATCCCTTTGAAAATTGGACTGGTTGTATTAGGAATTTACACGGCTATTCGCTTAAGTCATGTTTTTATTGACCGCTTTGTCTCTTCAATCAACACTAATCCTTTTATTTCTCCTATAGCAACTGAGCGATCGCAACTGAGGATTTCCACTATTTTTAGTGCAATTAAGTGGATTGCAATTATCTGCTGGTTGGTAGTTGGGGCGATTGTTGGTTTAATTTTTTTTGGCATTGATCTTGCTCCCTTGTTAGCTGGAGCAGGGCTATTAGGAGTAGCACTTTCTCTGGCTTCTCAAAATTTGATTAAAGACACTATCAACGGATTTTTAATCGTTTTTGAAGACCAATATGGCATTGGCGACATTATTGACACTGGAACTTGGTCGGGTATCGTAGAAGAGCTTAACTTACGAATTACCCAACTGCGAAACTCAGAAGGCAAATTAATTACTATTCCCAATAGTCAAATGGGAGCAGTGGCTAACCTCACCAAAAGTTGGTCGCGGGTCGATCTTAACATTCCCGTTGCCTATGACACCGACACTTTAGCAGCGATCGAGATTATTGAAGCAACTGCTATTGAAATGAGTCGAGATCCTCAATGGCAATGGCAAATAGTCGAGACACCTCAAGTAATGGGTATTGACGACTTTAGCGATCGCGGGTTGATGGTGAAAATATGGATTAAAACCCGACCTCTCAAACAGTTTGATGTAGCCAGAGAATATCGACTGCGCCTAAAATTAGCTTTTGATAAGGCAGGAATATTAATTCCCGTACCGCAGCAGAATATTTCAGTTCATCCTAACTCAGTCTCCAACTCTAGTTTTTTCCAGGCTGACCATTCTTAATCTAAATTTGACAAGATGAATCATGGGTAATCATCTAAGGCGATCGCAGGTTACCGATCCTCAGACGCAAATTAAAGCAAAACGGCAATCCGATTCAGTTTTCTAACACTTCCATTTTTAATCAATCCTGGGATAGTTGGAAATAACTTGTTATACCTATTTACTTCTTTAATTGTCTGGATTTCGCCCAGCGATCGCCATTGCTTGAGTTTTTTAAGGCTGATTAATTTTAATTGTCTAGCAAAATTTAGATGATTGACATATAAGTGACACTTGTTTGTCATTGGCAATTCTTAAACTAAAAATAGAAAGTAAAGTATTAAATTATTTTGAAAAATCATGAACAGAACAATAAAAGTCTTAGCCTTACCCGTCATTATTGCTATTAGCACTTTATGCGCTACCAAACCTGCAAGTGCCAATGTTTTAAAAGATCTGGGAGTGGGTGCTGGTAGCAACGTCATCTCTGGTAAAATTTTGGACAATGGTTCTGCTATTGGTAACGCTGCCAGCGGTGCAGCGACTGGTGCTGTTGTTAACACAACTCATAAAAAATCAAGTAAAAAAATTTCTGGTTTGCTGCGTGACAGTGCGGTGGCTGCAGCAACAAACACGGTGACAGGTGCAATTATAGGCAACGGTCATACTGGCAAAAATGCCATCTCAGGTGCTGCTGACGGGGCATTAATCAACATTCTTAAGTAGTATGTTTTGACAAGTAACTCCGCGTCGGTCTAGGATTGAAGCTCAAGGTTTTTTTTATATTTAGAGACTGGTCTTGAAAAAGACAAAAATAAAGTAAAGTAAGTCAAAGTTTTTTAGTGGGCAAAGCGAAAAGAGAAGAAATTAAGTCAGCAGCCAGTCAACTATCTGCTCTGCGTTCGATAAGGTTAAAGCCAAGAAAAGTTTGGCAAGCTTCTTTTATAGCTTTGTTTAGCTGTAGTTTTTTTACTTCCGTCTGGATTTTACCTGCTGTAAGTGCCGAACGTATCGCCTTTGACTATGGAATTTTTGGCGAGTTTTATATTTCCATTGCCGATCTTGAAGCATTTGCCAAAGAAGGTAAAATTACTCCTGGTTTTGCTTATTATGCCGATCGCTTTAGTCCAGAAAATTTAGCGAAATTAAGAGATTTACTTAATCGCAGCTTTAAAATCAGCGTTGTGACAACAAGCACTTTTGTCAATTTACCGATTGGCAAACAATTGCTCAAAGAAATCGGCTTAATTATAGATTCTCCTGAGAGGGTGAGCCAGCCTGCTTTGCGAGCCTCTTTAATCTTAGCTGCTGCTGAACCCGAAGGGCTAACAATTCTCAGTGTTCTTCGTCACTACAGTACCAAAACGCTGAAATTAAATACCAAGCGCATTGTTGAAGCAGTCGATGAAGCGACAAAACTTTTGACAGATACAGAACAAGTTTTCCAAACATTAGAACAAGAGGCAAAAGAGCGAGTAGCAACTGGTAATTCTCTCGATCTAAATACTTTTGAAGATCTTCGCAATTCAGGGTCAAAGAAGTGGCGCCAAGAATATCTAACTGTTAAGTCAGATAGCGATCGCCAGACTGAGGGAGTAGTTTATTTGCCAATATCTACCGACAAACCTGCCCCTGTAGTTGTTATTGCTCCTGGATTAAATACCAATTGGCAAAACTTTACCTACATAGCCGAGCATCTGGCTTCCTATGGCTTTGGGGTAGCTGCGGTCAATTTTCCTGGTACTAATGCCCGACGGGTAAACGCAGTCTTGAATGGTTTAGATACTCCTCCCAAGGATAATCAATGGGTAGAGCAACCCAAGACCGTTACTCGATTGCTAGATGAGATCGAGCGTAAGTCCCAAAATGAGGAATCATGGCGGGGCAAGCTTGATTTACAAAGAGTCGGGATTATCGGTCAATCTCTAGGTGGCTATACGGCAATGGCGATCGCAGGAGCGAAAGTGGACTGGCAACATCTGCAAAAAGAATGTCAAAAAATAGGAAGCCCAGAACAAATCAATCTAAACCCCGCGCTATTTTGGCAATGTCAGAGTGCAAATAATTCAGTTTCCAATACCAATTTGCGAGATCGAAGAATAGTTGCAGCGATCGCTATTAATCCTGTAACTAATCCAGTTTTTAGCCAATTAGGAATGAGCCAGTTTGATTCTCCCTTATTGATCATCGCTGGAGATAGAGATATATTTGCTCCTGCTTTAGATGAACAGCTAGTTCCTTTTACCTGGCTGCCAAAAAACAATAAATATCTGGTTTTGGTCAAAAACAGTACTCATTTTTCCTTTATTGATGAAGGAGATTCGGATGAATTTGAATTGCCTATAAATCTAATGGGTTTTAACCCTGCCTTAGCTCGTTCGTATTTAAAAGTTCTTAGTGTAGCCTTTTTTAAAACTCACCTAGCACAACAAAATGAATTTAGATTTTATCTAACAGAATCTTATATTAAACGCTTAAGTAAGCCACCATTAACTATCAATTTACTCCGTTCTTTAAATGCCAGTCAATTAAACAAGCTAATTAAAAAATAGAGCATCAATTTTTAGTTAGCCTACTGCGTTTACGACCCAAACTGGCGGCGAACACACCACCAATAAACCCAAACAAATGTGCCTGCCAAGATATATTAGGGCTAGATGGTAATATGCCCCAGAGCGTCCCACCATAAACAAAGCCCACTATTAAAGAAATCAAGATTGCACCTATACTGCGAGCGAATAAACCACGCAATAATAAAAAACCCAAATAACCAAAAATAACGCCAGAAGCTCCTACGGTAACTACATTTTCTGGACTAAACAACCAAACTCCCAAGCCACTAAATAACGTGGATATAACCGTAACTAGCCAGAATATTCTTATGCCTTGGAGCGCAACTAAGCCACCAAAAATTAACAATGGTGGCGTGTTAGCAATCAAGTGCGTCCAAGAACCGTGAAGCAAAGGGGCAATGATGATTCCTGGCAACCAACTAATATCTCTGGGGCGAATTCCATAATTGTCAAGCTGTAACTGCGGAAGCGACCAATTAAATAACTCTAGCAACCACATCAAAACTAATAAGCTGACCAAGCTTATAATACTAACTGCTGTAGAATCAGATTTTTGGTTATTCTTTTTCTGGCGCATAAATTTTTGAGTTAGCAGAATGATTTTTATATATTTAAATTTAACTATTACAGAAGATTTTGGTTAAGCCAATCAAAAATAACATACAACTTGAATATAGAAAAAAATGTCCCATAAAACTAGTTTAAATAGGACATTTATAGATGTGTGAGGATAAAACTAAAAATTTGAATTTACTGGTTAATAAAAATGAGAGAGCTTTTTAATTGGGCATTGCTGAACCAGGTCAGAAATATATAATGTATTACTTTCAGTAACGCTCTTTTAAGCTTCACGTCTAAGGTCATAAACTACTTTGTCTAAATACCAACTTTCAGATTGACCTGGATGTTTAATTTTTTCTAAATCAACTAGTCGCTGTGCAGTGTCAGACTGACCATGAACCAGAGTCATCAGTTCATGATGTAGTTTGCTAGAGCGATCGGCTTCACGATATCCTTGCCACCATGTATTTAAAATATTATTAGTCATTTCGTTGTCTTCTTTTATTCGCTGGTTTTAATATAGTGATTTCAAGTGACAGGTCTATGACGCATTGGTGTCAGCTTTATGTAGATTTTCCAGTATCTTGCCAATAAGAATTTTGAGTTCACCAAAGCTTCAGACGGAATTTTAAAACAACAACTTGCCAAAACTACACTTTTAATCAGCTATGATCAAAGGCTCAGTTTTTTATGAGCAGTTTCAGGTTGTTCTAAAAAGCATTTTGCAATTGTGGAGTGTACAGAGAATTTGAGCAAGTTATTGAAATTTAAATATTTACTTTGTCTTGGTCTCAGCTTTATTTTTTTTATATCTACTGCTGGTATACCTTTGGCAACACAAGCCATCTCAGTAACCAATCCGCCCAATATTCTATTTGTTTTGACCGATGATCTAGATAATGCTGAGGTTGACTATATGCCCCAGGTGAAGTCGTTTATGGCTGATGGAGGAGTTAGCTTTAGCAACTATTTTGTTAGTATTTCTCTTTGCTGTCCCTCTAGGGCTACTACTCTACGTGGTCAATATGCTCACAATACAGGGGTTTATACCAATAAAAAGCAAGATGGTAGCTTTATTTACCTTTATCGACATGGTTTAGAAAAATCGACTATTGCCACTTGGCTAAAGCAAAAAGGCTATCGTAATGCTTACTTGGGCAAGTACTTTAACGGCTATCCGCGACACGCACCGAAAAACTATGTGCCTCCTGGTTGGGATGAATGGGCTAGTCCTATTTATGATAGTGGCTATGTGGGATTTAACTATACCTTGAATGAAAATGGTAAATTTATCGAATACGGCGATCGCCCTGAAGACTATACTAGTGATGTATATACTAAAAAAGCGCAAAAGTTTATCAATCAAGCAGCTAAAGACAAGCAACCCTTTTTTCTCTATATTTCTTATTTTCCCCCCCATCAACCAGCAATTCCCGCACCCCGTCACAGCAAGCTATTTCCCGATGCTTTTCAACCCCGCACCCCTTCTTTTAATGAAGCAGACGTTAGCGATAAACCTGAATATATCCGTAATTTACCTTTATTGAACCAACAGGAGAAAGATAAGATTGACGATCTCTATCAAAAAAGGTTGCGATCGCTCCAGTCAGTCGATGAAGGCTTAGTAACCTTGGTTGACACTCTCAAAGCCAACGGTCAGTTAGACAATACCTATATCATTTTCACCTCAGATAACGGGTTTCATCTAGGTCAACATCGCCTACCTCCCGAAAAAGAGACAGCTTATGAAGAAGATATTCACCTACCTCTTTATGTCAGAGGACCAGATGTGCCTGCGGGTCAAACCAGGAATCAGATTGTTAGTAATGTCGACCTAGCCCCTACCTTTGCCGAATTGGGGGGGGCAGATACCCCAGATTTTATTGATGGTCGCTCTTTTGTCAGTCTTTTTCGGCGTAACTCTCCTATACCTGCGTCTTGGCGACAAGTTCTTTTTCTCCAGCATCGATTATCTGCGTCTTGGCGACAGATTCTTTTTCTCCAGCATCGATTACCTGCGTCTTGGCGACAGGTTCTTTTTCTCCAGCATCGATTAAATCGGAAAACGACCCCGTTGATTCCTGATTACAAAGGTCTACGAACTAACCATTGTACTTATGTCAAATATAATACTGGCGAGGAAGAACTATATGACATTAGACAAGACCCTTATCAGCTAAACAATTTAGCTAAGGTAATTCAACCTCAAGTAATTAAGGAATATGCCAAACGTACGATCAATCTTAGTAAATGTAAAGAGGAGACTTGTCGAGAACGAGAACTTAAACCTTTGCCAGACTGTGCAATAGATAAAAATGGTAGTGAATAATCAACGCTGAATTAAACAGAAGGCATCGCGATCGCCTTTTTTGACTTTTCGTACATTTTCTTAGATGGGGCTACTTAGCTGTGTCTTCGGCGATCGCATTCATCTATTTTTTTGTGAGAATCGGTGTTTTTAGTTATTATTTTAGACAAACCATAATTTAAAATAGCGATCGCCAATTTCGCTTTAGTCCGACGAAAAAAAAAGATAGGGAGCAAAATTTACTCCCTACAAAATCTCAATCATTCATATTTACGATCCGATCTATTGAGATTTAAACTTCTGGCGATAGTAATTTAGCCCAACAATGCCAAAAATGGTAAAGATACCGAGATCGGGTGAAAGCTCAAAAGGAACCGCAGTCGCATCCACAGGACCTTGGGTAATGCCAGCAAAACTACCACCAGCAGTCCCGCCAGAGAAAGCCGAATAATTAATATTACCCGTAGGGTTGCTCGAAGTTAAAGAGATGGCATTGGCGAAAACTTGAGAACCAGTAAACGTACCAGAAGCTATAAAATTAGCGGAAGTATCATCAAAACTGTTTGAAGATGCTAGAGAATAAGGACTACCATTAACGGTCACATCTGTTACTCCTGCCAAACCTGTCAGAGCCAGAGGATCGCCAAGATTGAGAGTCTCATTAGCAGCTAGAGTAACGTCGTAGGAAAAAACGCCATTGCTAGGGCTAGAATTATTCAAAGAAAAACTAAGAGCCTGGGCAGCAGTGCTATGCAAGAGAGTTCCTGCCAAAGCTGTACCGATTAGAGTTAGAAATTGTAAGTTTTTCATAGTTGTTAGTAATAGTTAGTAAAGCAAGGTATTTAAGAAAAGTGTCCAGTAAAGCGATCGCTCTGCACCTCAAGAGAAATTTAGATACTGGTAAAGTCTGCTGCGCTAAAATTGTTCATCTTGGCGTTGTAGATGGTGGCAAGTGGAGCGCCTTCAGAGTTGAGCGCGACATTATCATCGTTTTGAGTCATAGTTAGTTCGTCGCTATTTAAGACATCTGCCACGGACTTATTAGTGAAACTAGACAGTTCTAAGCCAATGAGATCGCTATTATCTTCAAAGTCGTAGATGGTATTTTCTATATCTCCTTTAGTGACGACGAAGATATCGTTACCTGCAAAACCGCCCAGGCGATCGCCACCTGCACCGCCATCGAGAATATCATCACCGTCGCCACCCATCAGGACATCATTTCCGTCGCCGCCAGAGAGGGTATCTTGACCTGTTCCCCCTAAAAGAAAGTCATTACCCGTACCGCCACTAATATCGTCATTATCCGTACCGCCTTCAAGGAAGTCGTTTTCGCTACCGCCATCGAGGACATCATTGCCACCATCGCCGTGCAGCCTGTCGGCTTCATCATTACCAGCGATAATATCATCGCCATCACCACCACGAATGATATCTTTACCAGTACCGCCAGCAATAGCGTCATTACTGGGAGTTCCTCGTCCTTGATTATCCTGATCGACTACGGTATCGGCGACAAGCAGATTAAAGTTGTTGCTAACCGAGTCCCTACCATCATTGGCAGTAACTTTGATTTTGAGAAGCTTGACATCGCTAGCAGTAGGGCCGCTAGTGCTGCTAAAAGTAAGCGTATTAGGATTGAAACCTAGCCAGCTAGGTAAATTCGAGCCATCAGCTAAAGTAGCGGTGTAGGTAAGCTGGTCTCCATTGATATCGTTAAAGGTATTCTCGGCAAATTGGAAGTTGAAAGCCGTCCCGACTTTGGCAGTTTGGTTATTAATTGGCTTGGCGACAGTGGGAGGAGTGTTGAAATCATCATCAATATTGGTAACAGAAAGAGCGGAGACACCAACGTTGTTATATTTGGAGTCGCCACTAGAAACTACTGAAGTGTTGATGGTGTAGGTCTGGTCGCCATCGATAACGTTATCGTCTTGACCCGTAACCGTAAGAGTTTGTTGGCTATTCCAATTACTGGGGGTGAAGGTAAGAAAGGAACTAGATAGATTTCCTTCATTTGAATTATTACTAAAGTTAATCGTAACGTCAGATAAAGGTTTGCTGTTGAGTTGGAACCCAAAGCTCGCTTGACCTCCCTTTTCCGAGGTCGTACCCGATGTGGGTATAACTGTAATACCTGCCGTGTCGTTATCTGTTAGGTTGATGGTTCGTTGCTCACCTCCATTTAACTGTAGAGTGATGGTTTCTGTACCTTCGTCAACGAAATCGTCGATGACGTTAATGGGAATAGTTACAGTGGTACTGCCAGCAGGTATGACAACGGAGTCAGAAAGAGTCTGATAGTCAGTTCCCGCAGTTGCCGTACCGCTAACGGTGTAGGGAACGATAAAATCACCTGGTAAAGCCTTAAAGCCTTAAAGCCTTACTCAAGGAAAGCTCGAATTTACCGTTGGTAGACGGCTCTCCTGCATTGGTAGATGGTAAGAAAGTAACATTATTAGCAATTTCGATAATCCCTCTCAAGGATTGGCTTGCATTATAATCATTCCACTGCCCATAAGATCTAAAGTTCATTCCTACATAGTTTTCATTACCCCCACCATTATTAGGCTCGCCTGGATACCAGTTCGTATAGCCTACGGGTTCGGGGTTTACCCACTTAAAAGTTCCTTCTTTGTCTTTATCGGTTAAGCCAATCCAAAATTCTTCAGTGCCACTAAAGTTATTAACTAAAAATTGCTGTTCGGCGGCATCGGCGATCGCAACGAGATTACCTCCCAAGTTCTGTGCTTGGGTTTGAGTTTGTTCCCAAGTGCCACTAGTACTTAGTAAATATCCAGAGCTTACATCTTTTTCAATGATGCCTCGTAAGGTTTTGACTCCATTATAATCATTCCACTTCCCAGGAGAATTAAAGTTCATTCCTACATAGTCTTCATTATTATTCGCATTATTAGGCTCGCCACTGTTCCAGTTCGTATAGCTCAGAAGTTCGCCATTTGCCCACTTAAAAGTTCCTTTTATGTCTTTATCGGTTAAGCCAATCCAAAATTCTTCAGTGCCACTAAAGTTATTAACTAAAAATTGCTGTTCTGTGCCATTGTTGACTGTAACAAGATTAGCTCCCAAAGTCTGTGCTTTGGTTTGAGCTTGTTCCCAAGTGTCACTAGTACTTAGTGAATATTGTTTGCTCGCCATTTCTACATCTACAGCTTGCCCATCCAGCATTAGCGTCGCCGTGTCATCTTCAGCCCGAAGTTCCTGCATCTGCTCTGCACTCACAGTTTCTCCGCGCACAACCGCAGAGAAAATATGACCTTCATCCCCAGGAGCATCAACGGCATTTAGCCGCGCATCTACTCCATGTCCAATTTCTTCTAACAGCACGGCTGCTATGGCGGTTTTATCTGCCTGTTGCAGAAATGCTTCTGACAGATAAATCGTGTCGGTTTTAGCAGCATAGGCACCCAAAGCACCGTTCATCTCATTAGCAGGGCGCACTTCTATTGCTATTGCGGGTAAATCGTTAAAATCTGCCGCACTCCATTGGGTTTTTAATTCTTCTACCTTATTCGGATTTAAGTTATTGCCAAAAACAGAGAAAATACTTGAGGTGAAGTCGTTACTTTTAGCAAAATCACTAAGCAAATCTTGAGAAATCTGTAGAGAATCGAAGGCTAACGTACTATAAGAATAAGACATATACTGATTTAGAAAATAATTTCAGAATGTTCATTAATCTTATGTTTTTAAAGATAATATGAATAACCGAGGACATACGGAACTTTAAAACCTATTTTGTTCGAGAATTTACGCGGTTTTAAGTAATTTTGTCAGCCTGCTGTAAAATCCATAGTTTATCTTTTGACAGTACTGAGAGGGAATTAGCTTTGCTTAGAGTCCATACTTGGCGTTGCTGATTGAAAGTATGAAACCTATTATAATACTGCTTTTAGCTCTTAGCTGTCTTGTCGAGCATTCCCAAGTCCGCGTGGCTTCCCGTTTAGGGATGCCCTAGTGTCGGACGCTTGCGCCTGACGGCGACGCGGGCAGATGCAGGGGGTATCCCTTTCTCGACGCTTTTAAAGAGATATATGGAACTGAAACTTTTACATTTCATACTCCGATTCAGCAACGCCCATTAAAAATACCAAACTTCTGAATGACCCTGACGACGACCCATAATTGTGCCAGCATTGAGATCATTTTCCTTTTCTGTAACTAACAAGAGATATTTACCTTGTTGAAACAACTTCTGACAAAAACGTCGAGCAATTTGATTTGAGTCAAACAACTCTTCATTAAAATAGTTATAAATAGTTAAATCTCCTAGCCAATGATGATGCCAAGCATTACGAGCAACTAAAGTAATTTCATCTAGAGAAAATCCTGCTTCTTGTAGTTCTTCAATTGCTACTTTGGCATCTCGATGATGGGCGAACACTCCTACTTCATGAGCTATGCCAGCATGATTATTAGTGGGAGAGAAATCATTGCTACTGTGAACTTCTGCTTTAACAATGTTGGCGAATAATGCTTTTGGATGTATTAGGGTTTTCATAATCTTATCTGTACTAAGTCCAAATAAAAGCTTTAATATCTTTAGGTTAATAATTTGCTGTGTCGTTGTCGTGACGCACTTATGACAATTTCTAGGTTTTTGTCGTTTGACGATCCCATCGTTGCTTCAATTCATACCATCCCAGCAGTAAAATCGAAGCACCCAAAGGCAGAAAATAGTAAATACCCCGATATGCCAGAAGAGATCCTAATAATTGACTAGAAGGAATTGGCGGAGAAAGTAACAAAATGAGAATAGTTTCAAATACCCCCAGTCCTCCAGGAACATTACTAATAATTCCGGCAATTTGACCCAAAAGATAAATGCCAAAAAAGCCAAAGAACGAAAAATGTTTAGGTACTGGCAGTAAAACATAAAGCACCGCAGCAGCAAACAGCCAATCTAGTGAAGTTAAAGTTACCTGTGCCAAAGAAAGCTTAAAGGGAAGATGAGGAAGTATCCAATTTCTTATTTTCAAGGGCTTTTGGCTCAATCCACTCCAAAGTAAGTAAGCAATAATAATTGCCAGAAAAACAAACCCAAGAGGACGCACCGACAGAAACGGTAGATTAAGCTGTTCAGGTATTTCTAAAGGCGTAAGAGCAAACACAGTACCGCCGACGGCAAATAACCCTAGCCAAAAACTAAGGTTACAAAAGGTAATTATCTGAGCAATCTTGATAGCAGAATATCCCCACGCAGAATAAAATTTATAGCGGATAGCACTACCGCTGAGAAGGGCAAAACCAACGCTATTGCTGATTCCATAGCTAATAACTGCCACCAAAGCAGTTCGTTTGTATGCCAGAGATTGATTGATATATTTTACTGCCAGGGTATCGTATCCCGTCAGCAAAAGATAATTAACCATGGTTAAAGCGATCGCCAGCAGCAAATATTGATTGGGAATGGCATTGAGACTATTAAAGACATCATTTGGACTATACTTGCGTAACTGTTGGGCGATCGCCCAAAGAGAAAGACCAAAAAGCAAAACGCTTAGAAATATAGGTGCAATCCGACTTAATCTTTTAGCTAAACCAGTAACTGCGGTACTTAAGAACTGTGTTTCTAGATAGTCCTGTAGGCGATCGCCTGAATCCACTCTGACTAATGCCACGACTATTTCTGGCAGAGCTGCAAACTGAGGATAAACTAAATAGCGTGATTTCCATTGAGGATGAAATTTATCTTTGTATGTTCTTAATCCCTGAAAGTTATAAAATTGATTTAGATGTTCATAAAGATAGTGCATTCCCCTTTCCATACGAGAAGACTGAGCCGTTTTTCCTACCCCCGAAAGAGCAGCTAAACCTAAATTAAAGCTGTCGTAACCTTGTTGCTTGAAGTGTTCAAACAGCGAAATAAACAAAAAATCCATCGTTCCATTTTCTATCTCTGGCAAGTGGCGCATTAGGTCAATGGTAATTTCGTTACGTTGATACTCAGGTACGATATTAGCGAAGGCGATCGCATTTCCCTGGGAATTATTAACTACAGCAATTTCGCAGTCTTGAAGATAATTATTGTCAAACCAGCCAACGGAGAACTTTTTTTCTGAACCCGCTATGTGTGTCAGCCACTCATTACTAATGACTCTTAACTCTTGCAACAAATCATCAGTAATCGGTGGTGCATAAAATTGAATTGAATAACCTAGCTTTTTAAACTTGTTAATTGCTGGACGTAAGCTTTTCCCCGCCTTTCCTTGGAGAGTAAAAGTCTGAAGATCGACTGTCGCCTCTTCCCCAATTTTGAGAGTTTTAAAACCAAGAGACTGATACAGTTCCAAGTTGTCGGGTAAAGTCTGATAGAAAGCGGGTTGCCAGTCATTGCGATCGCAGAATTGCTTAAAACCAGCGATCGCCTCACTGCGATCTTCTGTTGCACCTATGGGATCCCCTAAAGCGATCGCGCCTCTGCCTTTTGGCACATAGGCAATAACGCTCTGACCAGAAGGACTAAAGTAATAAGATTTATCGTCTAGTAAAGCAAATCGCGCCAAGGAAGAGCTTCCGTATCTAGCGACAATTTCTTTTGCTCGCTGCCTTTCTTGTGACGTTGCTTCGTTATGGAGTAGTACTGGACGCAGCAGCATCCACAAAGCATAAAGCACCGTTACTGCACCAATAATGTAAATTGAATTGACAAAAAAACGTCCAAAGCGTGAAGTGGCTTGCAGTCCTAAATTATCATTGGTAAAAAATATAGCTAGAGTTTGCCTTATAGCTTCTCCCAAGCGAAAAGTAGTCGAGTAATGACGATCTAACCAGAAGAAGCCCAAAGTACCGTAGATTGTGGTAAATAATAGGGCAAAGACTAGTACGCGAATCCCTTGAATAATTGAAGGACGATCCGAACGGGCGGTAAAAACTCGTCCCATCCATAAAAGATGCCCTAATAATAAAGCGGAGAGCAAGCTTTCTTCATAATCCCAACCTTTGATTAAGTTACTGAGAATCGAGACGACTAGTAAACCAATCGTCAGCATCCAAGCCAGGCGTTTACGGCGTAATAAATTAGCTGCCAGAACTAAGAGAAAAAAACCGCTAAGGGTGGCAAAAAGATGCGCTCCTGCCCTAACTTCAAAGGGAAAGATTTGTTCTAACCAGTCTACTCGTTCGGGTAAGCTTGGGGTTACTGCCGAGAGCAAATTTACTATTCCCACTGCACCTGTCAGTAAGGCAGCTACCCATAGTCCAATTTTTGTTCTTTGCCTGAGCATTGATATTTATTTAATTCAGTACTATTTAGGCTACTATTTATAACTCTCTTAAGGTAGTAATACCATTTCTGTTTGAAACTGCACTTAATATTTTGAGCTTAAATCTCTCGCAAATACCATCGTTCTGGGTTTAAAGCCTCTTCCTTCTAAAAGGACTTTTTTAGCTTTTAGCTTTTAGCTTTTGATTTAAAGAATGAATCATTCTCATGACTTTATCAATTTTAGATACAACCAAAGTGGCTTTTTCTAGAGAAATATATTCTAAATCTCTAGCTATATAAACTTGACGCTTAACCTCGAAACAACTCCCTTGAGATATGTCTAGAAATCTGCCAAACTCTTTGTCTCCATTGCGCCCACAGCCTTCGTGATGGTTGCACGGACTAAATCAGAATTACATTGTGCCGAAACTGTTTTAAGACTTAAAGGAATGCAGGGATTCTATACTTACGCTTTTCACAATCAAGACATCTATGAAGATAAGGCGTTGGTGAATCAAGGTATGATTTCTTGAGATTGTAATCTTTTACGGGATCAAAAAAGCTAAAGGCGCAGCGCGTTCGCGCAGTCCGCCCTGGCGGGCTTCGATGCTTCGCATCGTGCAGCTAAAAGCTAAGAGCTACGAACAGAAATATTTTGTACGTCATACATAAAACGCCGAAGATAAAATTGCCTCTACTGTATCCCGTCCATTAGTTGAAGTTAGCGACTAGGATTAGGCGTACGCTTAGCCGAGCGATCGCTTTAGTCAGAATCGAGTAACCGAGAATATTCTTTGGCAATCAGCCAATAACATTCGCAAGCACTAGCCTCTAGCTTCTCTGTAGAATCAATATGTATCAGCCCACGTTTATAGTGAATTATTCCTGCTTCTTGAAATTTGCTGGCTACTTCGGTAACTCCAGTACGGCGCACCCCTAACATCTGAGAGATAAATTCTTGAGTTAGCTGATATTCATCTCGTTGTATATTGTCTCGTACCGATAGCAACCAACGCGCAAATCGCTGTTCGAGATTGTGATAGCGATTACAGGCAGCAGTCTGACCAAGCTGAATTATTCGAGCTTGAACATAGCGCATTAACAGTTTTTTAAAAGCTCCTTGGCGATTTAACTCTTCTTGGAGTCGTTGGGCAGTAATTCGATAACCATTGCCACCCACCTGAACGATCGCGGTAGAATTTGTATAGCTGGTATCTAAGATGATGGGCAATCCCACCATGCCCTCATTACCAATAACTCCAATTTCTGTGGTAGAACCGTTTTCCATGATCGCGACGCTAGAAACAATCGCGTGGGAGGGAAAGTAAGCGTGTTTATAGTCTTCTCCAGCATTAAAAAGAACTTTATGCTGAGGAAGTGCTATAGATTCCAAATAAGGATAAATGCGTTGATAATCTTCTTGAGGCAGAGCAGCTAGAAGCCGATTGATTGGCTTCCCTTCTGAGTTTTGTAAATCCACTTTGAATATAGTTATCTATCAAATAAATTGCCCTATATTAAGAATACTAATGATTTACAATTAATTGTGTCCGCTGTCGGACATAAGCATAATTTTCAACAGTTATCGAGTTAATCAAATAGAAGACCAGTCTTTGAGAATTTGATAGCATTCACAAGCAATCGTTTCTAATGCTTGGCGATCTAGAATTTTAATTTTTCCTCGCTGGTAGTCAATAATTCCCTGTTGCTGAATTTTCTTAGCGACTTCGGTAACTCCAGTACGTCTGACTCCCAACATCTTGGCGAGTAATTGGTGAGTCATGAATAGTGTGTCTTGGTCACTGCGATCGTCAAGCATCAGCAACCAGCGAGCAATTCGCTGCTGGACGGTATGGTGATTATTACAAGCAGAACATTGGCTTACCTGATTGAACAGTTTTAAGGCATAGCGCAGCAGTAGTTTTTGGAGCATTTCATCGCGATCGCATTCTGCTTGCAGTGCCTCTACCTCAACTCCCATTGCCCATCCAGGAGATTGAACGACAGATTGACTATTAGATGTTCCTTTGCCTAAAAATTGTAATACTCCCACCATTCCTTCTCGACTTATTAATCCAATTTCTGTGGTTGAATTGCTGCTTAACACTGAAACTAAAGATACAATTCCTTGAGTGGGGAAATATAATAATTCACATGGCTGATTGGGTTTCAACAAAATATCATTTAAAGAAAGTTGAACTGGTTCGAGATAAGTATTGAAACGCTGAAATTCTTTTTCTGGTAATGCTGATAGTATGCAATTGTTTTGAGGATTCTTCAATATAGAGGAAACTTATTTTCCTACTGAGTTTAAGCGTGTTGTAATAATTGCACTTTATTGAAAACTTTGATGATGTAATTAAATGCAACTAAATAAGTATCTTTGCAAAATTAAATTTATTGTTAATGACTGGGAAAAACTTAAAGGGAAAGGGGAAAAGAAATTGAAATATGTAATTAATTTTTCCTACTTACTTAATTGATTGATGAATTAATTGGTTTTTTAACTTGACCATACTTCTACTATACTTTGACATGGTTTTAATAGGCTGTCTGCTCTTTAGCGGACTTAGCAATAGCTGCTTGATGATTTTGCTTTATCTGCTGTTTCTCAAACCGAACTCAGGTTAAATATTTTTGGCGTTGCTGAATACGGGTATGGTTTGTATAGCAGTCGAAGCAAAGGTTAAGACGGTAAATAATTATCTCGCGCAAAGACGCAGAGGCGCAGAGAGATTAGAAGATGTCCTAATCTATTATTCGATTGCTAATAGCAGTATTACTTTGAATTTCATACATTAAATCAGCAACGCCATATTTTAAATTAATCCAATCAAACATCTATACGCTCAATATATACATCCATGTTATTTAATTGAGTAGCACCAAAAACCGTAGCAAATGCTGCATCAACTGCATCTCTACCTGTGCCAATCCGCACTAAGCTATCGGTGGGTGCGAGGCGAGTTGCATCAAAAAAATACCATTGATTTCCTAGATATGCTTCAAAACAAGCATGAAAATCTGGTGGCTGTAGTTGCCAAGCATAAGCTGAGACGAACCTAGCGGGAATAGCTAAAGCACGACAAAAAGTAATGCCTAGATGGGCAAAATCACGGCATACTCCCGCTCTTTCCGTGACAGTATCGAAGGCAGAGGTATGAGAATCTGTGCTGCCAGATATATAAGTTATTTTGTCATAAATCCAGTCGCAAATAGCCTGAACTCTGGCGTATCCAGGCTGGCAATCTCCAAATTCGTCCTGTGCTAACCTCATCAGGCGATCGCTTTGGCAGTATCGTGAAGGATATAGATAGGGAATAATATCTAAAGGTATGTTTGCGGGTAAATTTTCTGTAGCTTTTGAAGGATGATGCTGCTGCCCAATTAGTTCTACCGTTGCCTGATAGGAAAGCTTGAGATTTCCTGCTGGTGCTTCTAGTCTGAAATAGCTATTTGCTAGATCGCTTTCTTGATAGCCTTCATAATCTAACTCAGGTTCTATTTGCAAATTTTGCTGGATGATTTGCTGCTGCTTATTGGCTACCGCCCGAATATTAAAGATGAATGTGCTGGCAGTGGAAATCTGATAATCTAGATCGCATCCAACTTTGAACTTCATAGCAATTAATACTGAATTAGATAGCCGAACATATACATCATAAGGGTTTTTTGCTAAAAACCCTTAATGTCTAATTATTTGACAAATACCTTTGCTTCATATTCAGGTAAATCGATCGTAATCTGATTATTGCCAGCTTCGATGTCATAATTACCAGTCCACTCATGCCAAGTACCATCAGCAGGAAAGTTAGGTATGGCATAATCAGCTAAAAAATTGTCAGAGAAGTTAGCTACCACTACTATTTGTGAGCCTTCATCATTCCAGCGAGTATAGGCAATTACCTTCGATTCAGGATCTTCATAAAAGAAATCAATATTTTCTGTGTATAGTGCATGATTATTCTTGCGGAGGTCGATCAAACCTTTGTAATAAACAAAAAGATTTTTATTGTTATCTCCTGCCAATAGCGTCCAATCGATTTTGCTGGATTCTTGGTTTAGTGGCTGATAGTCGCCAAACTCTTCGCCCATCCAAATCATGGGAATACCAACTGCGGTCATTAATAAAACTGCACCTAGTTTGACTCGCTTAAAGGCAGCCTCGTCTACAATACTTCGATTGCCCAATTCGACCATTAATCTTGTCTGGTCATGATTACTCAGATAGTTGACTACGTTTGTTGCCCCCAAAAAACCTTTACGTTTGCAGTCAAGCACGTCTTTTAATTCTTCTGGATCGTAGCGATCGCCACAAAGATGAGCAACTACGTTAGCATAAAAACTATAGTGCCAACAGCTATCCATTGGTCCATCAACATTGGTAATTGCTGCTTTTTCAGGAATGTGTTCGGCGACGTTGAAAAATGGCTTCATTCCGCCATATTCTTTAGTGCGTTCGACAATCCAGTGCATAAAATCGTAGTTGTCAATTTGCTTGGCTGCATCATAGCGAATGCCGTCAATGTGATACTCATCGATCCAAAAATTTACATTTTCACCAATAAATTTCCAGGCTGGTTTAATATCTAAATCTTGATCGTACATTTCGTAATTAAATTCTGGTCCCCAGCTATTGTCAGGATCGGTAGGGTCATGATGAAACCAGTAATCGTGGTCTATTTGAGTCAAAGGACAGTCTGTATTAGCATGATTATAAATTCCATCCATGAATACTCGAATTCCTCTGCCATGACATTCATCAATCAAGTGCTTTAATTCGTTGGTGGTGCCGTAATTAGATTCGGCTGCAAAGAAATGTTGAGGACTATAACCCCAGCTATAAGTACCTGGGTTTTCTTTGACGGGCATCAATTCAATGGCATTAATGCCCAAGTCCGTCAGATATCCTAGCTTTTCAATTACGTGCTGATATTTACCTCTGGCTTTGGGGTCATCTTCCCCACCTGAAAAGTCGCCGACATGGAGTTCATAAATAACTAATTCACGATCTGCGGGTAGAGGTTTATCGTCATGCTGCCATACATAAGTATCGACAATTTTTGCACCATCTTTAATAGTTACCGTCCCGTTTTGGCTTTGGGGGGCGATATTTACCGCACAAGGATCGATTATTTCTACCCATTCATCTGGTTCTAAAAACCAGCTACGGGAACGAACGCGAAATTTATATTCGTATTTTCCATCTTCTAGTTCCACTTTGGTTTTAAAATAACCATCGTCGCCCTTGGACATTGCCACAGGTTGCCAATCAGAAAAACAACCAATAACGGCAGCTTCTTTATTATATGGAGCAAATAACTTGAATTCTACTGAATTAGTCATA
>JBBSPC010000004.1:0-63720 GCA_038259125.1 Chroococcales cyanobacterium | reverse complement strand
TGTTAAGAAAGTACTGGAATATTTGTAAAAACTTTAAAATAGTCAAGTGGTTATTTGAGTGGACGATTAGTCAAGATTTATTCAGTTTTCCTAAGCTATCAATGTATGGTTATTTCTCATAAATCATTCCTGATTGCTATACTTCATCATTGAGATAAATCTCAGCTTGTAAAGTGCAGCGCAATCGCTCTAATTCAGCAACCCACATCTTGCCTATAGGCTGATCGAACATTCGTAAAGCCTTTTTGTATTTAATTTCGGTAGAGTTAATAATTGGGCAATATCCCCGCGTCATTAATTTCTCTAAAGGTAAATAAGATTCCAACATTTTGAGTCTTAAGTCTTCTAGCCAGCGAATATAGACAATATTGCTCACAATTCCTGCAAAATCAATGTCGTAAGTTTTAACAGGAAATTCCAGGTTTACTTCAAGTGGTTTTTGTTTCATCTGAGATTTAAAACTATATCTACAAACCGATCGGTCTTTTTTAACGTAAAAAAAAGCAGTAATTTAAGTTGGCTTTAAGTAAGATTATTTTGAATATAGCTTTGTAGATGAGCTACAACTCTTTGTAGATGGATAGGATTACGTTCTAATTTACTCATCATAATTGCTCCTTCTAAAGTAGAAAAAATAATTGTGGCGACGGTATCGGGTTCGACAGTCGATCGCACTTCTCCTTTTTTAATACCTTTTTGCAGAATCCGCACAATCAAGCTACGGCTAGAGTTCATTGCTTCCAAAGCGCGATCGCGTAACGGCGAATCTGTATCATCGGTTTCAATTGCTGTATTCAAGATTGGACAACCTCCAACAATGGGCGGATCATTAATGTAAATCAAGTAACTAGATACTAGTGTCTGTAATCGTTCAATTGCATTACGCTTAGTTTTTACCACACTCCAAATTCTTTGACTAAGTAGGTTAGAAGCATAATCAAACGCCTCCAAAGCCAGTTCATCTTTGCTTTGAAAATGGTTATAGATTCCTCCTTTCTTTAACCCTGTCGCCTGCATAATATCGGCAATGGAAGAACCTGCATAACCCTTGAGATTAAACAACTCTGCTGCTTGATGAATTATACGAGCTTTAGTTTGTTGTGCTTTGGACATTAAAATTAATATTTAAGACCGTTTGGTCTGTAATTTAGAATAGTTTAAAAAGTTATTTTTGGCAAATATGTTTTGAAGCAAGAATAAGTTTTGCAGTTTATATCTTCTTAAGGACGATCTGATGAATTAGCCTTTATCATGCGAGATAGACTTTTAGAGCATCGTACTTGGGAATGAGCAACAACCAGTTTTCTTGCCTGTGGCAACAAATATGCAAAATTTATAAATATATAATCTTATTTTCTTTATGTTTCGCTTTAACCGTTGGCTGCAATGGTAATCAATCCTCTGGGAAAAATACCGTCGATAGCGATCGCATTTCTGTTGGCACAACCCTAAAACCCCGTACCTTAGATCCAGCTGATAATTATGAGTTAGCGGGATTAAACATTATTTACAACGTTGGTGAAAGTTTGTATACCTACAAGCTGGGAACAACTGAAATCGAGCCATTGTTGGCAACGGCTATGCCACAAATTAGTGAAGATGGTTTAATCTATACTGTTCCTTTACGTCAGGGCGTGATCTTTCATGATGGTGCTGAATTTAACGCCGAGGCGATGGTATTTTCTCTGCAACGCTTTATTGAGAATGGAGGAAAACCAGCCTTTTTACTAGGGGATGTAATCAGTAAAGTAGAAGCAACGGCAGAATACGAACTAAAGATTAGTTTAAAACAGCCGTTTGCAGCCTTTCCTGCTTTATTAGCTTTTCCTGGTGCTTGTGCAGTATCTCCTCAAACATACAAAATTGGCGCAGGTGAGTTTAATCCTAATATTATGATTGGTACGGGAAAATATAAGCTAGGTCAATTTAAGAGCGATTCAATTAGCCTAAATTCTAATGATAATTATTGGGGAGACAAACCAGCTAACAAAGGTATCGATTTACAGGTCTATGGTGGAAACTCAGCCAATTTATATAATAGTTTTAAAACTGGAGCAATAGACGTAGCTTACCAATCTCTCGATCCCCAACAAATTGATAAATTGATTGATAGCGCGGAAAATAATTGGCAGGTAATCGAAGGCTCAGGTACAGTAGTTAACTATTTGGTTCTTAATCTAGAGCAAGAACCTCTCAATCAGCCAGAAGTACGTCAGGCGATCGCTTCAACTATTAATCGTGCTTTAATTAACGATAGGGTATTAAAAGGACAAGCCGAACCAATTTATAGCTTAATTCCCACGGCTTTTGATAGCTATAGACCTACCTTTGAGAAGATGTACGGCGATGCTGATACGGATAAAGCTAAAGATCTATTGACCAAAGCGGGTTACTCCTCGGAAAATCCCGCAATTATCGAAATTTGGCATCCTTCTGGGTCAATTACTCGCGCTATTGTAGCTGATACGATTAAAGCCTATACCGAACAAGAGTTAGGGGGAATTCTACAATTTATTCCTAATAGCGTAGAATCTGCCTCCTTTTTTAGTAACCTAAGTCAAGGAATATATCCAACGGCCTTGGTTGATTGGTATCCTGATTTTCTCGATCCAGACAACTATGTGCAGCCATTTCTTAGCTGTAGTAAAGGCTCTCCCAATGTTGGTTGCGAAGAAGGTGCGGCACAGAGTAGAGGTTCATTTTACTATAGCGATCGCGCTAATCAGTTAATCGAGCAATCTCGCCAAGAACAAGATCCGACTAAACGAGAAGCTATTTTTGGTGAACTACAGGAATTGCTGGCGCAGGATGTTCCTTATATTCCTCTTTGGCAAACCAAGGACTATGTTTTTGCCCAAAATGGCATCGATGGCGTAGCGATTAACCCTAGCCAAAATTTTCCTTTCTGGACAATTAAGCGCGACAATCAACCATCATCTTCTGCTAGCTAAATAGACTTTTTGCACAAATCACAACGGACTACCTTACCAAGAGGTAATAGGTAATCAGGAGCTTAATATTTTATTCATGTAAGAGGTCTAATGAAACTGATTATTCAAATTCCTTGTTACAATGAGGAAGCAACTTTGGGGTTAGCTTTGTCTGAACTTCCCCGCCAGCTACCAGGTATAGATCGAGTCGAATGGTTAATTATCAATGATGGTAGTCGCGATCGCACCCTTGAAGTTGCTCAAGCCTGTGGTGTAGATCATATTGTTGATTTTAAGTCTAATCAAGGTCTAGCAAAGGGCTTTATGGCAGGGATTGAAGCTTGTTTGAAGGCAGGAGCAGATATAATTGTTAACACCGATGCCGATAATCAATATTGTGCTGGGGATATTCCTAAGCTCATTGCGCCTATCTTAGAAGGTAGGGCAGAAATAGTTATTGGTGCTAGACAAATTCAAGAGATCGAGCATTTTTCCCCACTCAAAAAATTCTTACAAAAGTTAGGTAGTTTGGTTGTGCGCGTTGCTAGCAAAACCAATATTCCTGATGCTCCCAGTGGGTTTCGGGCAATTAGCCGAGAGGCTGCTTTAAGACTAAACGTTTTTAACGAATATACCTATACCCTAGAGACAATCATCCAAGCTGGTCAAAGAGGTTTGGCAATTACTTCTGTGCCGATCCGTACTAATGGTTACTTGCGTCCTTCTCGGCTGGTCAAAAGTATCTCTGCATATATACAGCATTCGATCCTAACTATCGTACGGATCTTTATGACCTATCGCCCACTACAATTTTTTATGGTTTTGGGAAGCTTACCTTTAAGCTTGGGGTTTTTATTATGCTGCCGTTGGTTGTTGCTGTTTTGGGGCATTATTGGCGATAATCCTGCCAAGCCTCGTGTTCCTAGCTTAATTTTGGCAGCAATCTTAATTTTGATTGGGGTACAGCTATTAATTTTTGGTTTAGTTGCCGACTTGATGGGGGTAAACCGCCAGCTATTAGAAGATATTCAACTACGCTTAAGACGCAATGAATTTAAACCACAAGACAGACGAGTTAGTCAACAAGATACTATCTTGAAGTAGGTAGTAAATTTCAGCGTTGCTGATTTTAAGTATAAATATTTTGTTAGATTTGTTTTGGGTGTAAAGTGCGATCGCTTTGCTATTCTGACTGTGTGTGCTAGAGATCACAGTGTTAGACACTGAGTTCAGATTATGATTAATTTTATAAATATGATTATCAATACCGTCAGCTAAATCATTTATAAAATTGCTGGCATATAAATATACCAAGATGGTTAACTAGAGATGCTCGACAGAGCATCTCTTTTGTTTTGAGCCATAGCTATATTCAAACTGTTTAATTGCTGTTTTTTAAAGTCCTGTGTTTGACTTTCCATTTCTACCGCTTTATTTTAGGTAATTTTATAGCGAGATGGAAGTAGTTATATTGCTAGAGAATCTTAAGAAACATTAGTTAAATTTTTATTGAGAAAATCAATAGTTTCTGTCCAAGCTTTTTCCGCAGCTTCAGGGACATAGTTTTGACCAGAGGGATTAGCAAAAGCATGACCTGCATGGTCATAAATTTGGATATTTGCCTCTTTACCCAGTTTGTTTAAAGTAGATTCTAGTTTTTTTACTTTGGCTACGGGAATTGACTCATCTTCTGCCCCAAATATGCCTAAAATAGGCATTTCTAAGGTTGCTAATTGTTTTTCGGTAGCTGTACCAATCTCTCCACCATAGTAAATCACTGCTGCATCAAGCTCTTGGGGAAATAGCAAAGCGGTTTCTAATGACCAACTACCACCAAAACACCAGCCAATAGAAGCAATTTTAGGTGCTTGCTTTTCCTTTGCCAAAAAATTATAGGCTTTTGTAATATTTGCCTCTGCACCTAAAGAATTGCCTGTTACCTCAAGTACTAATTGCGTTGCTTTTTCTGGAGTTTTTGCTATTTGACCGTTATACAAATCTACCGCCAAAACCTGATAACCTTCTCCTGCTAACCTTCGCGTCATTGCCTTAATGTTTTCGTTTAATCCCCACCATTCATGAATAGCTAGGATTCCAGGTAGAGGCTTGGTGGTATTTTGGGGATAGGCGTAATAGCCGTTAATAGCCTTGCCGTCTATGGTGACATATTCTACGGTTTCTGCGACTACAGGTGCTTTTGGCTCAACTATGGCGATCGCTGTGGGACTGGGATAGTCATGGCGATGAGCAGCTAGAAGCGCGTCTGGCTTAACTAACCCTAGCCCTAAACTTATAAGTAACGTGGCTAAAAAAAATACTCTTAGAACCAACTTCTGCTGACTAAATCTGCCCATAGTTTTTTCTTGTACACAAACATAATCATGTTATCTACTTTTCTAACTAGAAACAAATAAACTTAACTAAAGATAGAGATATTCAAAACTTGCTCAAATAAGATTTTGACAAAGGTTTGCATTGGCAAGACTGATTTAGTGACTTTAGCTTGTAGAATAGCTCCTTCCCAACTAGACAAGATAAACTTAGCCAGAACCTCAAAATTGTGGCTGTTCTCGATTTCTCCAGCTTCATAAGCTGCTTTTAAACAGCGAATAAAATACTGTTCCCATTCAGCAAAGATCTGATTGAGGCGATCGCGAAACAATTCATTTTGCGTTGATAATTCTTGAGCGAGATTACCAATTAAGCAACCATCGTTACATTGATGAGCTTCCATCTCAGCAATTTTAAATTCAAAATAGTTACGTAATCGTGTCAGTGGAGAACACTGTTCGTCTGCTAAAAAAGTTTTAAACCTGTCGCGATATTCCTGGGCAAAATCATCAACAATCGCTAGTCCAAAATCTTCTTTGCTGGAAAAATAATAATAAAATGAACCCTTGGGAACGCCAGCTTTAGTTAATACATCATTGAGGCTTGTCCCCTTGAATCCTTGCCGGACAACAATTTCCTTGCCAACTTGGATTAGTTCATTGCGTTTACTAGCACGTTTCATACCTCAATTATAGTTGACCAGTCATCTATAAAAATTCAACAAGCAGAATCGACATCAACTTAATTCTGAACAGCATTCAGTTGATGTTGACTATTATTTGTTAGCATTAAGTATAGTGGCTACCTGCAAAAAGAGATAACCATATGGTCTGCTTAGACAAAAAAAGCTTCGATATTAAATTTTGCCCAACGCTGTTATTAAAAAAGAGCCTGTAGCGTGGTGGTAATTCTCTTTATTCCATTGGGTTTATAGTATTTTTTTGTTGATAAATTTTTTCTGGTACGGGCTGTGCGTTACTGCTAAAAGGCGAATACGATGCAATCATGACAATAGGTAAAGTCAAAGTTACTATCGCAACTCCAGTACCTAAAACACCTGCCCACCTATGACCAGGAGGATCTTCGACTTTTCCTGGGCGTTGGCTAACTTCCATATGTAAATATGATAAATCTAGCTTTATCTTAGTGAATGGTTAAACAAAGTAGAATTTAAAGACAATCTTTACATCTACTTTATTTATTATAGCTATAAATCTCAATTATGTTGGTATCTTACTTGACTTAAGTTATAAAATTTTAATTAAGCTATTTTGGAGATTAATTAATGGAAGCACAGATAAATACGTTTAGTCATCATTCTGTGCTGAGTCGAGAATTAATTGCAGGCTTGAACATTAATCCACAAGGGCATTACTTAGATGCCACTGCTGGTGGTGGTGGACACAGTGAACTAATTTTAAATCATGGAGAAAATATCAAGCTGTTGGCAATAGACCGCGACGAAACCGCGATCGCTGCTGTTAAAGTTAGATTAGCACGTTACTATCCTCAACAACTAGATTTTTGGCAGGGAAATTTTGCTGATTATCAGCCAGGCAATTTGTCATTTGAGGGGATTATTGCCGATTTGGGTGTCAGTTCTCCCCAGCTAGACGTTCCAGAACGAGGATTTAGCTTTCGTAATGCTGCTCCTTTAGATATGCGTATGGATCGTTCAGACGGCATTACCGCAGCGGAGATTGTTAACCACTGGAAAGAGGTTTCTTTAGCTGATTTGATTTATGAATATGGAGAGGAAAGATTTTCCCGTCGGATTGCTAAGAAAATTGTGCAGCAACGTCCTTTTCAAACCACTACGGATTTAGCCATGGCGATCGCCTCTACTGTACCAGGAAAATATCGTCATGGCAGAATTCACCCTGCTACCCGTACTTTTCAAGCTCTGCGGATTGAGGTTAATCAGGAATTAAAGTCATTAGAAAAATTTATCGACCATGCACCTGGTTGGCTTAAGCCTGGAGGAATTATTGGTATTATTAGCTTTCATAGTCTAGAGGATCGTATTGTTAAACATCGCTTTCGAGGCAGCGAGCTATTAGAAGTTATTACCAAAAAGCCAATTACGGCTCAAAGAGACGAACAACGAGCCAACCCGCGATCGCGTTCGGCTAAGTTAAGATTTGCCCGAAAAGCCAGCAAATAAGTTGAATTTCAGTCGCTTTCTGTCATTGGTTCAATACAAAGAGCGTTAGCTTCTGGTTTAGATAGAGTCAAAATTTTATCTTTTAACATAATTTGCACGCCTCCTTGAGCCACAGAAAAATCTAATACTACAAAAGCCTTACCAGGAACTAGCCCTTTAGAAATCAACTTGCCTATATAACCACCATAAACTCTGTTATAGCCAACAACAATCGCTGCCGAACCTAAAGATAATTCAAAGATATTAATAGTTATTCTCATAAATCCTCTTTAGCTGGCAAAAGTAACAATGATTTTTTGAGCAATTTCTGAGCCAATACCAATCAGCTTGTCGTCAAAGCTGAGAATTACCGAACCATTATTAGTTTTGCTGATTAACTGCACTACTTTTCCTGGTTTTAACCGTAAACTTCGTAATTGGCGAGTGACTTTACCAGAAGTATAGAGCTTTGTAATCAACCAGGAATTTTCTGTAGGTATCTGATGCAAAAAATGGCAGTCAGAATTAGGATCTAGCTGTTTTACTGACTCTAAAGTCGATTTAGAAGATAGATCGCCAATAAAGGTAAATTCCTGAAATCCTTTAGATTCCTTAGCATTTGAAGATTGAATATCTACAGAGTGAGTCATGACCAGATTTATTGAGAGAAATTACTATTTATTTTCTATAAATACATATAGCGCGATTTGGTCTTGTTGACAATCATTTTTAAGTAGAATTATTTTATTCGTGGTTATCAAAAACTTTAAGATCCAGATTATCTATAGCTAGATCGCTGCGAATTAGCTGTAAAAAAGCGATCGCCTTAAAAATTATCAGCTTCTCTGAGTTCCCAGGTTTCATCTTCTCGCATTTCTAATATTCGACTGTGATACTGTGCCAAACTAGGGCGATGACCAACGCTAATAAAGGTAATATTGGCTTTGAGCAGATGTTGATAAAGACTGTCCTCATTTTTGATATCCAAAGCACTAGTAGCTTCGTCAAGAATTACGTAACTGGGTTGATGAATTATAATTCTGGCAAACGCTAGTCTTTGCTGTTCCCCTAAAGACAAAACCTCATCCCAATCTTTTTCTACATCAAAACCACCAGAACGTTCAGCCAGATCGGGTAAATTAACGGCATCTAGAGCAGCGTTTAATTCTGGCTCAAAAGTTTTTAGATCATCGTAGGGATAGCTTAGTTGACTACGAAGACTCCCTAAAATCATGTATGGCTTTTGGGGCAAAAAGAGCATTTGGGCTAGATGAGGTCGATATATTGCACCATTCCCCGAATTCCACAAGCCAGCGATCGCTCTTAACAGAGAACTTTTACCACAGCCACTAGCCCCCATGATCAGTAAGCCTTCACCTTTGGGTACATTGACAGATAAATTCTTAACTAGAGTTCTTTTATAATTAGGAGTTTGTAGAGTTATGTTTTCTAAAGCCAGTCTATTTTGATCAACTGTGCTGATGTTAGGGCGATCTATTACACTCTGATCTGAAGTTAGTTGAGGGCGATCTAAATAATTTTCAAAGACATACAAACGGTCAACACTGGCAGCAAAAGAGGTCAAGGATTGGAACTGCTCGACAATGAAATTTAGCGACTGAAATATTACGGCAAAAGCACCTGCGGCTTCGGTGACTTTTCCCACCTCTAGTTCCCCAGAGAGAACTTTAGGAGCAATAATAATTGCGGGCAAAATATAGGGAAAGAAATCGTAGGCATGAGTGAATAAACCTAAATATATTTCTTGCCAGAGGACTAATAAATTGAAGTTTGTAAAAGCTTCATTAAACTTGCGTTTAAGACTTTGATTTTCTTGAGGCTCTCCTTGATAAAAAGCAATGGATTCAGAGTTTTCTCTAATCCTAACTAATCCAAAGCGAAAATTAGCCTCTTTTTTGATTTGATTAAAGTTAATTTGGACTAATTTTCTACCGTACACGCCGACTACAATTAACGTACCGACGAAGGAATATAAAATTAATATATAAACCAACGTACTGGAAATTTTCCATAAAGCAAAGCTAAAGGCAATTACCTGAAAGAGGGAACTTACTAAAGACAGCAGAAAACTAAGAGAATCGACGGTAAAACCTTTTATGTCTTCGGAAATTCGTTGGTCGGGGTTATCAATATCAATGTTTAAATTACCTAACTTATAAAAGGCACGTTGGCTAAAATAGCGGTTAAGAAAATGATTTGTCAGCCATCTACGCCAGAAGTTACCTAATATTCCCTGAACATAGCGAAAACCAGAAAACAGCGGTACATAGATAACTAAAATAATAAAAAAAGTTTTTATAGTACTTTTGAATCGATCAACCTCTTTAGCCGAAAGAGAAGAGATAATATTACCCTGTTGCTGATTTAACAAAACACTAAGTTGAGTGTATGCTACAAGTAAGACAAATAACAGAGCTAGTAAAGTTAAAGCTCCTTTTTTTTCATTTCCGATCCAATACAGCTTGGCAAGTGACCAAAATTTCTTTAATACTTTAAAATTAAATCGATTCATTTTGTTTGTATTAACTACGCCTAATGTGGATTAGCTTCGTTCTAGTTTACTGGTTTTTAGCTCTTAGCTCTTAGCTTTTAGCCCTTCGGGTTCGGGCGCGTTCCCTTGCTAGGGCAGCGTTTCCTTGCGCCCTTCGGCGACGCGGGGTCTGCCCTCTTACGCCGACGCGGTGAAACAGTTGCGTTGCGTTCGGCGGCTTTTGGGACAGAATCTTCTGACCCAAAACGCGCCGAGGGGTTCCCCCCGTTGAGCAAACTGTTTCACCCTTTAGGGGGTCGCCCTCACTTTTAGCTTTTAAGAAAACTTAGAAATTTAAGTTTCTGAGCTAGATAGACAGACAAATCTAATAAGAAAAAACGTATTTAAAGGATTTAAGGATTTTAAGATTTTTTAATTCACATTAGACGTATTAACTACAAGAATAATGCTCGGCAAATATTTGGCATCAAGCTAACTTATAGCCTGATGTTTTTCCAAATTCACTACGTAATCTAATAAACCTGCACAAGCATCAAATAGCAATTCAATCACATAATCAAAACCATCTTGACCACCGTAATAAGGATCGGGAATCTCTCGCTCATTTCTATCAGTAGCAAAGTTACACATTAGCCGCACTTTGGATTCATATTTTCCTTCTCGATCTAAATACAAAATATCCTGGTAATTTTCTCGATCCATAGCTAAAATCAGGTCAAACTGCTGCAAGTCTGAAGGTTTTAATTTGCGGGATTTTCCCTGTAGCTCAATCCCTTTTGTAATAGCAGCAGCGTTCATACGCCGATCTGGAGATGCACCAATATGATACCCCGAAGTTCCTGCCGAATCACAGATGATTTTGTCGGACATACCAGCTTCTTTTATAAGGTGATTCATAATGTTTTCTGCTGATGGAGAACGACAAATATTACCCAGGCAAACAAATAACAATTTATAGGTCATGAACAATTGAAGGTGATTTACTGTACTAAGTATTTTTATTGTTTATGGCTCAAGGATTTGATACCGCTTGCGGTAACTACTTAAACTGAATTAATTATCAGAACTTAAAATAAGATAGTAAGTTTTTGTTTCTAAGATCGACAATCATTTTGTAAATGTACCACAGAGTTAACAAAACATACTGATAAGGAAAATTTCTAATAAAATTAGAGACCGATGATGCCTATCTATTTCTAGCTATTTTTATCGTTTATCAATACATATAGACAGGAAAGTAATTTTATGTTTAAGACTAAAACCAGAGAAAGAAGAATTTTTTCCCATCGTCAGCAGAAACGTCGTCGTTTTTCGCTTTTTTCGGCGATCGCATCTTTGGCTCTATTTTTGCTAATCTTAGAATTGCTAACTCGCATCTTTGTCGATCTTTCAGGCACTAGAGATAAATTTGCCCAAGGCAAGACTGGTTTGCAAGTAATTCAGTCTTATCAGCTTAAGTTTGTCCCTAATGAATCTCAAATAGATCGAACTAACGATCAGCAAGCACTGTTTGCTAAACCTGCTTTATCAGTTGGTTATCAGCTAGTGGGCAATCAAGAAAGCCAGTTTTGGCAAATTAATCCCCAAGGATTTCGCGATCGCGATGCTGTACCATTAGTTAAACCCAAAGATGAGATTAGAATATTTATTTTGGGTGGCTCAACCGCCTTTGGTTACGGCAGTCGTGAAAATGGAGCTACTATTAGCGAACAGCTAGAACAACGTCTAGAAGAGCGTCTGCAACAGCAAAAAACTTCGCCTCAGCTATACAAAAGCGATTTGTCGCTCGATCAACCAAAAAAGCAAAAATCTCCAGCCAAACCAGTTAAAATCAAGCCTGGAAATTATCGTGTTATTAACGCTGCTGTTCCTGGCTATGCTTCGGGTAACGAGTTGGCTCAGTTGGCTTTACAAGTTTTAAAATATAAACCAGATCTAATTATTGTCATGGATGGCTATGAGGACTTTATGCTTCCTAGCAATGAAGATGCCACCCAAGTTCCTGAACTCAAAAATTATCTTGAGGATCGGCAAACTGGGTTTAAGGGCTATATTAACCAGTTAATCGAGCCAATAAAAAATAAAAGTTATTTAGTTAAAATAGCTCAGGAACGTTGGCTAAATAGCAAACAAGCTGACGAAAAAGCTGATTTTATTCTTGATGAACAAACCTCCAAGCTGGTTCAACATTTACCTCAAAATCAAAAGGAACTACAAGCCAGGATAGATCGGTATGTAGAACATCAAAAACAAATGCTTAATCTTAGTACAGCATCTCTTGTTCCTTTAATAGTGGCAATGCAGCCTGAAATTACTGGACGCAACCCTGCTCAACTAACCGATACCGAGGGAACAATTACTACTGAGCTTGGCAGAACCTATATCGAGCGGATGAGAGATGAATATCCAGCTTTAATTGAAGCAACACAGCAGCTAGCTGAAGCCTTTCCCCAAAATTTAAAAGCTGTTGATTTATATAAGTTAAGCGAACAATATCCTTCCCCCAGCTTTATCGACCCCATTCATCTAAACGAAGCAGCTAATCAAAAAGTAGCCGAACAGCTTTATTACGCTATTTCTAGCTTTTCTAAGATGCAAGTTATACCCAAACAAGCGCCCACCTCAAAACCCCTAGATCAAAATCGATGAAGAAAAAAGTTTTACAGCTTGATGATGACATAAATACCGATGACATTATTCCTGCACATCGGACGACTAACCCAGATCCAGAACATCTAAAGCATTATGTTCTAGAACACATAATCGGCATCGATACTTTATTAGGATATGAGCTAATAGAAGCAGGAGAAAACTTTGGCTGTGGTTCAAGTCGAGAATATGCACCCGTCGCTATCAAAGCTGCGGGAATCAAGCTTGTTCGCGCTCATTCTTTTGCCGAGATTTTCTGGCGCAACAGTATTAATATTGGCTTAGATTTAGAAATAATTGGTGACACTCAAGATAATCCCCTAGTTAAAGCCATTTCCGCAGCAGGCGGATTAACAGCTTTTAATCAACAACGGTTACAACATAAAATATCTGTCCCCAAGAACAATACTGTACCTTGTCCGATGACAATGGCAGAGAAGATGTTAGCCAAAGCTTCGGGGAATGCCTATGTAAAGCCTGGAGAGGCAGTTTTTGCTAGGGTAGATTTGGCAATGTCCCATGATGCGATCGCAGCACCCGTATTTCGGCTTTTTCATGATTATTTCGGTCAAAATGCCCAGATTTGGGATTCTAGCAAAGTAGTTTTAGTAGCCGATCATTTTATTCAAGTCAATGATATTAGAGTAGATCCTCAAGCCACGAAGCTTTACCAGGATATGATTGATTTTGCTCGTCAACATGGCTGCAAGCTATTTGACCTGGTATCCCCTGGGGAAGCATCGGGAATTTGTCATATTTTGTTACCAGAACAAGGTTTAATTCGCCCAAGCATGATTATTGCGGGGACAGATTCCCATAGCTGCACCTATGGAGCATTTGGTAGTTTTTCCACTGGTGTAGGCACTACCGATATGGCAAATATTTTAGCTACAGGAGATATGTGGCTGCGTGTCCCTAGAACGATTGTTTTTGAGCTTTCTGGAACACTACCCAAATATCTTAGTGCTAAAGACATCATGCTGTTTATTCTAGGCAAAATTGGCTGTCAAGGTGCAATAGGCAAGGTAATGGAGTTTCGGGGAAGCGTTATCGAACAGCTATCTATGGACGAACGAATGACTCTGAGTAACATGGCGGTTGAGTGTGGCGCAATGTGTGGTTTGATTGCCCCCGATGCTGTAACTGTTGAATATCTAAAAGACAAAAGTGAGTCTGAGTTTGACACTGTAGTCGGTGACAATGATGCAGAATATGACCATGTATATCAGTTTGATCTGAGTAAGCTTGAGCCACAAATAGCTTGTCCTCCTAAACCTGATCGCGTGTTAAATATTAGCGATTTACCTGAAACACCAATTACTCTAGCTTTTGTTGGTTCATGTACAGGAGGTAAGCTTACAGACCTAGCTCAAGTGGCAAAGGTATTAACCAACCAGCGAATTAACCCAAATGTGCAGATGTACGTTGTCCCTGCTTCGCAATTAGTCCGTCAACAAGCAGAAGAATTAGGCTACTTTGATATTTTTAGACAGGCTGGAGTACAAATTCTCAAGTCTGGTTGTGGTGCCTGTATTAATTCTGGAAAGGGAGTTTTAGGCAAAAAAGAAACAGGAATTTACGCTACTAATCGTAATTTTACAGGGCGTACTGGCGATCCTAGTGGTAAAAATTATTTGGCTTCCCCCAGAGTAGTAAGTATTTCGGCTATCAAAGGCAAGATAAGTGATAAATTAGCTTAATTTACTTGAACCAAATTTGTAGCTAACTTGTTAGGATTGTTGGTTGTTACTTTTTAATTTAGGGTAAGCAACAACACTATTCAATTTATGCTTAATAACTTTAGGTTGAGCGATTTTATGTTTAATTATCTTATTAGATTTAAAAATAATAGCTTTTTAATTAAACTTATTGCTTTATTAATTATTAGTTCGGGAATGAGTTTTACTGTATTAGCTCAAGACACTATTAATGAAGTAAAGCTATCTTCTCAAGAGCAAACTAAGTTAAATCAAGGTCAAGTGGTACTTAAAGGCAGCAAAGGGAAATATGTCGGAGAAGTAATTGCCACAGGCAATGTGAATACTGCTTGGGAAGTATTGACTGACTACAATAATTTTCGCAATTTTCTACCAAATGTTTCTGCAAGTAGAATAGTTAAAAGTAATGGCGATCGCAAAATATTTGAGCAGGTAAATAAGGTTGATTTATTCTTTTATACTAAAGAGTATACAGTACAAATCGAGTCGTCAGAGGTGAAACCACAAAAGATAAGTTTTAAACTGTATAAAGGAGACTTAAAACATTTATCAGGAAGTTGGCAAATTAAAAAAATTAATGCCAATAAAATTATGGTTATTCATACTGTTGATGTTGTACCTAAAACTACTACAGAAAAGGCTTTCTTTTATGGAATTTACGAGAATTCTATCGAAAAAACATTAGCAGCGATCGCAACAGAAGTTACTAAGCGTTCTAAAAATTAAAATCTTTTAATTCTTCTATTAATAGTGATTCTGCTTCTGCTTCTGTTAAATGATTAATTTGGTTTAAATCATTATCTACATCAATATTATGTTCAATTTCATTAAACATAATTTTCAATAAATAATCAGCTAAAGAACTTATATCAGAATAGTCAAAAATAATCGTAGAAGACAATTTTAAATCATAACCAGACTGGAGTTTATTTCTCAGCTCAACCGAACCTAAAGAATCTAATCCTAATTCAGAAAAACCTAATTCTAAATCAATTTGCTTGATATCTTTAATTCCTAATATATTTCCTACCTGCTGCCTAATCTGTTCAATTAATAAAGCTCTACGCTGTGTAGTTTCTACATTTAATAGCTGCTGTTTAAAATCGAGATTAGCTATAGATTCAGCTTGAGCAATAAGTAAATTATCGTAAAAAGATGTTACAGGATTATTTTTGCTCCAGATATTCCAATCAATCGGAATTACGCCAATTTGTGCGGGAGAATGTAATAGTAATTGTTCTAATATTTCAATTCCTTCAGTAGGCTTAATACTGCCAATTCCTTTTTGTTCTAAACTTGCTGTTATCTCAGTATTAGCAGCTAATCCTGTATCTTGCCATGCAGCCCAGTTAATAGCGATCGCAGGTAAACCTAAACCACGACGACCATGAGCTAAAGCATCGAGAAAAGCATTGGCAGCACAATAATTGGCTTGTCCTGCCGAACCAACTAAAGAACTAGCTGAAGAAAACAAAATAAAGCTTTCTAAGTCGTATTTTTGGGTTAACAGGTGCAAATTCCATGCTCCCTGTACTTTAGGCGCAAGAACCTGGCTAAAGCTTGACCAATCTTGTTTTAAGATAGTGCGATCGTCTAAAACCCCTGCACAGTGAATGACTCCTCGCAGGGGAGGTAGTGTTGATTCAATTTGTAATAAAGCCTGTGCCAGTTGATTTGTATCAGCAATATCTGCTTTAATAAGCTTAACTTGGGCATCTCCTTGTATTTTTTGCAGCTTGTCCTGTAATTCGGGTTTTACTGCGCTACGTCCAAGTAAAACAATATTTTTTATTCCTTTGGTTATTAACCATTGGGCTACCTCTAAACCAATTGCACCCATTCCTCCTGTTATTAAATATGTGCCGTCGAAATGAGGGCGTGACGGGGTGACGGGGTGACGGGGTGACGGGGTGATTATAATTTTGCCTTGATGTTTCCCCTGCTGCATATAGCGAAAAGAATCAATAATTTTATCGTTAGGGAATACAGTATGAGGTAGGGATTGTAGTTGCTTTGTGTTGAATTGCGATCCGTAGGCTACGCGAAAGCGTAATCGCAATTTTCTCAGCATTTGCTGAATTAATTCAGGCTGATCTTGGGTAATTCGCCACAGATCGACAATAAAGTAGTTAATATTTGGTTTAACTTCAGCCACATCTTGCTTAGACCAAATACCCTGCTTACCTATTTCGATAAAACGCCCGCGATCATTTAACACGGACACACTTTTGGGGATAAACTCACCCGACAGAGAATTAAGTACTATGTCTACACCTTTACCATCGGTTGCAGCCATAATTTCCTCGGCAAAATCCAGACTACGAGAGTTCATAATCTGATTTACTCCCATTGACTTAAGCAATTTCCATTTGGGAGTTGAGGCAGTAGCAAATATTTCTGCGCCTTGCTGTTGGGCTATCTGTATCGCAGCCAAACCAACACCACCTGCTGCTGAGTGAATTAAAACTTTTTCCCCTGGTTGTATTCGCGCTAAATAAATAAGGGTATAGTAGGCAGTAAGAAAAGTTACGGGAATAGTTGCAGCCTCTTCATAGCTGAAAGATTTTGGTTTGGGAATGGCTAACAAAGAATTAACGGTAAGATATTGACTAAAGCTATTATCTGAAATAGCAATTACTTCATCTCCAAGTTTAAAACCTCTTACCTCTTTGCCTAATGCGGTAACTACTCCCGCACACTCTAAGCCGAGGAATTTTGTCTTGTCAGGATATAAATCCAAAGCTACCATCACATCACGGAAGTTTAAACCAGTTGCTTTAACCTCTATTTCTATTTCATTGTCTTGAGGCTGCTGTCGGCTAATAGATTTCCAATGCAAGCTATCTAAATTACCAGGGTCATTAACCCTTAGCTGCAAATTAAATTCAGTAGAGTTTTCTCTCCCAGTCTCCTTATCTCCCAGTCTCCTTGTCTCCTTGTCTCCCACACATGCGTGCAAGCCCTTTGTCCCAGTCTCCTTGTCAAATCTAACCAACCTAGCTACATAACGCTGATTATTTCTATAGCCAACCTGTTCATTGGCTACCGCACAGATTTCCTGGAAGATAGTCTCTGCTTCGTTATTTGTAGAATCGCGATCGAGATCTATACCAACACATAATAACTCAGGATGTTCTAGTGCGATCGCTTTTTGCATTCCCCAGAGACAAGACTGTTTAATTCCCGATGTCATTTGATAGTTATCTACAGGTTGGGCATTACGGGTAACAAACCACAGAGGAGGATTATTGCTGTGTTGTATTAAAGCCTGTACCAAATATAAATAACTTTCACTCTCTCGCCAATCTTCAATCTCATCTAAAGTCCAAAGATAAATAACACCTGCTATATCTTTATGTTGCTGTACCAAATTCTGAAATGCTTCAGGGTTATCTTTAATAGTATGGCGGGTAACAAGATGACATTGTTGCTGTTGTAATTCTAAAAGCGTAACTATGTCTTTACCTATACCTGTACTGTCAGCAAAAATCAACCACGTACCAGTTTTGATAGCCAGAGAAGATTCAGTTAACGAAGGCTGCTGTATCCATTGCTGCTGATACAGCCAATTTTGCCAACGAGGTTGGGAATTTATTGCTTGAGATTTCAAGCCTGTGAGTTTGGCAATCAAATCGCCGTAATCGTTATATAGCCAGATTTTGGCTGACAAGCCTGTGTTATATTTACTGTCTTGTTCTAATTCAAGATAACTCCAGACTTTATCCCCTGGCAGACTATACAAATCTAAGCTATCCAAACCAACAGGAATATAAGTAGCAGTTGATAACTCCGTTGGTAAAGCTGCAAATAATATTTGTAGACAAGAATCTAATAGTGCAGGATGGAAATGATATTTATCGCTGTTTAAATTATTAGGTAATTCAATTAATCCTAAAGCCTCATTTTCATTTGCCCATAACTGCTTTATGCCCTGGAAGCTTTTGCCGTAATTGACTCCTCGTTGCTGACACTGTTGATAGTACTGAGTCACGTCTAACTCTGCATTTTTGAACTGGGATTTAATAACTTCTAGCTGTATATTTTCTGCTGTAGCTTCTAGAGGTAAAACTTGACCAGAACTATTTAATTGCCATTGTTCATGATCGAGACTGTAAATTTCACAGGTTGCAGTATCTTGTTCGGAAGACAAGATCAACTGAATTTCGGGTACATGACTTTCTTTTATATAAAGAGGGGAATTAATAGCTACATTTTTAATAGTTAGTTGCTTAGTTTTGAACTGAAATACTCCAGATGCAACGACCATTTCTAAATAAGCAGTACCAGGAAAGACAGGCTTGTTAGCCAAACAGTGATCTTGCAGCCAAATAATAGTATCAGGTTGTAAGTGAGATTGAAATATTGTTTGTTTTAAGGGAGAAGATAAAAGCTTTCCTAATAAAGGGTGAGTAGTCTGTACCGTATTATTTTTATCTTGCCTGAGAATGTCTAGTTTAGGGATATCAAACCAATATCTTTGTCTTTGAAAAGAGTAGTTAGGTAAAGATACTTTTTGACCATTATAATTTTTGGTGACTTCTGACCAATTAATATCTATTCCTGCTATATATAGCTGTGATAATGTCTCTAATATTTGCAGCCAGTCGTCTTGTTTAGGATTGAGAGTATGCAAAAATAGCTTATTATCTGAGATACTTTGCGCCATTCCTGTCAAAGTTGGTTTTGTGCCGATTTCTAGAAATATATTTACTTGCCGATCTAAATATTTGATGCTTTTGGCAAACTGAACTGGCTTTAAAATATGATCTGTCCAATACTGTGGAGTAGCTACAGGTTCGTTAGCTAATTCTCCAGTCAAGTTGGAAATAATTGGTATCTGTGGTAGAGAATAATTGATAGTTTTAGCAACTTTTTCAAACTCTTCGACAATGGGTTGCATTAAAAAGGAATGAAAAGCATGAGTTACGTTTAATAATTGCGTTTTTATTTTTAATGACTCTAGCTTTTTAGTAATGTTATCTATATCAATTTTTAGTCCAGACAATACAATATGCGAGCCATTATAGGCAGCAATACTTATATTTTTATTTAAGACAAAATCTATTTGTTCTTGATGACAGAAAACAGCCAGCATTGCACCATTTTTTGGTAAGCTTTGCATTAATTTGCCTCTGGCTGAAACAAGTTTTAAAGCATCCTCTAAACTAAATACTCCTGCGATAGTTGCAGCTACATATTCACCGATGCTATGTCCCAATACCACATCAGGTTTTATTCCCCACGATAGCCATAGTTGCGCCAGGGAATATTCAATAGTGAATAATAGTGGTTGTGCGTATTGGGTTTGCTCAATATCAAATTCTCGTAGGGGCAATTCCCGATTCACCCCTATAATAGGTTTATCTATATAAGGTTGTAGAATTTCAAAACAGCGATCGCAATTTTTTTGGAAAACAGGCTGAATATCATATAATTGTTGTGCTATGCCAACATATTGTGAACCTTGTCCTGTAAACAGAAAAGCTATTTTGTTATTCTGTCGAAATTGATTTTTTATAGATATTTGGTTTAATTTATCGGCTAATTCTTGTTGGTTTTTGGCAACGATACCTAGTCGATAATTAAAGTGATGTCTACCAATATTGCTGGTAAAACATATATCTCGTAGGGGCGACTCGCGAATCGCCCCTACGAAGTTTTGATATTTAACAATTAACTCCCGTAAAGCAGGTTCGGTTTTCGCTGACAGGGTTAATAAATATCCTGTCAGCTGTTGCTTATTAGTTTCTTTTTCAACAGTAAACTCTTCTAAAATTAAGTGAGCATTAGTACCACCAATACCCAGAGAATTTACTCCAGCACGACGGGGATAGTTATCAGTTTTCCAGTCTTGTAACTGAGTATTAATATAAAAAGGACTGCGCTCAAAATTTATCTGGGAATTAGGATTATTAAAGTGTAGGCTAGGGGCAATTTTTTGGTGATATAAACACAGGGTAGTTTTAATTAAACCAACTATCCCCGATGCCATCTGTAAATGTCCCACATTAGTTTTAACTGAACCAACCGCACAATAACCTGTTTTTCTGGTATCATGATGATATGCTTGGGATAATGCTCTGATTTCAATAGGATCGCCTAACTTTGTTCCCGTACCGTGGGCTTCAATATAGCTAACAGATTGAGGTGGTATGTCTGCAAAGGCTAATGCTTCGGCTACTACTCTAGTTTGCCCATCTACATTGGGGGCAAAATAACCGACTTTTGTGCCGCCATCATTATTAACTGCCGATCCTTTGATTATTCCATAAATGCGATCGCCATCTTCTATTGCTTTATCTAACAGCTTCAGCACCACCATTCCCGCACCACTACCAAAGATCGTCCCGTCTGCATCAGCATCAAAAGCCCGACAGTGACCATCAGGAGATAAGATCATTCCTTCTTGGTATAAATAGCCCATTTTCTGCGGAGAGTGAACAGAAACACCTCCTGCAAGTGCCATATCACATTCGGAGTTGATTAAGCTTTGACAAGCTAGGTGAACTGTAACCAGGGATGTAGAACAAGCGGTTTGCACATTTACACTAGAACCTGTAAGATTTAATTTATAGGATGTCCTGGTAGTAAGATAGTCCTTGTCATTTGCCGTACTGACTTGAAAGCCTCCCATCGAGCTTAAATTCATTACCTGAAGTTCATCTTGCTCATCAATGGTATGACGGTTGGGATATATGTTATTTAACAGATAGGTATTAGTAGCTGCACCACCGTAAAGACTTATTTCTCCTTTGTAAGTAAAAGGATCGTAGCCTGCATCCTCTAAACTTGACCAGGCACATTCCATAAATAAACGCTGCTGCGGATCTAATAGTTGTGCTTCCTTGGGACTATAGCCCCAAAAATCCGCATCAAAACCTGTTATGTTATCAAGTATTGGACTAGCTTTTACGTAGTTGGGATTATTGAGTAACTCTTTATCAACGCCAGAGTCGAGAATTTCGCGATCGTCAAAAAAGCTAATGGACTCTACGCCATTGCCAAGATTATGCCAAAACTCCTCTATATTATTTGCCCCAGGAAAACGACAGGACATCCCAATAATTGCCACGTCTTTATTGACTGTAGCTTGACGGCGTAATTCTCCCCGACGTTTACCCTGCTGTACTGCAACAGACTCTCGATCCGTATTGAGATAATTAGCTAAAGCAAAAATAGTAGGATATTGAAATAACGTAACCGCAGACAGATGATTATGTTCAGGTGTTAATTTGCTTAATACCTGCATTAGTAATAGAGAATTACCGCCTAACTCAAAGAAGTTATCGTTTACGCCAACTTTAGATAAATTTAAAACTTCTTTCCATACTTCAGCCAGCTTTTGCTCGATCGCATTACCAGGTAATTCTTGCTGACTGAGATTTCTGTGGTTAAATAACTCGGCAACTTCTTTTACTACCTCATTAAATTCTCCTGCTGCAAATCCTTGACCAAGTTGGGATCTTTGAATTTTACCGATCGCCGTTTTGGGGATAGCATCTTTAGTAACGGGAATAATATAGTCTGGGGAAACTCCTATCTGCTCAAAGACTGCTTTACGTATTTGATTGATTAATTCTCTTAGCTTGTCTTCCTTCTGGTTGGTATGGAAAAAGATTGCTATTTGTTCTTGCTCGTTACTGTCTTTTACGCCACAAGCAGCCGTATAAGAAATAGTCACATTGGCGATCGCTTCGACTACAGTTTCGATATCATGGTTGTAATAGTTAACCCCGTTAATAACGATCGTGTCTTTTTGACGACCAGTAATCGTCAGTCGTCCTGCGGTCAAAAAGCCTAAGTCTCCCGTATTGAACCAGCCATCTGGGGTAAATATCTCTTCGTTTAATTCTGGCTGTTGATAATACCCCGCCGTAACCGTTTCACCTTTTACCTGTAATAAGCCAATCTCTCCTTCGGGAACAAGCTTATTCTCCTCATCCACAATTCTGAGAGATACTCCAGGGATAGGTGCGCCTACTTGTACAAATTCCCGATTCATATTAAGATAAAAGTCATTAGAATGGGCTATTCCTGATGTTGTTTCTGACATCCCGTAACCAGGACTAACTACAGAAGGTTTTAAACCATAGGGTGCAAGCAATTTTAAGAAACGCTGTGTAATTTGACCCACAACTGCTTCTGCACCATTTCCCATCCAGCGCAAACAAGACAAATCCCAATTGTGTTCTACTGCATCTGCTAGCTTCTCATTAACTAAGTTATAAGCAAAATTTGGACTCCAGGTAGCAGTAACACGATATTGATCGAGCAAATCCAACCAGTGCAGAGGATTTTGTAAAACAAGCTCGCTTTTAACCTGAATTTGCTGACATCCAAGGTGAACCTCGGTCAAATGAAACATTACCAAACTAGCAACGTGTTCTATGGGCATCCAATTTAAAGCAATATCTTGCTGAGTAAGATTATTTACTTTTGCCATGCCGTAAACACTAGCCAACAAGTTGCGAGACGACAACATTACCCCTTTTGGGTTTCCCGTACTACCAGAGGTAAATAATAATAAAGCTAAATCATCTAGCTGACTGCAATGCCAATTACTGTCAGGTTCGTTAGCCAATAAGCTCTTGACTTTGACCACTTTTAAATCTTTAATGTCGCTGTCAGCAATAATTAAAGGAGAATCGCATAGTTCCCACGTTTGATGTAATTTGCTGCTATTAAAATTCAAATCCACACTTAAGGGAATTGGCACAAATCCCCCCAAAAAACAGCCCCACAAACTAACAAAAAAATATTGAGAATCTTGCAGATATAAAATTACCCGATCCTGTGGCTGTAAACCTTCTTGACGCAAGCCTTTTAAAATAGCTTCAGCATCTTGAAGTAAATCGCTGTAAGGTAAAAAAATCTCTGTCTTAGCATCATTTTTCAGCGTAATTCCTGTTTCCAAAGCTGCTGCGCGCACAAGAATTTCTGATAACGAATTCATCGTTAAAACAGAACTTGGTAAAGCATCCCCGTGACTAATAGACAGATTAGCTGACTCTTGTTCTGACGATTGATTCATAAACACACCAAACTTACTCACTACCGATTTATCAAATTTAGAGTTACTTTATAGCAAATTGTTATGATTGCAGCGATGTTTCCAATCAGAGTGTATTTAATTTAATAAATTCGCATATTTTGTATTACTACTGTGGTAATCTTTGATGATGAAAACGGTTACACTTACTATTTTTGACGAAACTCTCAGAGATGGCGAACAACAGGTTGGCATCTTTTTTGATGCGTCAACAAAAAATATTCTGGCAAATCTAATTGCTAAAACAGGAGTACATCATTTAGCTTTAATGCCAGCCATTCATCATACAGAAGCCAAGTTAGCCAAAAGTTTAATTAACCAAGGATTTAAACAAACTCTCGTCGCCTCTACCATGATGGGAGAAAGTTATATTAATGAGTCTAAAGAGTGTGGTGTAGAGACAATTATTCTGTTTAATGCAGTCAGCGATCGCCTATTATGTTTAAGAGATCATCAGTTGCGCTACCAAACTACAAGCCAAGATTTAGATCCTGTAACAATTAATCAGATACGCCAAAGAATGCTAGACAAAGTTTTGGCACATCTAAAATACGCTGCTGCTAAGGGTTTAAAAATCTGTTTTGCAGCCGAAGATGCCAGTCGTGCTGATTTTGACTTTTTAGTGGAGTGTATTACCAAATTCCAGCCTTATATTAAGCAATTTCTACTCTGCGATACCGTCGGTATTCTTACCCCTGAAAATACCAAGCTTTGGATACGCAACCTCATCGAGTTTACTGGCAACCAAACCCCTTTGTCTGTCCATTTTCACAACGATCGCGGTTTAGCTTTAGAAAATACTATTCAAGCAGTTTTAGCTGGTGCTACGGGCATTTCAGGCACGTTTGGTGGCATTGGCGAAAGAGCAGGGAATGTAGCATTAGAACAGGTATTAAATGGCTTAAAGTTACGCTATGGTTGGCAGGTAGAAGGAATCAACTACGATGCCCTAAATAATGTAACTGACTATCTATCTAGTCAAGGATTTATTGCCAATACTCCCTATTCCCCCGCCAGCTTACGCTATGAAACAGGGATTCATGTAGATTCCTTATTTTGTGACTCCACTAGCTACTATCTCTTTCCCCATGGTCAACCCGAAATTTGGTTTGGCAAATTTAGTGGTGCAAGTAACTTTAAATATCTTTTTGAGCATCATCTAAACCAGCCTCTAACCAAGGAAAAATATCAAGAGTTTAGAGAAAAAATAAAAAATCTTGCTATTCAACAAAAACGCTCTTTTTCTGCGGAAGAGGTATTGAAATATTTAATATAACCCCTTCCCACGGTCATATTAAATCCGATTGATATAAGAATATTTTAGATTTTTGAAATTACATCAATCGCGCTCGTCCACTGGACATCAGGATAGCGATCGTTATCCAGGGGTTTATTTTGAACGCTGAACATACTATACAAATACTGCATAGCTTGCCACTGCGGATACATTTCTTTTTCTCCTTCTGGATGTGCCACCCGTTCCTGTTTGTTTGAGGCAGAAAAATCTGACAAGCTTCCCATCGGGACGAGTTTAAATTTTGTCTTTTTAACTTCTTCGCCTAGAGCAATCAATTCGTTCGGGCTAATTTGGAAACTGGCAATCCGCAGAATTCTTGGAGTTGTCGAGTCTAACGCTGCGGCGGCGGTATAATCTGCTGTATTGTCCATCGTCGAAAAGTCTATTTTCCAGTCAGGGTTATCTCCCCAATAGGCGACACTGTGGTTGTCTGAATCATAAAGCGGCGTACCATAGCTCAATATATTTGCAAAAGCACCATTGAGTATAGAAGTTGCAGCAATTGAGGATTTGTCCAGATATTGATGAAACTCTTTTCTTAGATCGAAATTCCTATTTTCACCTTCAGGCATTTTTGTAAAGTCGGATGAAAAATCAGACGGAATGAATCGGGGTATGTCCGCAGCGATCGCTGCATCAAGTAACAGCCTTTGGGAATCTACAATTACATCGTGTAGCCCTGCCAAAGCAGAGACAACACAGGACACGTCTTGGCAGGCACGTTTAAGCTCTTGGGCATCTGACATATTTACTGCAATGACCTCCGCACCAAGTTCGGTCAGTTTCTTGGTTTTCTCTTGGTTGGTTTCTTTGCGGTTCAGGACACGGACTTGCGCCCCTCTTTTTACTAGAGCTTTGACAATTCGTCCACCTAGATTACCTGTTGCGCCTGCTACTAAAATTTTTTGTGACATATTTTTTCTCAGAATTTAACTGTTGTGGTGTGTCAATGGTTCTGGTCTTAGATGACTCACAAGCGGAGCGAGTCTGGCAGATCGACGACGTGCATACCAACCTTCTGCAATAATGGCTTCATTCGATCTGGTGAAATGGGTCTGTCAACTCCTGGTGGTGGCATAGAACGCGTCAGCGCAGGCTGCCCCATTTCGACTATTATTTGCTCAAATCCACCAGGCGTATAAAAATTGAGAATCTGTGCAACTTCACTATCAACCCGAAACGAATGAACCGTACCGCGCGGAATTGAGATCGAGAATCCATCTTGAGCCTTCAAAATCTGATCCCCTGCTTGAAAGGTGATTTCTCCTGACAGGAGATAAAACCCCTCATCTTGGTCGTGATAATGGGGTGGCGGACCTGAATTTTTAGGACAAAACTGTTCTAGCAAACAGTAAGAGCCTCCAGTTTGCTCACTACTGGCATGGATGATCCACAAAATATCTACATTCCAGTATGCAGGAGCATCTTCACGATTTGATAAAAAAGGAATAGGTGCGTTTGGATGATTCATTAATACCTCGATCAAACAATCTACAGAAATCTTAGGAGAAATGAAGCTTGATTGTCTTGGACGATCTTGCGTTTTAAGAGTACATTCTTGTCATCTAGCGGAACTGACTGGGTGAAACACCAAAGTGCCGCTTGAAATGTCGGTTGAGATGACTTTGATCGACAAAGCCGACCTGATGGGCAATATCAGCGATCGATAGATTTGTAGTTTTGAGTAGCCGTTTCGCTTGATCGGTTCGGCATTTGAGTAAATATTGATGTGGAGTTAATCCGATTGATTGTTTAAACAATCGGCTAAAGTAATAAGGACTCATCTGCACCATTTCAGCCATCATAATTAGGCTAAGATTTTGCGCTGAATACTGATGAATATATTCAGTCACTTGTTGTAATTGAACCTGCGGTAATCCATCAGAATAGCTTTTGATTTTGGGCTTTTGTATGGAGTAGTGCTGTAGCAAATGAGCAGAAAGTGCGGTTGCCATTGATTCGGTATAGAGGCGATCGCATACACTCTCAGATTCAAGATTTGCTTTTAGAGCAATCCCAATTTGACAAATTAGCGGGTCATTTAACTTAAATTGGGGTACAACCTCAAGCCGATCGGGATTGACTACGCCCGTCGCGATCTGTCTCATAAATGTTGGTTCAAGATGTAGAGAAATAAATTCGATTGAATCATGTAAACGAACCAATACAGGAGTATTTGCAGGGGTTAAACAAATATCGCCGTTGCTGAAGCGATCGCACTGTAGGCGACCATTTAGCAATTGTTCTTTCATCACTACAGCGTGATTGAGATGAATTGTAATAAGATGCTGCGAAAAACAATGTTCAGGGGTTTCAAAGGTAGTGTGAAATTTATAATAGTTGACTTTGATTGCATCCCAGAATACTCTGTGACTAGAAAGAATTGGCGCACTTGGACTAATTTTTGAAATGGATTCGTCGCTGGCAGCATCGAGTATTAAGGGCTGTTCTCTAATCATGGTTTTTATACTGGCTGTTGAACTCTTACCAAACTTAACAAATACTTGAGTCGGAAAGCATTTTCGCTTATAGTACTCTTTTTAAATTACTAAAGATGTCCGTCATTTTGGGGGATGTAAGGGGCGATACATAAGTAACCTTTGTGAAGATTTAGTGTCAGCTAGTCTTCAGGTTATTATTTGTTGGGCTTATCATAGTAATTAGCAAATAGTAATTTACAAAGTATTGATTTTACTCTATATTAGTTTTTAGAATTAATTTAAGTAAAGCACTTAATTTTAAACCAGCATTTAATAACAGCATCATTGATTATGCAGATATTTAGTGAAAGTATCTGGCTAGTACCTTGCTATGCACTAGTCGGGGCAACATTAGCCTTAATGTGGTCGCCAGGAATTATTAAAAAAACTGGCTCTAGACCAGCAGGATATATTAATTTGGCTATGACCTGCGTGGCATTTGCTCACAGTATCTTAGCTTTACAAGCAGTTTGGCAGCAACCAGTCCAAGAAATAAGATTTCCTTGGCTAACCGCAGCGGGTTTATATATCTCCTTTGATATCAAAATCTCTGCAATTACCGTAGGGGCATTAGTTTTGATTACAGGATTAAACATTCTGGCACAGCTATATGCCGTTGGTTATATGGAGATGGACTGGGGTTGGGGGCGATTTTATGCCTTGATGGGCTTCTTTGAAGCGGGTTTATGTGGTCTGGCTTTATGTAACTCGCTCTTTTTTAGCTATGTCTTCTTAGAATTGCTTACCCTGGCTACATATCTAATCGTCGGCTTTTGGTTTGCCCAACCCCTAGTGGTTACAGGGGCAAGAGATGCCTTCTGGACAAAGCGGGTAGGAGATTTATTATTGCTGATCGGTATAATTGCTCTCTGGTCTTTTACGGGTACTTGGAATTATGATGATTTGGCGGAATGGGCAGAGGTAGCTAATTTAAATCCAGCTACAGCTAATTTACTTTGTTTGGCTTTGATTGCAGGACCTTTGGCTAAATGCGCTCAGTTTCCTTTGCAGCTATGGCTAGATGAGGCGATGGAAGGACCTGTTCCCGCTTCCATGTTGCGTAACTCAATTGTGGTAGCAACGGGTGCTTATGTGCTAATTCAGCTACAGCCTGTGCTGGCACAGTCAGCTATTTCCAATTTGGTGATGATTACAGTTGGCTCTTTTACGGCTATCAGCGCATCTTTAATTGCGATCGCCCAAGTAGATATTAAGCGGACTTTATCTTATTCGGTCAGTGCCTATATGGGCTTTGTCTTTATTGCCGTAGCAGTAGGGGCAAACCATGCGGCATTACTCTTGATTTTGATTCATGCTGTGGCAATGACTTTGTTATACATGAGTGCTGGCTCGATTATCATTAGCAACATTACCCAAGATATTACGCTGTTGGGCGGTATATTTAGTCGTCGTCCCGTAAGTGGAATTACATTTCTAGTTGGGGCTGCTAGCTTGATTGCCATTCCCCCTTTAGGTGGTTTTTGGGCGTTGCTGGAATTAGGGGATTATTTATTGGATGCACAGCCTATTTTGTTAGGGGTGTTGATATTGGTAAATGGATTAACTGCATTTAATTTAATGCGGGTATTTGGCTTGGTCTTTGGCGGTAAAATTCAGCCGATGAGCAAACGTTGTCCCGAAGTTTTGTGGGCGATGATTTTACCAATGACTATCTTAACGGGAGTTGCCCTGCATTTTCCTTTTATTTTGCAGCAGTTTGACTTATTACCAACCTGGGCAAATTTGGATAAAAACGTGGCTTTACTTTTGATTGGTTCAAGTCTTACTGGTCTTAGCTTGGCTGCATTTTTATATCTCAAAGAAAGCAAGAACAAACCTGTAGAGTTAGTGCCAACTTTCCTGCAACAATTACTAGCCAACGATCTTTATATTCAAGACATATATCGTTTCACAATTGTCAGTTTAATTGGGATAACTTCTAAAGTTGTGGCGTGGTGCGATCGCTATATTGTGGATGGAGCTGTAAATCTGGTGGGAGTCGGTACTTTGTTTAGCGGTCAGGCTCTTCGGTACAGCACTTCAGGTCAATCACAGTTTTATTTTCTTTCCATTGTGTTAGGAACTATCTTGCTCGGCTTAATGTTTGCTTTAACACTTTAAAATATTAATTTTCTAGAAACATGAAATATAATTTATCATCCTCCAGAAGAAAAGTATTACAATACAGAGCGATCGCTTTAGGAACAACAGTTGCAGCTCAAGGTTTTATAGACAATTTAGTTCTTGCTGAGTCAGCCAGTGTCACGCCAAAGGCTACCAACAAAAATATTACTCCTGATGAAGCATTGAATATGTTGCTCGCAGGTAATAAAAGATTTGTGACTAAAAGTCAAAATCCCGACCAAGATTTTGAACGTATAGCTGAAGTCGCTAAAGGGCAATTTCCTTTTGCCTCGGTTCTTAGTTGAGATACAGCCCAAGTGCAAATAATCACTTAAGTCATTAATTATTCAATTTAATTTATTGTCAAAACTTTAACTCATGCTTAGTTTTCTAGTTTGGCTACCTATAGCAGGTGCGTTGCTCGTTGCTTGTTTACCCAACAAAAATCCACAATCAACACGGACAACGAGTTTAGTAATTAGTGTTGTGGCATTTTTGCTTTCCTTGTCATTAATCTTTCGCTATGACTTCCAAATTCAAGGTATACAATTAACCGAATTCTTACATTGGATTGAGGTTTTAGGACTAAATTACAATCTGGGCATTGATGGCTTATCTCTACCTTTAGTTGTCCTCAATAACTTGTTAATTTGTTTAGCGATTTATAGTAGTGATTTAGCTCTAAAAAATGAGAAAAGTTTTGCTAGACCCAAACTTTTTTACAGTCTAATTTTAATTTTGGCAGGCTGTATTAATGGAGCATTAATAGCACAAAACCTGCTATTATTTTTCATCTTCTACGAAATAAAGCTAATTCCTACCTATCTTTTAATTAATATTTGGGGAGGAAAAAATCGGGGCTATGCAGGCACAAAGTACCTGCTTTATACGGCATTATCTGGTATTTTTGTTCTGGCTGCATTTTTAGGAATTGCCTTTTTGACTGACAGCAGCTTTGACTATGCAATGGTACAGACTCAGATATTACCTTATGGCAAACAGCTAATTCTCTTAATCATTTTAATTATCGGTTTTGCCATTAAAACCCCTCTTGTCCCTTTACATACTTGGTTGCCTGATGCCTATACAGAATCATCCACCCCAGTGTCGATAATTTTAGGCGGAATACTTTCCAAACTAGGAACTTATGGCTTAATCCGCTTTGGCTTAGGGTTGTTTCCTCAACTATGGAATGATGTTGCTTTTTGGCTGGCTGCGATCGCTACTGTTAGTGCTTTATACGCTTCGTTTGTGGCTATTTCTCAAACTGACATCAAAAAAATGGTGGCGTATAGTTCTATTGCCCATATCGCCTTTGTAGTTTTGGCAACGGCAGCAGGAACATCTATTGCGATATCAGGAGCAATTTGCCAGATGTTTGCCCACGGGTTAATTGTGGCACTCTTATTTTACTTAGTTGGGGTTGTAGAAAACAAAACTGGAAGTCGCGATCTCAACGTTCTTAATGGGTTGATGAATCCGCAACGAGGTCTACCCGTCATTGGTGGCTTAATGATTCTTTCCGTCATGGCAAGTGCAGGTATTCCTGGTATGGTCGGTTTTATCGGCGAATATATTTCTTTTCAGGGAAGCTTTACCGTATTTCCGATTTTCACGATACTTTGCTTAGTTGCTACTGGTCTAACTTCAGTTTACTTTGTCATTATGCTTAATAAAGCATTTTTTGGCAAAATTGACTGTCGCCAAACTCCACTTGTTTACCCCAAAGTAAGATTAGCTGAACGTCTGCCTGCATTGGTTCTAGCTTTCTTAATTGTCATCTTGGGAATACAACCAGCCTGGCTAACGAACCTCACCGAATTTAGCATTATTGCTAGCCATCCAATCAAGACAACTATTGTGGCAGTGAACAATTAACAATTAACAATTAACAATTAACAATTAACAACTACGATACTCTTACTCTCTACTTGCAAACCAATAACTTTACTGTTCTAACTAATTAACTGCGATCGCCATGACTCAAATACAAACCAAACTACCACCTTTAAATCATCGCTTTGCCGATGTAATCCAACGTTTAGAAGCGGGGGGTTCGATGCTGCCTGAAACTCCCGAAAACTTGATGCAGATCATTGGTATCTATAAAGCTTACGCTATCCCGATGGATTTTTATTGGCGGGATCTACTTTATATTGCCGAACGAGTTTTCTTAAATCCTCTGCCTTTTTTCAAATACTTTTTGCCCCAAGAATATCTAGACTTACCTAACCACTATGCAGGAAAAGATGCAGATCTTCCTGTTTGGCGAGGTGAAGCATCGGCACACCCCGAACTATTAGAGTTTATCGCCCAGGGTGAAACGGGGAAAATGCCCAAATTACTGCATCATCTCAACCACGATCGCATTAACATGGAGTTTGCTGAAGCCTGTATGCGGGCAATGTTTTGGCATGAGGATACAAATCCTAAGTTCAACGCTTATCTAGATAGCGATGAATATAAAGCCAATGCAGATCGGGCAATCAAGGCATACTTTAAACACAACCCTGTGATGTTGGGAATGTATAAGCTATTTCCCGAAATGTTTCTCGAACAGGTGCGACAGTTATCTTACTATTCTAATTTGGGACTATTTTGGGAAGTGATGTGTCCTGTGTTTCTAGAAATGTCCGATCTCTACGACGAAGGTAAAATGACCACCGTCAAAGAAGCAATGGAATTTTTAGTTAACGGCATCTTTGCAGTAGCAGGTAGACCTATCTACCATCATGTCTATATTGAAGATGAATGCTATGAAATCATTCCTAAATCCCAAGGCTTTACCTGGTTATATGAGGCTGCATTGCCTTATGTAGAAACTGTTTTTTATCGCACTTCTCCCTTCCGTGGCACAAAATCTTATAATGCCCAAGCCAAACAAATACCAACAGATCAACCAGATTTCCACTATGGTATTCTTTACGCTGATGTTATCCCTGTGGGCATGGCAGGAATTCCCCCTACACTGCTAATGGATGATATGTGGCATTTTCTACCTGATTATTTAGTAGATTACTATAAAGAACATTGTCGTGGTGAAGACGATATGCTGGTACAGTTAGGAATTACTTTTCAGCGATCGATGTACAATGTCACTTCGGCAGTAATTCAAGCCTTACGTCAAGCTTTACTATATCCTCTAGACGATACTAATCCAGAGCATTTAGCCAAGAATCGCGCGTTTTTTACGGCTCAAATAGATCGTTTTTTACGTAATGAAGCTCGTTTGCAAGATATTCAAAGTTCTGAATATCGTTAAAAATAGTTGCTTGAAGTAAAAAGTCTATTCTAATAAAATGGGCGATCGCCTTATGGAACAATTACAAACAGATTCAGATAGTTTTAAACTATGACACTGAAGGAAACTTCTTGGCTGTGTTCTACACTCGCATTCCCGAAATTCAGAATGTATCACCAGAAAATCCTCTAGGAGATCTTGTAGTCGATCCAGCAGACGATTTTGCGCCTTCTTCATTTGATAGTTTAACAACTGATGATTGGCATATTCACCAAGACTTTTGGTTTACAGGTCTTGGCAACTTGAATTCAGAATTAGTCTACGGATTTGAAGAAGGTGTACCTCTAGAAGACACTGTTTCGCGCTTAGAAGAGATTGGTTTCAAGATCAAAAGAATAACAAAATTGGGATTTTTGACTAACAGGCGATCTCCTTAACATTTTATAATTTCCGTTGTTCAAAAGCGGAGATCGCCGTATGCAGAGTAGGATAAATATGTTCGGCAGTCAGATCTTTTAAAAACCCTGCCCGTTCTAGGTCTAGATACAAATCCTGTTTGACCCGCGCCATGACAAAAGTGATATTTTTTGCCGCTAATTCAGCCCGCAACTCTACCAGCATATCAATAGCGGTAATATCGATTTCCACATTAGCTTCCATGTTTAAAACCAACCACTCAATAGGTGTAATTTCTGCTTCAATCGATAAAAGCGATCGCTGTTTGAAATTCTCGGCATTGGCAAAACACAACGGTGCGTCATAACGATACATCAATAGTCCTGGAATAGTTTCTGCACCTTCTTAATTATCAATATCATGAAGTCCTGGGAGATCGGGAACTGCACCTAACACGGCATCGTGAGGTCGCGCAACCCGATACAATAGCTCGATGACCGATAGATTTACGGCAATACCAACACCAATTAAAATATCTGTTACCAAGACAGCAATGGTGGTGGAGATCGCGATCGCCAATTCACACGGACAGAAGTAATTACGTTAATTGTTGCTGACCACATGCAGGGAGTACCCCTTTGTGACTTTGAGAACGTTAAATTTAATTTTGTCCAATTACCTATAGTTTTAAGAAGCACCTGGAACTCTTTCTATTTGAGCATATCCGCTAAACAATAATACCTGTCCCTCTGTTTGCAGACGGTTTAAGCGCAGCTTGACACCATCTAGGTTAAATTTATCTAAATCCACCATTTCATTGAGAATTTCACCTAAAGCAACAGTCAATTCTTGAGAGATATTTTGCAACTCTTGAGGTATATCTTCTTGCTCAAACTGAATATCTTCAAATTTAACTCTTCTACGTTTGTTAATTCCCAAAATGCAGCTTAGGCTTACAGGTACAACCTTATCTTCCCAGCTAGCTTGTGCTTCTAGCTTTACCCTGTTGTCTGGCAAGAGTTTTACTGTAACATCATTAAAAGATACAGGATTACCTTCAGATATAGCGGTTAAGCCATCAGGGGTTAAATTTTCTAAACGCTTTCTAACTAAATCTGCTTCAAAAGATTTGTTAATATCAGCCTCAGATAATCTTACTTGAGCGATCGCCTGAGTGGGCTGTTTAAGGGCAATTTTCCCTTGAACAGCCGAACTAAAATCAATCGCCACAGCATCAGTCTCAAAAGACATTTCTGCCGTCCGAAACTGCTTTTTGATCACTAAGCCACTGCCATTCATTTTGAAGCTATCGATTGTACCCTGTAATAGCTTGCTAGAAGGATTGCATTTTACCGCAACTTCTACCGAATCGCTACTAGTGAATAGATGACGGATTGTGTTGCTTGCAACAGTATTAATAAGTTTTTCGCCCCAATCTCCGCCTTTATTATTACCAAAACTAACAAATCCACCAAACATAGAGTTATAGATTGAGTTACTCTTACCTTGTAACAAATTATTAAGAAGTCAGCAAATACGATTATAGCCGACTAATGGATGAAACCCAGTCTGCTATCAGACTGTTGACTTGTTCGGGAATTTCGTCGTGAGGACAATGACCTGCATCTAAATAATACTCTTTTAATTGAGGATAATACTGGCGAAATTTAATTCCTCGATCTCTAGCATTGACCCAGGGATCTTTTTCACCCCACAAAATCAGCAAGGGACACTGCATTTGAGCAAGCAGTATATCTATTTTTTCTCCTTGAGGAGCTTTAAATACAGCATTGAACACTTCGGCTGCACCAACGTCACAAGAAGGACGATAAATGTCTTCTACTAATTGATCGGTAACAGCAGAGGGATCGAAGTAAACCTTATTTAAAGTTTTACGAATAACAGCACGACGGCGCACATATTGAAATAATAAAAAGCTTGCCCATCTCTGCAATAAAATTGAACGCACTAGCTGACCAGCTAAATTAGGTTTTGTTGTTGGCTGAGAATCTGCTGAAGTTTCGCTAAAAGGACCTGCGCTATTGAGTAAAATCAAGCCAGCGGTAGATTGAGGATAAGCTGCTGCTACACAGATAGAAGCATAACCTCCTAGAGAATTGCCCGCTAAAACTGTAGGCTGCTTAATTACCTCTTGAATAAAGTCATGTAGCTGTTCTTGCCAAAGGCTGCCGCTATATTCTTGCTGGGGTTTAGCCGAACGCCCAAAACCTAGTAAATCGATCGCCCAAACCTGAAACTGTTCTTGTAGTTGGGCTATATTCTTACGCCAATGATCTGTAGATGCCCCAAAGCCATGTACTAGTAACAAGGCTGGTTTATTAGACTGCTTTTCGCCAGCACAAACATAATAAATTGAATTTCCACGCCACTGCCAGTATGTACCAGGAAATTGTCCTGTAAGGGGAGAAATTAAAGACATTTTTAGCTAAAATATTGTATCATTAAGTTATGTTAATTCTTTTTTATTGTACAGTTTATTTAGAGTCCAAGTTAATTTTACAGTCATTAATCTAGTTCTATTTTTTGACGATCGCAGTAAAATTAATTAGTCAGATAAGTAATTTATCTAGATTGCGATTAGTTATTTAGGTGGCAATTTTAGATTAGCGTAGCTTAAATTAAGACGCTCGCTTAGTTCCTAAATGAATCAGCAAATTTAGGAATATTTAATAATTTATAAAGTAAATAGAGATTTCAAAGGAGAAAAGTTGTGTCCCTAGGAACTTCTGTAATTGATAAAAAGTCAACTTCAACAGTACGTAAACTTGCACCCCGCTATAAAGTCTTACTTCACAATGATGATTTCAACTCGATGGAGTTTGTAGTAGAGGTGTTGATGCAAACTATTGGCGGAATGACTCAGCCTCAAGCAGTAAATATTATGATGGAAACTCACAATAGCGGTGTTGGTTTAGTTATTACCTGCGCTTTAGAACACGCAGAGTTTTATTGTGAAACTCTTTGTAATCATGGTTTGACCAGCACTATTGAGCCTGATGAATAATTAATAAACTGGGATAATGTTATGGTGATGCTTGTTAATTGTTAATGGTTGAGCGTTAATTGTCCACTGTCATTAATTTACGCAAAATAGCAAAATTCAAAGCACCAATGAGATTGTTGTTTTTCATTGGTGTTTTGTCTATTTTATGGTTACCTATAGCAATTCCTATATATTTATTGCTCCAGCATAATAGTAATCTAGCCAGCATTTTAACCATGACCGTGCTGTTTGTAGAACTACTTTTTATGTGGCGATTGTGGGGCAAGCTAGTCTATCAAGAAGCACATATTTTTATTCGCTATGGTTTGATTAAAAGCCAGCAAAATAGCCAGGAATTAATTCAAGGCTTAGCTATTGGTTTTTGGTTTTGCCTTAGCTTATTTATTACTGAGGCGCTACTAGGCTGGATTAAAATTATTCCTCCTGAACTTAGCCTGATAAAAACTGTCGTAGAGGGTTTGTTGAGTGCTACTGGGATTGCATTAGCTGAAGAATTGTTATTCCGTGGCTGGTTACTAGATGAGTTGCAGCGAGACTATAGTCGCAAAGTTTCTCTGTGGATTGGTGCTACAGTGTTTGCCTTGGCTCACTTTATCAAGCCTATTGATGAAATAATTAGGACTGCGGTAACTTTTCCTGCACTAATATTACTGGGAATAATTTTGATCTTAGCTAAATATCGCCACGGCGATCGCCTGGGAATCTGTATCGGTATTCATGCAGGTTTGGTCTGGGGTTACTATATCGTTGATGTCGGAGAATTAATCGACTACACAAACAAAGTTCCCGCTTGGGTTACAGGCATCGACGGTAACCCAATTGCGGGGATCATGGGATTGATCTTTCTAACTAGTTTGTACCTAAATTATAGACAATTAGCTAAAAGCTAAGAGCTAACAGGCTGAGGAGGGTTGCTAGCAGAGGGACGACGAGCAATTACCTGATCGATCAGACCATACTCTTTGCATTCTTCGGCAGACATAAAAAAGTCTCTTTCGGTGTCCTCTTCAATTTTAGATAATGGCTGTCCTGTATGATCTGCAAGGTGTTGGTTCAGTTTCTGCTTAAGATACAAAATTTCTTTAGCCTGAATTTCAATATCTGTTGCCTGTCCTTGCGCGCCACCTAAAGGTTGGTGAATCATAATCCGAGAATTAGGCAGACTCATACGCTTACCTTTTTGTCCTGCACTAAGCAAGAAAGCACCCATGCTAGCAGCCAAACCAATACAGATGGTGCAAACATCAGGGCGAATTTGGTTCATAGTGTCAAACATCCCCATTCCAGCCGATACAGAGCCACCAGGAGAGTTGATATAAAGGTAAATATCTTTTTCTGGATCTTCGGCTTCTAAAAATAAGAGTTGAGCAACGACTAAGTTGGCTATTTCATCGGTAACTTGCTGTCCCAAAAAGACGATTCTTTCTCTGAGTAAGCGAGAATAAATGTCAAAGGCGCGATCGCCACGACCTGAACTTTCAATAACGGTAGGAATCATGAAGCTATGCCTTATCAATATTTTGTTCTAATTGTAGCTATTTTAAAGGATGAAGAGTAGGTGGAAAACCTAACCCGATTAATTCTGCAAAGTGAGCAAGTTCAGTCTTCAAATTATGTTATCTATTTTCTCTTTAAGATTTTGTCTATAAAATTCATTTTATAGCTTTTTTAAATTAAGGTTATTGTTAAATACACCTTTGATGTGTAAAAATAAACAAAATACACTTTTAATGTGTTTATTTTATGAATAAAATCAAAGAAATACGACAATCTCAGAATTATACTCAAGCTGTACTTGCCAAAATGCTCAACACAACGCAACAAACAATTCAAAGATGGGAATCAGGAAAAACTAATATTCCATCAAGCGCACTTAAAGACCTCGCAATGGTTTTGAACTGTCCTATTGATGAAATTTTAGGTACATCAGATATCAGCAGAACTCTTTACCCAACAGTTTTAATATCTCACCTTAAAAATCGCGACAATATAATTGCCCACTATGGAGGAATAACTTTGAATTTAAGTGGAATAAAAGAAGACTTAGACTATCCAGTTGACGAACAGGCTGCTGAATCAATTTACAGGCAGTTACCTAATGCGAGCGATCAATATTCTCCAATATCATGGATGCACTTTGAATCTATGGATAATTATGTATTATTTATTAATTTAAAAGCATTAAAAAGAGCTAATTTATATTCAGACGATCACGAAGTTGCTCCTGTTTTTTTCAATCCTGAAGTCTACAGGATATTGTTAGATTGGGATGAAGTAAATCCTGAACTTGCTAATTCTGAAATTGCGGAACACCTTGATATTTCTGAAACTCTAGTCCAAGTAGTGAAAGATATTGTCAAAGAATATACAGAAATTAATAAAAATTGGAACTCTTGGGAACATTGTCACTACTGCAAGATTTATTGGATAGATGAAGAAGTGACATCACATTATATAGACGAAAAGCTTTACTGGGATTTGAGTGACTTAAGAATGGTTTGTCACGATCCAGATATTAATCCAGAAGCTCATTTAGGAGAAAGATTTATAAAAGAAGAAATGGAAGGGGGATATACTAATTTTTTAAATCTCAGCAAAATTGCAGCTATCGAAGTTCCAGCAATTAAGTATTGGCAGGTAGCTTGTCAAGCAGAACCAGATTTATTAGAAATAAGAGACTATTCTGTTTATATGCCACCCAAAAAAGAACAAGACACTGACTAATAAGCAATAGCTATTTCACAAGCTATAAAATATTTCTCTGCACCGTTGTATACTTGCGCGAAACGAAAAAGAGCAAAATATATTTATACTACATAAGCTCTACTTTTATATATGAAGCGATCGCGTTTTTTAGATTTTAGGCAAAAAGCGACCGACTATAGATTCATCAAAGCTCTTTATAATATAATTGGGGCGTTGCTGATTGAGCGAACGAGCGCGGTCTTGGGGGTTTCCCTCAATAAGCGACTCGTTCAAGACAGTAATGTCGTACAAAGGATTACTGTTCGTAGCTAAAGGCTATTAGCTATTAGCCTTTAGCTTTTAAAATAGAAAGTCTATCTCTGAAGAGATTCAAAAATGCTCCGTAGCATTACAATTCAGCAACGCCTATATTTCAACTTCTTCAGCTACTACAGGAAAATCAGCCGATCGCTCGGAGGGGATAGCAGCAATAATGGCATCAATCACTTTAGAGATGGGAATAATTTCTAAGCCTAGATCATCAGGAAGACTTTGACCCTTGGGAACGATCGCTTTTTTAAATCCTAGCTTGGCAGCTTCCTTTAGACGTAATTCCATCTGGGAAACCAAACGCACCTGTCCCCCTAAACCCACTTCCCCAATTAATACAGTGCGGGGATCGACAATGCGATCGCGAAAGCTGGCAACAATAGCGATCGCCACACCTAAATCCGCGGCAGGTTCTCCCACACCCAAACCACCTACGGAAGCGACATAAGCATCAAGTTTAGATAAGGGAACACCCACTCTTTTTTCTAACACTGCCAATATTTGCTGAAGACGATTGTAGTCAATACCTGTAGTAGAGCGACGGGGAGATGTATAGCTAGTGGGGCTAACTAACGCCTGAATTTCGACTACTAGAGGGCGAGTTCCTTCACAGGCGACAACAATTGATGTTCCTGGAGAAGCTTCATCTCGATTGCCGAGAAACAGCTTAGAAGGATTATCTACCTCGATCAAACCATGCTCTGCCATTTCAAAGATGCCGATTTCGTGAGTAGCACCAAAACGATTTTTGACCGAACGTAATAAACGATGGGAAGCATAGCGATCGCCTTCAAAATAAAGTACTGTATCTACCAAGTGTTCTAATACTCTTGGTCCTGCGATCGCACCTTCTTTGGTAACATGACCTACAATCAGCAGGGTAATATTTTCTCTTTTGCCTACCTGCATTAATGCCGAAGTACATTCTCGCACTTGTGCCACAGAACCAGGAGACGAGGTTAAAGCTGCAAAATGTAAAGTTTGAATACTATCGATAACTGCTACCTGAGGCTTTAAAGACTCTAATTCCCGTAAAATCTCCTCTAAATCTGTCTCTGGCATTACGTAGAGATTATTCTCTTTTTTAGCAGATTTACCGTTTTGTTTGCCGTTGCCATTTTGAGCCACCATTTCTGCTTCAGGCTCATTTTCTCCCACATCTAGACGAGATGCTCGTAACTTTACCTGTTGTCCTGATTCTTCTGCCGACACATAGAGAATACGAGGCAGCTTATAAGACAGCTTATTTGCCACCTGTAACATCAAAGTTGATTTGCCTATGCCAGGATCTCCCCCAATCAAGACTAAAGAGCCAGGCACAATACCTCCGCCCAAAACGCGATCGAGTTCTCCGTAGCCAGAAGGGAATCTTTGCTGTACGTCGTTATTAATTTCGGAGAACTTGCGAGAAACTCTAGGTTTGGCTGTGCTGGGTATTGTGTTACCAGAACGATTAACAGATTGCCATCCACCTCGATTATATCCACCACTCCCAGAAGAGACTTCTACTGGCTCTTCAGAAATTGTGCCAAACTCATTGCATTCTTTACATAGCCCAAACCACTGACTGTATTCGGCCGCACATTCGTTGCAAATATATATTTGTTTAGATTTAGCCATTTTCTTAAGAAAAATTAGAGATTTGAAGAAATGAAAAGATAAATTAGTAAGCTTGATAAATAATGCAGCCTAGATCCTAAGAAATATTAAAACCCGCAAAGATAAATTAAATCGGAAAAAAATACGGAAATTATCCAAATTGTCACATAAATTCCCCTAAAATAGACAGTTGGCTCAACTAAATCAACGCTAAGAGGCTAATCTAGATCTTAAAGATAAAGAAATTTAACTTAAATATCGGTAATTTAACTTAAACAAGGAGTGTATAGTAACTTGGAAACTAATAAAGAAAAAATTTTAGTAGTAGATGATGAAGCCAGCATCCGCCGTATTTTAGAAACTCGTCTGTCGATGATCGGCTATGACGTAGTGACTGCTGCGGATGGAGAAGAGGCATTGGAGACTTTTCGCACTGCCGAACCTAGCCTTGTAGTTCTAGACGTAATGATGCCTAAGTTAGACGGTTATGGCGTTTGCCAAGAATTACGCAAAGAATCAGACATTCCTATTATTATGTTAACGGCTTTGGGAGATGTTGCCGATCGCATCACGGGTTTAGAATTAGGTGCAGACGATTACGTTGTTAAACCTTTTTCCCCCAAAGAATTAGAGGCTAGAATCCGTTCCGTACTGCGTAGAGTAGAGAAAAACGGCGCGCCTGGGATTCCTAGTTCGGGAGTAATTCACGTTGGCTCAATTAAAATTGATACCAATAAACGTCAAGTGTATAAGGGTGATGAACGTATTCGCCTTACAGGCATGGAATTTAGCTTATTAGAGTTACTTGTAAGTCGCTCTGGCGAACCTTTTTCCCGTTCAGAAATTTTACAGGAAGTTTGGGGCTATACACCCGAACGTCATGTAGATACCCGCGTAGTAGATGTACATATTTCTCGTTTACGCGCCAAATTAGAAGACGATCCTAGCAATCCTGAATTAATCTTGACTGCAAGAGGTACTGGCTATTTGTTTCAGCGTATTCTAGAAGCGGGAGAAGAGTAAGGCTAAAAGCTAAAAGCTAAGAGCTAAGAGCTTTGAAAATGAATAAATATGATGCCAATCGTATATTAAGATTGCTACCTTTTTTTGCAGGAGGATTGGGTGGCTTTTTACTATTGGTCAATCGTTTGCTGACAGCACAAATAACCGATTCTCAAGCACGTTCGGATGCTTTAGGGGTGATCGAGGGAGCAGTTTTGATCTTAGTCGGTTTGCTGTGGCAGCAAATTCAAGCAAGAACTCCTGATACCGTAGATTTAATTGGCGAAACAGGTTTAGAATTTGCCCCAGAATTATCAGATGCAGCTAAAACCGAATTGGCTTGGGCTTCTCACTTATTATTAACCAATACGGTAACGCGATCGCTTATTGTCTATTATGACCAGAAAACTTGGCTTAGACGCGGTGTTTTAGGGGCAAACCCAGAGGTAACCCCAGGCGCGATTCTAGAGCGGGTATTAGCCAAATCAAAGCCTGTATATCTAGTAAATCTTAGTTTGTATCCAGGTAAAGTAGAGTTTGATTATTTGCCAGCTAATACCCAAGGAGTAATCTGTCAGCCTATTGGCAACAAGGGAGTTCTGATTTTGGGTGCAAATGCTCCCCGCAGTTATACAAAAAAGGACGAGCAGTGGATTGAAGGCATTGCCGATAAATTAGCGGTTACTTTGGAATCTAGCTAGAATTTTTGTCAACTGCTCAGAAAATATGGCTTTATAAAACCTTGTGAGTATGAGAATGTTGTTTGACATTATCTTCAGTACTTACCACATTAGAATTATTTAAAACTCTTTTTCTTTCTAAAGAATAGTTAAAATCCTGTTTTATTGTTCCTAAAGCGATATGCTCTTTGGCTTCGGGGCGACTTTTGTAGGTACGGGTTGCTGCTGCAACTCTTTCAGCAAAGCGATCGCATAAATTTATGTTTGTTTCAGTCTGTAGCTCTTGAGGTATTTGCACCGTATCTTCTTGAAAAATCTCCCCCAGAGTTTTGGCACAGGCTGATTGATAAGAAGTAGGAATACCTTTAATTAATGCTTCTAAAGCAGCCGAAGGAATAGGTTCTAAAACCGTAAGCTGTTCTATTTCACCCTCTTCTCGTACAAAACAGGTTGCTAAACCCAAAACACAATAGTCTTCAGGAGATAAATCAGATGCCTGAGCAAATAAAGCAGTAGTTGTCATATTATTAAATGTCAATTATATAAAGTACTCAATAGCAATTCTAAACTAGTAGACTTGGGCTTAAGTAAACAAATTATTTAAATAGCCTCAAAGCCTTAAAACTTTTGACCAAGCTACAGCGTTACTGAAGTTAGCAGTCGATATTTAGAGAATGTAATCTAAAATGGGGATATTTCCGCAAGTACAACCCCAAATTGTCACGAAAACACATATTTCGTTGCCAAATCAATATCAATCTCAACATTTATCTAAGTAAATTTTGGGAGGACATTTGGATGTTTTTTGGTCATCATTAGCTGAGTATAAAGAATTTAAAACTTTAATCTTACCAATTTACGGTTTGCATGAGACAGTTCGATTGGTGATACATTGAACTGATACTAGTCATGAGACGGGATAGTAAGGTGGCACATAAGCAAGGTTTAATTGATGCTATGAAAACCGATTTCGATCAGTACAATTTATTTCAATCATCCAAACGAGAGTTATCTGACTCTTTTGGTATAGAATCGGCATCAATCTTATCTTCTGCTTCATCGGTGTTAGAAGACTGGAATATCGAAGAACAGTTAAGAATTTGCGTCAAAGAAAAAGCATTTCAAGGAGACTATGTAGCAGCGATTACCCTCTTGGATCGATTAATTGCTTTGTGTCCCGATAATGCCACAGATTATAACAATCGTGGTCTAATGCACTTTCGTAACGATCAGATCATTGAGGCTCTTTGTGATTTATCCCAAGCATTAGAAATTAATCCTTATCTTGACAGTGCTTATAATAATAGGGCAAACTGCTATGCTGCTCAAGGGATATTAACAGAAGCGATCGCTGACTATGATATTGCTTTAGATCTAAACCCTAGTAATCTTCGCGCTTGGATTAATCAAGGCATTGCTTTTAGAGAACTGAAAATGTATGATTTAGCGATCGAGAATTTTGATATTGCTCAGATTATTGGCGACACTTTGCAAGAGAGAATTTATCCCGAACGAGGTAGAGCTTATCATCTTCAAGGAGACTGGAATTGTGCTGTTGGTGACTATCAAAACGCCTTGAGAATTTTAGAGCAGAAACCAGAACTAGCTAGACACAGAAGAAAAGTATTAGGTTGGCTAGATGAACTGCTGTCGCCTTTATTTATTAATTACTGATCCCGCTCTTTTTTTAACCAATAGATACGGCTTTGATGGGGAGAAGTTAAAGAGCTATACTGTTCCATCAAACTTTTAGTTCTTTGAGGATCGAAGTTGCGGTTTAGTTCCTCTTTTAATTTAGTAACTCTAGCATCTGTTTCTTGCACCTGAATTTTTAACTCTTTTAGCTTTGCCCTTTGAGAAAGGTGATATGGCAAAAGCTTAAATAGAGAAGAGATCGCGGCAATAGCAATTATCCAGCTTAAAATTAACTTGAGGCTGATTTCCATAGTCATTCCTCTATGAGACTTGCGACGTTTATGAGGATGACGGACTTTCTTTGGTAGTTGCTGCTTAGATTTCATATTTAATCGTAACCAGGAATTAGGACTCCAGATTAACAACACTGAGTAATTATTGCCAATCTGAAATTCCTAATTTATGCCATTAAACTAAAAATAGTTTTGTAATACAGGCTTATTTATATAGCTCTAGAGATAAGCGTACTGCCATCACTCCAGGAATCAAAGCCACAACTAAAGCTACAAAAATTTGGGTATCTGTAAGAGACATAGTATTCTAACTCCTTACTAATTCGATAAAAAGGTATTCCATCCTTAATTTGCGTCATAATTGACCCCAAGAGAAACATCTTGTAACAAGATGCAACATAATTAAGAAGGAAACTTAAGAAAAAGCTGGATGAAACTAGGAGAAAATTATCAAATTGACAGAATTTTAAATCAACAATTGATAATTTAACCTAAATAAACACAGACGAGCGACCCCCTAAAGGGTTCAACAGTTTGCTTATGCCGGGGAACCCGTCCACCGCAACTGTCTCACCGCGTCGCCGACAGGCGCAAACGCCAGTTCCTTCAAGTCGAGTAAGGCTTTAGCCGCAACTGACCCGCCCAACGGACTGGCTTGGGAATGCGCGAGGAATGTACTAAGACTTTCATCCTTGTTTAATTTAAAAATACATAGTAAATGTTGTCAAACATAGTTAACTACTTTACCGATGCTGGGGTTGAAACCTATTTAATACTGCTGGTTTTGATTTTGTTAGAGGCTGTTTTGTCTGCTGATAATGCGATCGCCCTGGCTGCGATCGCCAGAAGCATCCAAGATCCTCAAAAACAGCGTCAGGCTCTCGATATTGGGTTAATCGGCGCATATATACTGAGAATTGCCCTAATTTTGGCTGCTACTTGGGTAATCAAATATTGGCAGTTTGAGCTACTAGGGGCGATATATCTGCTGTGGCTGGTTATTAATTACTTTGTCTTTACCAACGAAGATGATACGGACGAAAATCGCAGATTGGGTTTAAAATCTCTTTGGCAAGTAATTCCGACTATTGCCATTACTGACCTGGCTTTCTCTCTAGATAGCGTGACTTCAGCGATCGCCATCACCGAAGATACTTGGCTAATTATTGCAGGTGGAACAATCGGCATCATTGTTTTACGCTTTTTGGCAGGCTTGTTTATCAAATGGCTACAGGAATATACTTATTTAGAAGACGCAGGATTTATCACCGTTGGCTTTGTGGGCTTACGTCTGCTCTTAAAAGTTTGGCTACCAGATTACCTCATTCCAGAATGGTTAACTGTAGCAGTAGTAGCTATATTCTTTACCTGGGGTTTCTCTAAGCGAGAAGCAGTCGAATCTGAAAGCCAAGAGTAATAAAGCTTATAGCCTATAGCTTTTGGTAATAAAAGGCAGGTATTGGTGCAAATACACTATATTTTTAGGAGGTTGGATATAATGGGTAGCTGAGGGTTGATTACTCGCCCTTAACCTACTATTTAAGGAGATTTCCTAATATGACTAAACAGAAAAAAACTGGAGCAAAAGCTGCTCAACCAACTTCAAAAGAGTCAGGCAGCAAAAGCTCTAGTAATACAGCAAAAACTGCTGCTGGTTCTACATCATCAAAAACCACCCCTAAGAAGAAAAAGTAAAACAAACTTAGGTTGGTCTTAAATTTCTTTGGCTTGTTAGCGGCAACTAACAAGCCATTCATTTTTGTTATTCTACGATAATTTGTTTAAAAAGCAAATTGAGATGCAAAAAAAAATTGTATTAAAAGTGGCTACAGCTACACTATTAATCGATGGACTAACTCCAGATACAATTAAGAAAAAGCCTAATAAGACGAGTGTAATGAGTGCTTATGCTTTTACTATAGTTACTTTTGAGTAATATTTAACCAAGATTGCGATCGCAGCGTTCACGAGCTTTAAGTGAACGCCTTAAATCGTGAGCCACTGCGAACAATGCGGATGAAAGGACTTGAACCTTCACTAGGACTCCTGTTAACGTAATAACGTTCTCTCAAAGCCTTGCTCACTAACGTTTAGAACAGAAGTGAGCAAAAAGTGAGCAAAGATTATAATTACGAGACCCGTTACGAAACTTTACAAAAAGAGTGGGAGTCTCAGCTTAAACGTACTCCTAAAGGCGTAACTCTAGCCAAGGGGAACAGAAACATTTACTTGCAGTTTAAGACCCCTAACACTCCCAGGAGCAAATACAAGTGCAGTTGCAGCTTTTCTATCGACGGGATGTATGAAGCTGTTAAAAAGGCTCATCAGGTTAAAGAAAAGCTAAAAGCATTTGATAGTGAAGTAGAGTTTTGGGACTGGTACAAAAAAGAAATTGAGGAGGGCAGTCAATTAACTGACGACAGATTGACTTTTGGAGAAGCTATTAAGAAGGTAGAAGACGACTTTTGGAATAGACTAAGTAGAACAAAGAGGGTAAGAAGCAAGGACAATCCTAGTGACGTAAATAGCTACAGAGAAACCTATGGGAAGTTCTACAGACATTTGTCAAGCGAAAAAAAATTCAACTTAAGCGATATCCAAAAAGTCGTAGACAAACAAGAGGAAGGTACTAAAACCTATGGTCACGTAGTTTCCGCTATGAAGAAGCTAGCGAGGATGAATAAACAAAAAGCAGCTTTGGAAGCCATGGAAAATCTTAATACCACGCAAACTAAGTTCCTAAAACTCCAGAGCATTGACATAAAAGAGTTTTTAGAATGGAGGGACAGGACACTAGGGGTAACTTCCGTTCTACATAAAAATTCAAAAATAGAGAGCCGTAAAGCGTGGCTATGGGTTTTCTCTGTACAAATAGTATACGGGCTAAGGATTAACGAAGTATTTGCTATCAAAAATTTATTTAAGCCTTATATAACGGAAGATGGTATACCTATTCCTGCTTTAAATGACCCTAGCAATACCAGCAATCTAATCTACGTAGGAGAAAAAACTAATTTAGGTACTACTGTCAAAACAGGAGCTAGACTCGCCAGACCTCAAATACCTCCCAAGTACCCTGATTTGATGAACAAACTACAAATCAAAACTCCTTTGCTGCCCAACAGCAACCCTAAAAGCCACGAACCAGAAACACTTGTAAAATTTCACGCTAAAGAAGCTAGGTCTAGATTAGTTAAATGGAAAGCTCCCTTTACTCAGACTCACGCAGATAGAAACTTGGGTAACATCAACGGGATGCAGGCTGGTATCTCTCAAGAAATAAGGTCGAAATCTATGGGGCATACTCCCGCTCAAAATGATTCTAATTACAAGAACCGCATAGGAACTCAAACAACAATCGACTTACTGCTTAACTCTAATCAGAATGCTATCGACTTTGTAACAGCTTTAACTCAAGCTAAAAAACTTGTAGGGAACGATGAGTCACGAAGAGTTTTTGCTAGCGAATTACTATCGATAATCTATCAAAAGAGCGCAAAGGAAATTTTTGCGCTACTATAGATACATTACTGAATTAGATATATAGTTGACCTAATATATTTGCGACAGAAAGACTTCTTAGGAGGTCTTTTTTATTGTTTGTTTATATAGGCTAAAAAAAAAGAAGCCTTGCCAAACAAAGCTAACTTTTCATCACAAAAGTAATAATAAAACCAAATAACGAAAACGCCAACTTAAAAACAGTCTAAGTGAGTCAATCTTAATCAGTGGCTCGGTTATTTTATACCTTAACCTTCGTTAGTAAAGTGTTTTCTCTACGAGAAAAACCTATGGTCAAGCACTTGACAAACTACGGTTGCGGTCTTTTTTTTAGCCAACACTGATTAGGCTTTTGATGATTATTTTGGGAGACGAGAAACAAGGTGACATACTAACTTAAGTAGTACATAATTACTTAACAGTAAGACTTGAGGAACGAAAGTATGCCAAGTAATAGAGAACGGGTAGCCCCCTACTTAGGAGACGAACAAGCAGTTGCTTTTAAAGAGTTTCAGGAGCGAGAAGGTTTAAGCAGTAGTGAAGTAGTAAACCTCCTAATTAAAAAACAGTTGATTGAGACCGCAGGAGCGTCGGACAAGCTTGTAACTAAGGAGTACCTGAAGGAATGGTTTGATGACAAAAGAGAGTTTCTTTTACAAGTTGCTGTGGGCAGGGCAGCCGAATGGAAGCGACTAGAACTGCATGAAGGTGTGATAAAAAAGCTTGAGAATAAGGTAGCAGACCTACAAGAACGATTAGACCATTACGATAGGGGTATTATTGAGGACAGCCAAATAGCAGCCATTACAGGACAGTCTGAGTGGAAAGTGAAGCTATGGAGACATGGTATTCAAAAGCCTAGAGGTAGTCGAATAAAAGCAAAGCTAAGACCTTACGAGGTGGTAGACGGACTGTGGAAAAAGAAAAGCGTTGAGTAAAGACGTATCTGAAATACGTGGCACGTTCTGTGCCACGTATTAGGAATGTATCTATAACAGAAAAACTTCTAACTATTCAGTACCAGTATCTTCAGGCGGTGCAGCTTCAAAATCTAAGTCCTCAAGGTCTGTCTTGGCTTGAACGTCTTCTTTAGCTTTATCCTTGTCAATTTTAGTAAGTCTGATAGCTTCGGCTGCTTCGTCCCTCACTAATTGCTTTTGAGCCTGCAACTCCGAGTAGGTTTCCTGAATTTCGATTACGTTAGAGCTAACGCTTTCTATGCTGTCTACTGCATCACTTATATTGCTTATTCCAGTACTTAGCCCCTCTAGCTTTCTCATCGCTACATTCTGCGGGTTGACTTTTTCTAGCATCTCTGAATAAGCATCTTCGTAAACTGCTCCAGACTCACGCAAAGCGTTACCTATCTTTCCCGTGTTCTCAGCCGTTGTCTCTGCTATTTCGCGGGCTGAATCAAACAGACTAAAGGTTATATCAGCTAGGTTGGCAGCAGCTTGATATGTGCGAGAATAGCTAGCTATTTTCTTAGTAAACGCCTCATAGTTTTCTGCTCCTACGACCCGTTCGACAAGTTGTCTCAGCTTACCGCCGACTACTGCATTTACATTAAAAGGGTTTCCTTCAGAATCTTGGATATTCATAGCCTGTAAAGTCGTAGTGGCAGCCTCACCTACGGTATAAGCTAGCCCCTTAGATAGCATAGCCCCGTTGTGAATAACCATAGCTGTCGTCACAGCATTGAGTATCTTGTCGGCGTGAGTAGCCTTCCAGGCAATATCGGCAAATCCTTGTATTCTAGCTAGTCCGTAATCGGCGTGGGCTACGTTGCTTAAAGTACTTGTGGTAGTCCTATCTATCCGAGTTAACAGAGCTAGTTCAGCAGCACTTAAACCTGTATTTAATCCAGAACCACCCCCGCCTACTCCTGTGCCAGGTGATGCCCCACCACAACCTTTTTTACACGGGTCAACAGGAACAGGGGTAGGTTTTGGTGTTGGAGTCTCGTTAACTTTGGTGGTTATAGTTGGCGTTTTATATAATCCAGGGATGAGTACGGGGAAAAGCGGATTTGTTTCTGTTTTGCCGTCCGTTTTAACGGTAGGCGTAGTTGTAACTCGATTAGTATTAGGACTAGCTGATACTTTCGTAGAAGACTTCTCTTTAACATCAAGACCTGCTTCTTTTGCAGCCTTTTCTAAAACCAAGTTTTTGCTAGTTTTGTACCAGCCCCTGTCTTCTGGCTCTCCTGTAATCGGCTCAAAAGGGTCAATATGTATCGCCTTCTTCTTTCTATCTTCTTCGATAACTTTGTAGACTTCGTTAAGCTCTGCATCGCTTTTGGGATACCTTTGAACTTTTGAAAAATGCGGTTCGGGTTTTTTAACTTCAGTCGGTGTAGTTGTATCAACTGTTTTGACAACAGGGCTATCCGTAGGTGCTTGAGGTTCTTTATCTACGTTATCACCTGGCAATGGAATAACTTCGGGAACTGCTGCGGGTATTAGCTCAACTTTTGGTTCAGACGTTGGCGTTGTCGCGTAGTAGTTAACAACTACGGCTGCTGGAGGTAAATTATTGGCAACGGTTGAATCTCTAACGTATTTAGTTACGTTGGTTACGTTGGTAATGTTAGTTACGTTATTGTTTATTACCCCCCCTTGAGAATAAACAGGGCTAGTTTCTCCTGAAGGGTCGCCTCCTGTATCTGGTTGCCCATCAGCACGAGTAACGCCAGAAATGGTGACGACACTATCGACCTCATGAGGGTCTGTAAAGTAAATTATGCTATAGCGATCGTCGAGAGGGTCATCACCAAAGCTTATATAAGCAAGGTAAACATCAGCTTTCCCTACAATACTCGCGTAATTAGGACAGCTGTAGCGGTCATCAGTTCTAATATATTTAGCCGCTAATCCATGAATAGGACCACGAACACTATAACCCCAGTTGTTATTTAATATTGGAGTTTCACAATAGTTGATTCCATTCTTGGCAGCAACACCGCCAATGTTATAAACAACGCCTGGCATCTGTCCTCCTCTAAATGGAGGGGGCTGCCCTTCTTCTATTTTTGTACTACCTATAGGATTATCGAGGTCGGGCTGCTCCCTTGTCAGTCTATAAAGACTGCGTAAGTCTTTAATGTTTTTCTTCCAGATATAGTAGTTGCCTACAATTAAAGCTAGAGCAGGAACAGAATTTGCACCCGCTAAGAATCGACTGTTAGCTAACAGTCTGCCTAAGCTTGCAGTCTTAATTCCTTGTTGAGTAGCTACTTTTTTGGCAGCTTGGATAGCTGGACTAAACCTGCCCTTCAAGCCTCCCCCAAACTTAGATATATTTTGGGCAGAAGACGCTTTAAACTTGCTGGCAGCAGAGGAAGCTTCCTTACCAAATTTAGCAGCTTTAGCTTGGGTTTTAGCCCTATTTGCCCTATTTGCCGACTGTCGATAGACAGAGTCTGAAGCTGCTACCCGCCCCTGAGTTTTTTGGAAGGAATTAACCGCTGGTTTTTGATAAACGTTGTTTAACGACTGCTGAACAACGTTAGGGGGGCGAGGAGTAGACTTGCCCCTGTATATTTGTTCCAAGGCTTTTTGCTGTGGGGTAAGTTCGGGCATTAGGGGTTAGTGTAAGCTGAGGGCAAATCTACGTTTTCTAGGTCTTGTACTAATAGCCAAAAAGCGTCTGATGAGTTAGCACGCCAGTTAGGGTCTAGAGGTAAGGATGCGCGTATTATTAACCGCTCTGTACCGTCATCTGCTCTTAAAACAAAGCTTTGAACTACTCTTTCTGCATTTTCTCCAGCAGCTTCTACTACTGCCTTTGTGGGATTGATAAAGCCTAGCGTCAGTCCACACCACGCCATTAATCGTTCGACGGTATTAATCTGATTGGGTATTTGAGTTTTTGTTAAAGCTGTCATAGTAATTTATTGTAGAAGCTACCTGTAGACAGTACTTATAAGTACATAAATACTATTTGGAACAATTTGTTTATAGCACATATATTTTAAAACAGCTTGCATTTTAAATTTAAAGAGCGAATAATTTGTTACATGGGAAATAAATTAAATCAAGTAGGTTGATAGTAAACAGAAAGATTTTTCAGTTAAATCAGAACTACTAATTCTTAAATAATCTAGATGAATTATTATATGAAATAATAATAATTGGGAGTCTAAGAGAAGAGGTAGAAGAGAGTTAAAGCTATTAGTAGAAAAGAATAGAGTTGTATGAAGGAATAACTGGGTATTACTAGAGCTTTTTTTTGAGTAGCAGCAAACTTAGAAGACAAAATAATTGTAATAAAAGTAGCGTTTAAGATTTATTTTTATCAGCTAGAAATATTAATTTCTTAAGTTAATATTTAATTTCACAGGCAAATATTAGAAGCAAAGCTGTGTATCTGAAATACGTGACACAGAACGTGTCACGTTCTAGGAATGTAAGTTTACTAGTTAGTTACTAACCAAAATATTAACACCTAAAATTAAAAGTTAGTATGTAACAAACAGTCAGAACAAACGAGGTACGAGCTTGTGAGTAAACCAGATGTTGAATTATTTCAAAGCTTTTGCTTGAAATATATCAATAAAGCGGTTAGAAACCATTTTAGAGATGTTGACGGGAACGACGATGACAGCCTGAGTACTGCCGTCCCTAGGCAGTTAGTTAAACGAGTTTGTTTGCACAAAGACAGCGACCCAATAACATTAACTGTGGGAAGATTATTAATTTGGTGGGTCGAAGCGAGGGGCTTGTTTGATGAATATATTTACGGTATTCCTAGCACTGACTTTGAGATTTCTAACACCTATTACCCACAAGTAAAACTTCACTTTCGAGAGGATAAATATGAGGCTTACGATAGTGATAGAAGACCTGCCAGGAGCGAGGTAAGCTTTCGTTGGAGAGAGGAAGATTACACGACGGTAAATATCGAACGATTGGCTACCAAGATAGTAAATGATTTTGTTAATCCTGTTTTTTTCTACAGAAAAGGGAGGAAAGCTTTTACCTACTGGGATAAACAGCTATCGTACAGATTTACGGTATACACAGATGACGAGACGGATGCGAAGAAGATTATCGAACAAGCTATCAGGATACAGGACGATACCGAACCAGACTGGGACAAAAACCTGAGAGAGCATATAGACGGGAAAAATTACACAATTCAAGAAACAGTCAGGGTAATGGGGGAGTTTATTAAAAAACCGAAAAAAAGACCGATCGCTACGGTCAAGTTTGCTTATGCAGAATTGTTTATCCCTGGTACTACCAAGCCGTTGATTTTAGTAGATAGAACGGGGGCGAAAGCGGGGGCAATAAAGATTGCTTAAATTAGTGTGCGCCCTATAGGTCGATACCCAACTAAGATTACTTCACAAAGCGTTTCTATGCGCTATGAATGTAGCAACAACCATTAGTTCCCACGCAGAAATACCAATAAACAGATATGGCTAAAAGATTTAGTAGACTAAAGTACGCACTGACAACTTTGCGTACTCCCAATTCTACAGCAGCAGCACCTGATGCCCCGACAGGAACTATTGCCAAGAAGTTTCAAGATTATGCTGCTGGCAAAGTTAAGCTTGTCTATCCTAGGGATGAATCTAGTTTGCCTAAAGAGATTCTAAAAGTTAGTGTTTTGCCTTTTTACTTTGGAGGACTAGCGGGTAACGAAACTATCGTTGCTCAATCTAAACGCGCCGACATCGAAACAACCATGAACGGGGTACAAACTAACTGCAACCAAATCACCGTCAACTACGAAACTCACAAAGTACTAAGAGGCTTTATCCCTGCTAAGGCAACTGTTTTTGATTATGGTACTGGTACAACTAACCCCCCCAGTCAAATTACGGGGGTAAGATACACCAAGCGAAATGGAGCTTCTTATACCTTCCCTTATGGGGCTTCGGCTACTGAAAAAGCTGAGGGTGCGGTTAGAAAGGACATTGCAGCAGCGGTAGTAACTCTCGGTACTGCTTCGGTCAGCTTCACTTCTGAGAAATATTAAGGATGCTTGAAAAAGCACTAAATTTAGTTATCCCTGGTTCGGCTGCTAGGGATATGAACGACAGTGATTTAGACGGGCTAATAAACACTTACGCTGTAGTCGAGCTAGCGAAGGATGATTTTTTAGCTCAAAAAATTAGCTTTCAGGAATATATCGATCTGTTAGAAACTGCTCAGGTAAATATCGATGGTTATCTAGCAACCATCGAAAATAATCTAGAAGAGATGACGTTAATTTAGCTAATTATGCCAGCAGGAAATGACCTAATATTTTTTGATAACTCAGAGGACTGGAGGGTTGCAGCTAATATCAGTAAAACGGCTGCTAATATCAATGAGAATTCTCATACCCCTATACCTCCAACTGACTTAGGAGTAAGTCTGTTTTCTGACTATATAGCCGTAATAGCAGGAACTACTAGTGGCAAGCCTAGCTGGCAATTCGCAGGGGACATTAGGCAGATTTATAACTTTGCTCCTGGAGGCAACAATCCCGTCACGGGGTTGATACAAAGTCCCCCGACCAGATTGTTTATCAACAAGCTACAAATAGTAGAAACGACACGTATCAGTCCAGATAGATTTGGGTTAAAGTACACCCCACCATTTTGGTTTAAGGACTGTACCGTTCGCGTTTACGAGTACACAGGAGATGCACTCAATTTTGTCGAAGATACGCTATTTGACATTGGTAACGCTTTGGGTATCGACCCAAATACGCCAGGAGGCTTGATTTCTTCTCACTTGTCAGTCATTGAGGAACTGATTACCGATAAGTTTATCGAACTAAACGAAGGACGAGCAGCAGAAGCGCAGCTTGACAACCTTAAGGAACAACAGTTGAGAGCGCAAATTAATCAGTCGAGTGCAGGTATTTATACCTTAGCTGAGGGGTTAGCTGCTTTGTTACCACCCGATCAAGGTGAGGCATTGAGGCAAGTTACACGAAATAGATTAAATTTAGATTTGGGATTCTTATGAGTAGTAGTAGTTTACAGAAAGACATAATTTTAAGCGGTACAGATTCACTAGCAGTTCTCAAGGAAGACGGGCTGGTTTATAGAGTAGCCGAAATAGCAAAATACACGCCAATAGTTTTTAGAAACTTGAAGCAGAATACAAGACATGAGTTTGATTTGTCGGCGGTGATTAGCAAGGATTATAAAGTTTTGGACTTTAGACCAGACGTTAAAGGCGATGACGACCTTGTTGTCCTTGGCGAGGTTGACGCTAATGACCAGAATTACCCTAGTGCCTATATTACGATAGTTAAAAACGGCAAAAGAACCTATTCTCGTTTCCTGGGCTTCCCAGGAGGGGAAGCGGTTTATACTGAGTTTTTAATTTCTCCTAGCGACACAATAGTAATTCAGCCTAACAGAGATATAAATGCCTTGACATTTATATGCGTGCCAATTTACGTCGAATCCCCGATAGTCGTACCAGAAGTGATAGTAAATGAGACAGTCGAAGTACTTTAAGCAGCCGATTAGTTTTCGCAAGCATTTTAAAACAATCAAAGTAAAAATTTCGTATCAATTGACTAGCCAATGACTAAAAAGTTATGAGTAAAGCAAGGACTACCTCGCAAAAAGGAATAGATTTAATCAAGCGGTGGGAGGGGCTAAGAACGAATGCTTACTTATGTCCCGCTGGAGTCTGGACAATAGGCTTTGGGCATACCAAATCCACCTACAAAGGGATGATGATTTCTCATCTTGATGCCGAGGGACTATTGCAAAATGACCTGAGGGTTTACGAGGAAAGCATAAACAAAATTGTAAAAGTTCCTTTGACTCAAAACCAGTTTGACGCTTTAGTTAGCTTTGCTTTTAATGTTGGCATAGGCGCACTGAGTAACAGTACTTTGCTTAGATTACTTAATCAAGGCAAGACCGCCGAAGCTAGTAAGCAGTTTTCAAGATGGGTACACGCTGGAGGTAAGGTCTTGCCTGGACTTGTCAATCGCAGGAAAGATGAATTTATTTTATTTACAAAGTCATGATTAGCAAAGGTTTTTCAAGATTGCCTCCATTAAGTTTGAATCTGCTTTGTGGAGGTGCTTTTATATTTATCGTTTGCTTGGGTATAAGAGTTGCTCGCGCTCCTGAAGTTGGCTTAAAAGTAGCTAATACTCAACTTGTTATTGGTAGCAGTGCTAACAATCTATCTGAAGTAGCAAGCAAACTAGAGTCTCAGGCTGAGATTATTAAGCAAAAAGATGAGGCTTATGCAAGGTTACAGGATATTTACCAAGAAAGTTTAAAAGGACAAGAAGGCTACGGTAGACTCCAAAATGTCATAGAAGAAATAGACGGATTACCAGTAACAGGAAATATTAAAAAACTACAGTCAGATATTTCTGTTACTAAAGAGATTATTGAAAACATTCCTAGTAAGTAGTTACGTATCTGAAATACGTGACACGTTCTGTGTCACGTTCTAGGAATGTAAGTAAAGACTAAAAGTAAAGTAAAGCTTTTACATAGTTATATATTTTCCCCTGGCTATGCCCTCCCACCCCTAGTATATTTCCCTTGAAGCAAAGCGGAATAGGGTTATTAATATAATTGCTTTTAAAAATACAAACGTCAATAGTTATGTATTAATTATTTACATAAGAAACATTGTTTTTAATTATTAAATAAAAAAGTTGATTTTTATAAAAAACTTCCGTATTTTTGCTGATGCCAATGAAAAAAAAAACGATAGTAGATTAAGTTTAAAAAGTCAAACCTGCTTACCTTTAAATTAAAGCTCTAAGCGATTACTTTTAAAGCTATTACTAACAATTAAATAGGTAAATTATGCCTCAAGCAGAAACTATTACCTGGAGAGAAACCACAGGTAATAAATACAGCAAGAGTCTTCATCCTGCTATGCTTACTAGCAGCGGATATGTTCATCAGGCAAGGATACGCCGTATTGGTGATGCCACTAAAAGTATTTTTCATGTTGTTTACGACAGAGAATATGTAATTGATTTTTTAAGTAGAACTGTTTGCCGTCCTCTATTTGCTTTGGGTAGACAAGGAGTATTAAATCTTGTTGGCGAAGCCTGGGATAGATACTACGGTGTTTTAGATAAAAATCAGTATTCTCGCGAGGAATCTGCTTAGTGGCAACTAGACCAAAGTACAAAGCCAAATATGTTTATTGGAATGCGAAAGCTTGTCAGGTTGTTGATGCTGCTAGCCTGGAAAGGTTTAGGCGCAAAGGCAGGTTAGTTTTATCTAAAGATGTTTGGAGATTTGATTCTCAACACGAGTTCAAAGTCTATTTAGAACTCTGTAGAATGTACGAACCTCATAGGATAGCCAGGCAAGTTGCTTTGCCCATATTCGAGCCTGGTTACTGTTTTCCAAACGGGAAAAATTGGAAGGTAGACTTTGGAATTTTTTCTACTGACTATCCAAAATACTTTTCTCACTTTGTAGAAGCCAAGGGTGTATTCTTACCTGAGTTTGCTTTTACTTTGGGAAGCCTAGAGGAATATCAGTTTAGTATTTTCCGTAAGCTAAGGATTGTTTTTACTGACAAAATTCCCTCTAGTAACAAAGTTACTAAAGCTTTGCTTAGAAGCGATTTTAGAAAGAATTTACTTACTTTAAAGGAACTAGAGAAATCAAGACATTTGCCATGACACCAATAACTTCACTTTACGACGTTCGCCTGGCTACTCTTTTTGGCGTAACGATTAGCGTCATTGAAACTTTAGCTTTAGAGCTAGACACCAATCCAGAACAGCTTTTAGCTGAGTATCTTTATTTAACCAATAGAAAGCTGCACGAGGTTGGAGAAGAAGTTTACATTAACAAACTAACCGATCATTTCATTACCCGCTTCTCTCTGAAGCAATTAGCTAACTTTTATTACGCATACATATATTAGGGAAAAACATGACCGTTAAATATCTAGACCCTTACAAAGATGACCCCTATGGTAAACTTAAAGGAGATAAAGCAGAAAGCTACCTCAAAGTCAGTTTCGACGAAGCAAAGGTATACTCTACAGGCGATAGTTACGTCGTTGCTGCTTTTGTTACTGCTTATTCTGGCATCGTCAGGAGCTTCAAGCCAGCCGACCCGCTTACTCCAGGACTATGTGCCATACCTATCTACGGACAAGAGTACGAAATAAGGGAAAAGGATTTTAGCGGCACTTGGAACAGCGTCAAGTACCAGCCATCTATTTACGAGAAGGCTCTATACGACCATATCAAGGTACACGAGGCATTTTTTATCCCTCCATCGGGTGGAATAAAAGGGGAGCTTACCTTTGTACCTAACGGGATATGTGCATCGATGGATGAAGCAGCCTTAAACGCACTGGTAGCAACAAACGTAAAGACTCAAGTTATAGATTTGAGTGGTAAGCTCCCAGAGTATACCCCTCCATCAAGTTACGCTCAAAGAAAAACTGGAGGCTACAGCAAAGGAGCTTCGATGGACGAGAAACTTGTTTTTCTCAAGAAACAAATGGTAGCAGATATCAGGGAGTCTACCTTTACTGTAGAGGATACTCTAGCAGAGATTACCGACCGAATACTCAAAGAGCATTCGGACAACCAAGCCTTCATAGATATTTACTTCGAGATGTTAATGGCGGTTATTAGATAATTATGGCTTACGATTACTCAAATCTGTTTAAGTCTGAAGACGGGGTAAGCGACACCTGGAGAGAAATATATATAGAATCACAGCCTCTCTCTTGGAACTTGCTCTCTCTTCTCAAGCAAACTATATTCTTGCCTCATAACTTTTACGATATTATTGCTACTTACTTTTTGCTTCCTTCTGCTCTATGTAAGACTATTCCTTATTTGTTCTTATACGGGCAATCAGGAAGTGGGAAAAGCACAGTTGCGAAACTTGCTAGTTACCTACATAGCGTTAGTATTAATTCTTCTAGCGATACTTTTGCTGGGATAAGGAACAGCTTAGAAGCCAAAAGGACAACCTACGTCGAGATACCTAGCGATAGCCTTCTTTATCCAACAGTGGCTAAGACAGTGGAAAGGAATACCTGCATGGTCTGGGATGATGTAGATGCTAACGTCTTTACTAGCAATCCTGACCTGTATCGAATGTTTAAATTTGGGTATGACAGGAGTACCGACAAGATTATCCTGTCGTCTAAAGAGACAGGAGTAAACCTGGAGTTTAGATGCTTTTGCCCTAAGATATTCTCCAGTATCACCCCCTTACACCTAGACGACCGCTTCAAGGAGTTAAAACGACGGATGATAGTTATCCCCTGTAAGCGTGTAGAGGAGTTATCCGAGCAACGTCAGAGTGAATTAGGCATCAAGCCTAACGAGTGGCAAAGTAAACTTTTAGACGTTGATGCTTGCGACTGGGGAGGGTTTTCTGAGGAGTTTGACGCGTTTTGGGATTTAGAGCTAGCTCAAGCTTTCGTTATAACCAGAAAGTTGCTAAGTAAGTCCGTTAAAGGATTAACCTCTCAGCAAAGAACAATAAGTCTTGACCTTATGGCTTGTGGTATTGCTTCAGGCGTTTGGAAGGACGAACAAGAAGCTACCAGTAGGCTTAAATCCTACTGGTCTTGGTTTAAAGGTGAAACGGAGAAGGCTTCGAGCCTCGGAAGCTTACTTAAAGATTACATAGCTACCGAGGCTCGAAACGCTAAGAATGCAGGTATAGAACTAGAAATCTATACGGCTCAGATACGTAGCCAAGTAGATGTTTGGGTACAGCAAGGCTGGCTATTTGAAGCACCTAGGTCTAGAGATATCAAGGAGTGTCTCCTTGATATAGGTATGAGACTACAGAAGGGTAAATGGACTAAAGGATAGAGAGATTATGGATTTTACAGAAACTGAGTTGAGATATTTGCTTCTTGCAGCAGCAGACCACTGCGTTTTTGTTTGCGAGGAGCTAGCCAGGATGTGGGCTATTGTTGAAATGGACGACGAGCCTCCAAAGGAAGCAGTTAAAGAGGCAAGAGAAATAATAACAGATATAGAGTTTGGAATAGGCTTACAGATTAGGCTATGGCTACTACTGCCAAACGACAAAGAAAAAGAAGAGGCTTTGAAACAATCAGAACTGACCGCCAAGGGAGTCAAGGAGTTTAAAGGCTTAGTCAAGGGTATTAGGGCAAGCAGGCGTGAGCAAAAAGCAAGAAGCAATTGACTTCTGGAAACTAAAGCACGCTATCGACGACGAAGCGACCCGTTTAGGTTGGTCTAAGAGTGAATGTAGGGATTATATCATCAAGCACTATCGCAAGCGTTCTAGGTTGGTTATGACTGACAAACAGCTTGAAGACCTGCTTAGTCGCTTTAGGTCTTGACAGAGTAAAGACTACAGCGAAGCTGTAACCTCTGTCAAGACCAAGAGAAAGAAGCGTAGGCGTATCTGAAATACGTGACACAGAACGTGTCACGTTCTAGGAATGTCCAAATTATCAGAGGATTGCTATGACAAATAGAGATAGACCAAGAGCCTGATTGACGCTAAGCGTAAAAACGTTAGAGATTATTAACAAAACGTCTAACGAAAATCTTACAGCCAAAAGTTCTACTTTTGACCTTATCGCTCAGGAATGAACCATGAGTATAAAAAACAGACGCTTAATAAAGATTCAAAATTGAGCGATTTGGGCGATTCGTGAGATTTGCTCTACCGAGCGAATGTCAATATCGTTTACATTGAAGAAGACCAAGAAAGCTTGTTCTATAACCTCTAATCTTGGCGTAAGGTCAGTTTGACAGGAATAATATTCGTAAGTCAAGATAAGTGTCTTAAAGCGAAATTTGAGAGGCTAGGGTTGCAAAAATAGAGCTATAAACGTATTTGACAGAATGACTAGAAGATGGGATAATACCCGTCTTTTTTTTGTCTACTCATTTAACCGTTTAAGTAAATAGGGTACACAAATACTCATTGCATTCGTATTCGCCTTACTGCTATATTCAGTTTTGAGCAAGTTTTGAGAAAGATTTCGTTCTGGTGTCTTAGGACGTGAGCGTGAAAGCCCTAAGACTCGAACGTTAGAGAGAGTGCGGATGAAAGGACTTGAACCTTCACGTCCGAAAACACTAGAACCTAAATCTAGCGCGTCTACCAATTCCGCCACATCCGCGCTTTGTATGCGACGCTAACTATCATAACAGATGCACAGGATAAATAAAACTTTTAAAGCAAATTACATGAATTTCGTTGGCGATCTTGACTTGGCTCTTGCCAGGAATAGCCAAAATGACTAATAGAATTAACTTCTGGAGTTGCCTTGCGTAGTGCTTCCATCTGCGCTTCTAAAGGAGGATGGTTGCGATAAACTTTACCCCAAGCACCAGCTAAAGCAGGAACAACTTTTGTTGTCTTGGGGGCTATTTTTAAAACACTTTCTACCTGCTTGGCAATACAATCTGTCTTTTCTTCACATATAGCGTAAGACATAGGATGCCACTCTAAGTCTGGAGGAAATTTATCCCAAGCCTGGAGACGAGAATCAAAGCTATTTTTGCCTATTAAACGATTACCCTCAGGAAAAAAGACTGCTCCTGCGGGGATGCTTCGATCTTGAGCGGGTTTAGCAGCAAAAGAAAGAAAATCAAGCACACCTTGTGCCGCATGGGCGACAGATAAAAGCCAAAGTTCTTGGCTTAAGCTAAGAGAGCGTGACTGGAGAGTTGCTTTAGAGTCAGGCACATTACGACGACCCTGCCAGCTTGGATCTTTCTCTTTGGGGTATTGCTGATCGATATTTTTGAGATCTTGAGCGGTAAAATTACCAGTTTCTACATATTTTTTGATTACGGCTAATCCCTTCTGGTTGGTGGCTCTATTGTATAGAGCGTTGAGGGAGGATTTACCATAAATCCATAAATCTCGGACGTTATGAACATAGGACTGTCCACCTGTACCTTGAGGGTAACGAACGTAATCAAATAAAACACCGTCTGGCTGCCGTTTGAGGACTGCCTGCACCAAATTATAATAATCCGCTTGTGCCTGACGGGAATAAGGATCGATAAATGCCTGAGCGTGATCGTTAACAAAAGTAAGACTATTTGAACCCTGTCCATTGCGAGCCAATGCTTCTTGGCGATCGCGAAGCTGGGCATAGGTATAGCCATAGTTCATGGTAAATAACCAAGCATAGACCTTTATGCCTCGTTGATGTGCTTTATCAATAGTTTGCTGTAGTAAATCAGCATTTTCTGCTCCAGGCGATCGCACTACTGGTATCCAAGGAGTAGGATTATCTCCAGGCGGCAAAAGAACTTGACTATCGTAGAAAACTTCTAAATGTATTTTGTTGTAGCCGAGATTGACAATACGGTCTAGTACAGAATCTATTGAACCAGCAGTTACGTCACAGGGATAAAGACGCAACCAAATTGCTTGTTCTGCTGGCCAAGTTTGACTACGGCATAGCTGTAGCATTTGAGTATGCCTTTGCACAATTTCTTGATACTCTTGTTTAGCGGTTTGATCTCCTTCTAAAGAGGCTTTTAACAGCTTTTCTTTTGCCTCAACTTTGTCGGGAGTAAAATGACAATAAGGACCAGAAGCAGCTTGAGCAGGTTTAACGCCTAACGGCTGGAGGCTAGCTAAAATAGTTATAAAGCTAATAATTAAACTTGAAGTAATTTTAGGAATTGTTTTACCTAAAACAATTGGCTCAATAGAGGCAGACTTATTAATTAATTTCTGATTTAGTGAAGGTTGGAAACTGCTCCATAATCGAAAATGTTTAGTAATTTTACCCATATTTGATAATACCCCGTACTTTATCGACAGAATTAAATAAAAAGCTTAATACTAAAGCCTTTTCTGGCTTCAAACTGGTTTTTTAGTTCAATTTCTGTCTTTATTTAACAACTACATATACGACCCAATATTTTAACAGGATTATTTAAAAGATTGAGAAAGTTTACATTTGCATTTAACGTTAATAGTTAAATTATTAAAATGAATTTTTTTGTCCCTGGTCGTCTTTGTCTATTCGGCGAACATAGTGATTGGGCAGCAGAATATCGCCAGATTAATCCTAATATTGAACCAGGCTACGCGATCGTGGTTGGCACCAATCAAGGCATTTATGCTCAAGTCAAAACCCATCGTAATTTAGTTCTTAAAACGGCAAATCAGCCTCAGATAGTAAAACTAGCTATGGATAAGAATTTATTGTTAGAGATGGCTCAAACAGGAAATTTTTATAGTTACATAGCGGGTGTTGCCTATGAAGCTTTGACTCGTTATGGAGTGGGTGGTTTAGAAATTAATAATTATTTAACGAATTTACCAATTAAAAAAGGTTTATCTTCTAGTGCAGCAATTTGTGTGTTGGTTGCCAGAGCATTTAATTATTTTTATCAGCTAGATTTAACTATTGAAGAAGAAATGGATTTAGCTTATTGGGGCGAAAAAACAACCCCCAGCCAGTGTGGCAGACTAGATCAAGCCTGTGCTTTTGGTAACCAGCCAATTTTAATGATCTTTGATGGCGATCGCTATCAGCTAAAACCTTTGACCATAGGTCAAGATTTGTATTTTATCGTGGTTGACTTAGCTGGTTCAAAAAATACTCAAGAAATACTGACTCAACTCAATCAATGCTATCCTGTTGCTAAAAATGCTCTAGAAGCTCAGGTGCAAGACTATTTAGGCAGAATTAACGCTCAGATAGTTCAAGAAGCTATTTTGGCTTTAGAGCGAGGAGATGCAGCTATACTTGGTAGTTTAATGTCTCAGGCGCAAACTGAATTTGACCGCAATCTGGTTCCTGCTTGTCCTCAACAACTAAACGCACCTATATTACATCAGCTACTTAAGCACAAACCTTTACAAACTTATGTTTATGGTGGAAAGGGAGTCGGATCTCAAGGAGACGGTACGGCACAGTTTATTACTGGAGATCGCCATAGTCAACAAAAAGCGATCGCCATAATTCAGCAAGATTTTCCGCAGATGCAGTGCTACGAGTTAAATATTCCCCAGTCAAATTTATAGAATCCATTTGAGATCTTTTGGGCGATCGCGTAGAATCAAGGCAAAGTAGAGAAATTTAAGTAAGCTGGGGCAAGAAATGGGATATTCAAGCGATTTGACAGATAAAGAGTGGAAAATTATTGAGCCGTTGTTA